>NZ_JBEFTW010000012.1:0-184162 GCF_040196095.1 Actinopolymorpha sp. B17G11
CACGTCGACCACTGGATCCTCGACGACACCGAAGTGCCCCGAGTGGAAGACCTCGACCAAGCCCTCCACACCGCCGACGTCACCCTCCTGCTCCAAGCCCACACCGCCTACAACCCCAAAACACTCCGAGCGGCCCGACTACTCTTCGACACCCGGGGCGTCAGCGACGGGACAGCCGAGGTGCTCTGACCATCGTGCTCTCACCACCCCGAGTACACCGCCGACCATGACGTCATCACTCGACCACGAAGTGGGGCACCTGACGGCATCCAGGCTCCCACCGAGCGGATCCGGAGTAGTCCTCTTTCGGATCAAAGCGCCGCTGACGGGACGTGCCCAGATCATGGCTGGATCTCGGGCGAGAGCGCTGCGACCTGGTTGGCCGCCCACGTGGCAATGGGGCCGTGCCGTGCCCTACCATCGCCCGATGGGCACCGCGCGGCTCGGCCCACGGAGACGTAGGAGACCCGCCCGCGAGTGTGGAGCGCACGAGCGGACTACGACGATTGGACGGACCGGCCAGTGAGAATGCGTGGGTATGCGGCCATCGGTGGCGTGGCGTGGCTGGCGATCGTGACACTCGCAGCAGCCGGTTCGGCCATCGGACTTGCTACAGCAGTATTGTTTGCCGTCCTCGGCCTCCTGGTGCTTGGCACCCTCGCCACCATCGTCACCACACACCGGTTGCTCCAGAGGGTTCTAGCAGGCGTATCGCGACTCGATACGTCGAAGATCGATGCAGATCTCAACGCGACCGGAAACCTTGTTCGCCGGGACCTTCGCAAGACCTTCCGGCAGGTCGAGGCGATGCAGAACCTCTACGCGATCCTCGACATTCAGCACGCGCTCCCTGCATCCAGAGGCTTCCCGGCCTCACCTGATCTGTTGCTGTTCCTGGTCGACCTGGTAGACCGCCACCGGCCACGAATGATCGTCGAGTGTGGGAGCGGCCTGTCCACCCTTTGCCTCGCGCTTGCCATGCGCCGCTTCGGTATCGACGGCAAGGTCGTGGCACTGGAGCACCTTGCCGAATACGCCGAACAGTCCGAAGAGCTTCTCCGCAGGCACGAAGTAGGCAACCTCGCCGAGGTTCGTCGCGCACCCCTGGAGCCGTTCGCGTTCGACGGCTCGTCGATCGACTGGTACGCGGAAGTTGCTTGGAAGGACCTCGACGGTATCGATCTGCTTTTCGTGGACGGGCCACCAAGCAAGCTGTCGCGGAACGCGCGTTACCCGTCGATCCCGTTGCTGTACGACCGACTGGCCGCCAGTGCGCACATCGTTCTCGACGACTACGCGCGTACGAAGGAGAAGGCCGTTGTCGAACGGTGGCGTAACGACTACCCGAGCCTCGTGGTCGAGAACATTTCGCTGGAGAAGGGCGCTGCGCTACTTACACGCCGCTGAGTCGCTGTAGAACCCGCGATCCGGCACGCCGTGCCCGCCATACAAGGTTGATCCGCCCAACGCGGATGGCAAGGCTCGCGGAGTCCGGCACCTGCCGCGCATACCTCGGCCACTGGAACGGCTTTCCCCACCGGACGCCGCCAGTAAGGCTGGGCTGAGACGGGACGGGGATGTCGCGGTAGGTGTCGGTCGTCCCCACGCGAATGTGCACCGTCCACTCTCCTTCGGGGAGATCGTCCACATCAAGCCGCGCGGTGAACCTCCCGCTGTCGGACACGATGGGCATGGTCCGGATGATGCCGTCCTCGGCGTGGAGCGCGACCGCGACAGGGTTGTGGTCGACGAGATCGAACCGTCCATCAACAGCAAGCGAGGTGCCGTCCCAGACCGCGCGGTCAAGCCGTACCGCGTCGCTCAAACTATGTTTGCTCTCGCCGATGTCGACGCTGAGGTTTCCGTACGGAACGGTGAAGTAGGTCGCTACCGCCTGCAGGCCAGCGTTGCCGTCATCGGCGAGATGCAGGGCTGTGGTGGTCCGAAGCTCAGACGTCCGCTGGCTTCCCAGCCGGGCTGTCCTGGTGAAGCCACCACGCCTGACTCTGAGATAGAGGTCCCAGATACCGTCGGGAAGTGGCCTGCCGTCGGCCACGTCAAGGATGTTCAGGCGTGCCTCGAATCCTCTTTCGTCAGTGTGGGACGCAGTCACGGAGTACTCCGGGGCCTCGGTGTCCCTCTCACGGACAGCGATCTCAATCGTGGAGTCCTCTGGAGCGAGCACCCGATCGAGCCCAGCAGTGCCGGTAAGGTGCAGCTCGGATCCCGTGAGGGTGTACGTCATCAGTTGGTGGCTGACCGTCAGGTAGTCGGTGACATCGAAGTACCTGTCGGCAATCGACACGTCGGGATCGCGGAAGTACGGCAGATTGGCGAAACAGCGATCACCCTCGACTGTGAGGTTGAAAGGCCGGTAGCTCCGCTCGAAGAGATGGACCTCCATCAGGACGTCAAGGAGCTCGCGTTCGACCAGGTGATACCGGAGCCGGAGCGACCACGGGTGCAGCCGCTGTGCAAGTTCTGGCGTGAGATGGGTTCGGACAAGTGCGACGATCCGCGCGAACAACGCTTCCTTCTTGGCCCGATTCTTTTCTCTGGAGAGGTGGCTCATCACGTGCCGCAGCTCCAACTCGAAGTGTCGCCGCAGCAGGTGCTCGCGCTTGTCTGCCGCGGGAACTTCACTGGCCAACAGCGCGCACATGCGTTCCAGGACGGTGAGCCGGGACTCGGTGCCGCCCGACCTGGTGACGTGCTTGCCGTCGTCGCGGCGGATGGCGAAGTAGCAGTCATAGTCGGCCACGACCGAGATCCGGCGTGCCCGAAGGTATGCCAACGCGGTGAAGGGCTGGTCCGAACAGTTCGACAGATCGGTGGGGAAACGTATCGAGTGCTCCTCGAGCAGGTCTCGACGGAACAGCTTCAAGCAGCACAACGTCCAATAGACCCTGGAGCTGAAGAGATCGGCATCGGGCTGGTTGCTACGGAACATCGACTCCGGCACGCCGCGTCCGCCGACTCCCTTCATCTTACCCAGCACGATGTCAGCGGCGTTTGTCTCGGCGGTCCGGAGCAGCCGCTCCAACGCCTCGCGACCGAGATAGTCGTCTGCATCGACGAAGTAGACATAACGACCCCGGGCGAGATCGAGACCCTTGTTGCGTGGGGCTGCCGGACCTCCAGACGCCTCCTGGTGAACTGGCTGGATCACATCCGGGTGCAGCGCCGCCCACCTGTCCAACTCCTCTCCGGTGCCGTCAGTCGAGCCGTCGTCGACCACGATGAGCTCCATACGCTCGGTCCCGAGAGACTGCGTAAGGACGGAATCAAGGCATTTGGTGAAATACGGCATCGCGTTATGCGCCGGAATGATGACGCTGATGTCAGGCACACGCATGCGGTCCTCCCCTGGATCGTCGCGATGATGAGCAGCCCGTTGACCTGCAGGATCACCTGGCTGCGGAGAGCAGGGCTTCACATTGAAGCCAGCTCGTAGGTCTCCAAGGCCCGGCCGCGAGCTGGCTTCCACTCACAACAAGCAATCGGTCGAGTCCGAATCGCAGGCAATGCCTACTAATTAGATCGGAATTGATTGAGGCTAACTTGACGACAAGGCAGGCTTCTTCGAGGCGTTGTGCTTGACACTCCACTCGGCTAAAGCTGCCTCGAGGTCCCCTTTCGCATTGATGCGGTCGAGAAAGGATGGAAAGTCCGTTTCGGCAGATTCGAGCCACATCGTCATGGCGCTCCGGCCATGAAGGAAGGTCTCTATGTTGGCCGTCACGGTGTCGACGTAGTGGCGACAAACCTCGAGGCGCCGCTCCTCTGGCCAATCCTTGACACGCTTGACGATTCCGTGTCCGAAAGCGCGAATCATCGATGCGCGGTACGCAGAGTTCCAGCGCTTGAGAAAGCTACGGGCAACGGCGTCAGGATCTCGGCGGAGGTGGACGTACAGAACCGGGCTGTCGCTGTATCGAGCACCGAGAGCCCCGAGGTGCCAGCTAAGCCGATTGTCGACCTCCACGTGGTCCGCCGGAAAGTCAAACCGCTCCGGGCCGACAAGCCGGGCTCGGGACTCGTGGCCGGAAGTGTAGTTCGTCAGGTGCCCGCATGCCCGAGAGAATGTAACCGATCCACACCGACCGGTGCAGAGCACGAATATATTCACCGCCGCATGGTTCCACAACGACGTCACCCAGGCAACCAGTCGCGGGATCCAACCACGGCCAACTGGTCAGCCCCACACGCGCTGTCTCACGCGACCCACGAGGGGACGACCTGGGCCAACCGGTCCGGGTCGGACAGCAGGCGGATCACCGTGACGGCGCCACCGGTGACCGTGAACGCCATGACCGAAACCGGCCGCCCACCCACCGTGATGAGGATGCCCGGGGCACCGTCGACGACCGCCGGATGACCCAGTGCGCCCGAGCGTGCGCCCAGCGTCGCCTTAGCCGCGACCTCGTTCGCGCCGCGGACGACACGGCTCCCCGCGGGGCTGGTTTGCCGGAGCTCGACATCGGGGGCGAGCACGGCGAGCAGTCCCGCAATGTCACCCCGGCCGGCTGCCGCGAGGAACGCGTCGACGACCTCCTGCTCCGCCGCCTCCGCTGCGGCCGCCGGCTTCCCCAGACGGATCCGTCCGCGTGCCCGGCTCGCCAGCATCTTCGTGGCGGCGGTGCTACGGCCGAGGATCGCGGCGATGCCGTCGAACGGGATCTCGAACACGTCGTGGAGGACGAAGGACACCCGCTCGGCCGGGGTGAGGGCGTCCATGACGACGTACAGCGCGAGGCCGACGGAGTCCGCGAGCAGGACTTCCTCCTCGGGATCCGCCCGGGAGCCCCCGGCGTCCTCCCGCCCGAGCACCCCGACGCTCAGCTCAAGCGGCTGCTCGCCCCGCACGCCGCGCCTGCGGAGCATGTCGAGGCAGATCCGTCCGGTCACGGTGGTGAGCCAGCCGCGCAGGTCTTCGATACCCCCTCCGCCGGTGCGGGCGAGGCGCAGCCACGCCTCCTGCACGGCATCGTCGGCGTCGGCGTGCGAGCCGAGGATGCGGAACGCGATCGCTTGCAGATAGGAACGATGGCTCTCGAACTCGGCGGCGATCTGTTCTTGCTCAGTCACGGTCTTCCCCCCGGCGCGGGCGGCTGTGTCACCTATCAGGACGCATCGCGAGCCCCTGAGGTAACGCCCGGACCGGTGCTACTTCCCGCCGCGGCCGGCGTTACCTCCTGCCGCCGCCGTACGTCGTAGTGCCGTCCAGAGATCCACGATCTGTCCCACGGAGGAACGATGAAAGCACGAATCCAGAACGCGGGGGTTCAGCCCGACGTCGCCACCGGCGTCCAGCACCTCTTCAAGGCCATCTACGCCGGGGGCGCACCCCGTCAGACGCTGGAGCTGGTGCATCTGCGCGCGAGCCAGATCAACGGCTGCAGCGCCTGCGTCGACGCCGGCGCCGAGACCTCGAGGAAGGCCGGTATCGGACCTGAGAAGCTACTGGCCCTCGCCGCGTGGTACGAAAGTCCGCATTTCGACGACGCGGAGCGGGCGGCGCTCGCCCTCACCGAGGCCGCGACCCGGCTCTCGGACCGACCCGGCGCGGTCACCGACGAGATCTGGGCGGAGGCCGCCAGGCACTACGACGAGGGGCAGCTCCATGTCCTGGTGCTGATGGTGGCGGTCACCAACTTCTTCAACCGCATCAACACAACTCTCCGGGTGCCGGCCGGGACCCGGTGGGACTGACGCCGAACAGGGCGGCACGCGGACGGTCGTACGCGTGCGTCTGTTCCCTTCAGACGAACGGACATGCCGGCACCGGCATCGCCGATCGCAGCACTTTCGGTGGCATCTCGACCCGCAGTCGAACGCTTGACAAGTGCTGCGTCGGTCAGCGATTGTGCCGCCACGGCGGTGACCGGTCGCCGAGCTGTGGAACATCCCGCCCCAGTCGGAGTTCCATTGACGAAGGGGAATTCGCCCTCTCGGTCGTCGATATCACAAGCCGTTCTCTCCACCACCGCGTCGCTGGGGGACGAAGGTGTTCAGAGGAGGCTTGTCATGACCAGGCACGCAAGCTTCAAGAAGGTCGTCCGGCGCCACGCCGAGCAGACCGGGCAGCGCTATACCGGGGCGTTGACCGATCTCGAGGGCCTCGGTGCGCGCATGGACCACGTGCCCGCCGCTGACCGGCTGCTCGCGCATCTACGGGATCGGTACGAAATCGACGCGACGGCGGCGACGAAGCTGAGTCTGCACGCCACGTACGTCTTCCGCATCGACAGGAATGACGGCGACCCGTGGATCGCCCGTGCGTTTCACCCCGCCCGTCCGAGGGCCGGCACCGAGGGCGACGCCGCGATCCTGCGATTCCTGGAGCGGCACGACAACCCCGCAGAAGCGTTGGGGGATGACCCCAGCCGTGAAGGCAGCCCGCGTCAGGACCTGCTGGCCTCCCTGTCGTTTCTCGACGCGGCGGACACGAAGGTCGCGGAGGCCCATCGCAAGCGATTCGAGCAGCTCCGCGACCAGGTGCGCGCGGCCGATGACGCTCACGGTCTTCCCGAGGCGTTGCTCCACGGCAACCTCATGGCCAGCCCCGATCACGTGGTCGTGACCGAGCAAGGTCCGGTGGCAATCCATTGGATGGGATCTGGGCGTGGTCCGCGCCTCGCCGACTTCGCCTACCTGATGTGGGGCACCTGGCTCAATGAGGAAGCGATCGACGCGGGCGTCAACGCCTACAGCCGACACATCGAGCTGACCGACGACGAACTCGACCGACTCGAGGCGGTGATGCGCAAGCGGCCGCTGTACCTCATGGCCTACACGTACCGGCGTCACATCGACAGGCACCACGACGGCGGCGCCGAAGTCGACTGGAAGTGGTTCAACCCCGAGTACATCCACGCAGCTGCGGCCGCGACCAGAGCCGCGTTTCGCAGATAGATGGCGTTCGCGAAATGGTGGGAAAGCTGAGGGTTCTGGGCGCGGCCGAGCACAACCTGCGTGACGTCAACGTCACGTTCGGGCCCGGCGTGACTGCCGTCGTCGGCGTGTCCGGCTCGGGGAAGTCGTCGCTCGCGTTCGACGTGATCTACACCGAGGCGCGGCGCCGGTTCATCGAGACGCTCGCACTCGGCCGTCGAGGCGGACGCGTGCCGGCCGCGCAGGTACGCAGCATCGAGGGGTTGGGGCCGGCGGTCGCGATTGCCCAGAACGTGCTGAACGTCAATCCGGCTTCGACGGTGGCGACGTCGGTTGGCTTGCACCCGTTCCTACGCATTCTCTACGCCCGATTCGCCGACGTCTCCTGCCCGCGTTGCGAGGTGCCGGTACGGGCGGTGTCGCGCGAAGAGCGGCTCGCGATCGCCTTGGACATGCTCGCGACCGCGGGCACTGTCGAGGTCGAGGTGGCGGTGGTGCGGAGCCTTCGCCGCAGCCACGCGCGTCTGCTTGCCGGGCTGCGCGGACAATTCGATTCGGTCACGATCGACGGGCGTCCGTGGGCGGCGAACAACTCCAGCCGCGTGCCGCGGCTCGACCCGACGGTCCCGCACGACGTGGTCGTACGCGTCGCCACGCTGCAACAGGGAGCGTCGGCGGCGGACGTTCGCGCCACGCTGGAGCGTGCTGACGCGTTGGGCTCACCGGAGGTCCGTCTCGGCGGTACTCCGGTGCTGCGGGAGCCGATCTGTCCGAGGTGCTCCGCCTGGGTCCGGCCGCTGGAGCCGTCCGCGTTTCGCGACGCGGCGGTTCCTCGTGGGGGGACGATCCCCACACCCCCGCTGCCTCGTGGGGGGACGATCCCCACACCCCCGTTGGACACGTCGTCGCATCGCATCGCCGGCGTCACCCTGACCGAGTTGCTGGCCCGTTCGGTGAGCGAGGTTCTCGAGTTCGTCGACCACCTGCCAGTCGGCCTGCGTGCTGCACGAATTCAGGATGAGCTGCTGCGGCGACTGAGGCCGCTGGTCACGTTGGGCCTCGGCCACCTCAGCCTCGACCGGTCGATGCCGACACTGTCGCGCGGAGAGGCGCAACGGACGCGACTCGCGGTCGTGCTCGGGGGCCGGCTCGAAGACCTCCTGCATGTCCTCGACGAGCCGACCATCGGGCTGCACCACACCGATCTCAAACGCCTGCTGGATGCCATCGCGTCGTTGCCGGGGCCCGTCCTGATGGTCGAACACGACCGGGCCGCGATCGCCATGGCCGACGATGTCGTCGAGATCGGCCCGGCCGGAGGCCGCGGCGGCGGCCAACTCGTCTTCCAAGGGACGCCCGCCGAACTGTGGCGCGCCGGCACGGCGTCCGGTCGCGGCTTCTCGGCGACGACGCGCACGCGTCGTGAGCGCCGCCCGCTCGCGGAGGGGCGGATCGGCATCACTGGCGCCCACCTGCGCAACCTGCGCGACCTCGACTGCGAGATCCCGCTCGGGGCGCTCACCGTCATCACGGGCCCGTCGGGAGCAGGCAAGACCACGCTCGCCCGCGACGTGTTGCTGGCCTCGATCCGAGCCAACGCACCGATCGGTTGCTCGACCTTCGACGCTCCAGCCGTACGCGCGATCGCCGTCGATCAGAAGCCGCTGGGCAACAACCCGCGTTCGAATCCGGCGACCTATACGAAGGTGCTCGACCGAATCCGCGACGTGTTCGCGAACGAGACCGGGCGGTCCGCGTCGGAGTTCACGTTCAACCGAGCCGAAGGGGCGTGCCCGGAGTGCGAGGGGATGGGCGCGGTCGCCATCAGCCTCAGCGACCTCGCGCCCATCTGGATGCCGTGCGAGGCCTGCGACGGCCGCCGCTACCGGCCGGAGGTCCTCGAAGCAACGTGGGAAGGTCGGTCGATCGCCGACGTGCTGGAGTTGAGCGTCGACGAGGCCCACACGCTGTTCGCCGAGCACCCGTCGGTGACGCGCATCCTCGCGACTCTGCAGGAGGTCGGGCTCGGCTACGTCACGCTCGGGCAAGCCTCACCCAGTCTCTCCGGCGGTGAAGCGCAACGCGTCCGCCTCGCTCGCGAGGTGACCAAGGCAAAGTCCGGCGACCTCGTGCTGCTCGACGAGCCCACGACCGGCCTTCACCCCGCAGACCTTGGCCGGCTCCTCGACGTGCTCGACACACTGACCGCCAACGGTTGCACGGTGGTCGTCGTCGAACACCAGGCAGACGTGATCGCCTCCGCCGACTGGCGCATCGATCTCGGCCCGGGCGGTGGCCCTGACGGCGGAGGTCTGCAGCACAGCGGCCCACCCGTTGCCGAGAAACAACCAAGAGTCACGCCGCGGGCCAAGCCACGCGCCGTCCGACGCTCGAGCGACGCCATCCGGGTGCGAGACGCCCGCGCCCACAACCTGCAGGGTGTCGACGTCGACTTCGCCAAGGGCCGATTCACGGTCGTGACGGGCGTGTCGGGTTCGGGCAAGTCGTCGTTGGTCCACGACGTCGTCGCCGCCGAAGCCACGCGGCGACTGCTCGAGTGTCTGTCGGTCTACGAGCGCCAGTCGGTACGCGAGGGACCGGAAGCCCCGGTCGACTCGCTCACCGGGCTGGGCCCGACGATGACCATCGACGCGGGCGGGACGAACCTCGGTCCGGGTGGGCCTGCCGCCGAGCATGCGGCCCGGACGACCGTCGGCCGCTCCAGCGACCTCGACCGCCTCATCACGCTCGTCCTGGCGCGCGCCGGTGTGAGGACCTGCCTCGCGTGCGGTGGTGACAACGTCTGCCGTACCTCACCTAAGCCTGAAGGGGTGTGGGCCTGCGACGACTGCGCGACGAGCGCGGTGCCGATCGAACCGCGTCACCTCATCGGGTCGCCCGCGGCCGTCTGCCCGCAGTGCCTCGGTCTCGGCGTCGAGCGGGAATTCAACTTCGACAAGGTGATCGTGAAGCCGGACGCACCGTTCGGCTCGGGAATCTTCGGCGGACCGCTCGCGTGGGTGCACGTGACCTCCGCGGACCAGTTCCTGCAGGCGCTCATCAGGCGCTACGACTTCGACCCGACCACCACGCCATGGTCCGAGATGTCAGACGAGGCCCGGCACGCGATCTTGTTCGGCGTCGAGGGTTGGGTCGGCCTGAACCACTGGGCCCAACACGACCTGGGCGGCAAGGAAACCACGGTGTTCCCGTGTCGGGAGTGCGGCGGGAAGCGGCTGCGCGCCGCGTACTTGGCGATTCGCCTCGATGGCCGCGACCGCAGCGACCTGTTCTCGGCGTCGTTCACAGAGCTCGAGGACCTACTGGCGTCGATGGACGAGCCGGACGACGAACACGCGGCGAACGCCCGCGCAGTCGCGTTGCAACGTCTCGGCTTCCTGGGCTCCGTCGGGCTGGGCTATCTCCAGCTGGACCGGATGACCTGGAACCTGTCCGCGGGCGAGGCGCAGCGGATCAAGCTGGCGTCGGTGCTCGGCGGCGGGCTCGTCGGCATGACCGTTCTGCTCGACGAACCGTCCCGAGGGCTGCATCCCTCAGAAGTAGCCGCGCTCGCCGGCGCCCTGAGCGAGTTGCGCGACGCCGGCAACACCGTGATCGCCGTCGAACACGACCCGACGCTCATCCGCGCCGCCGACGACGTCCTCGAGATCGGCCCCGGTCCGGGACGTGCCGGCGGCCGCCTCATCGATCTCGACAGCGACCAGTCGGTCACCCGGGCGGTGCGCGACGGAGGAATCTCGGTCCCTCGCCGCGACCGCCGGGTGCCGACTGGGTGGATGCACGTCACGGGCGTACGTGAGAACAACCTGCGCGGCCTCGACGTCCGCATCCCGCTCGGCGTGCAGGTCGGCGTGTGCGGTGTGTCCGGGTCGGGAAAGTCCTCGCTCGTCGTCGACACGATCGCGCTGGGGCTGGCGCGACCGAAGACCAACATCACCGGCGTCGGTGTCATCCGCGTCCAGCCCGGCGTTCACGACGCCATTTCGGGAGCGCCCGCCCGCACCATCGTCGCCGACCAGGCCCGCGCCGAGATCACCTCACCCGGCATGTTCCTCGGGCTCATCAACGCGGTCCGCAAGTCGTTCGCCGCCAGCGAAGTGGCCCGCGAGCAGGGCATCACGATCAAGGACCTCGCCTACGGCTGCGACGCCTGCGGCGGCAAGGGGACGTGGCAGGAGGGCATGTCGTTCCTGCCGTCGGTGACCCAGATCTGCGAGGCGTGCGGCGGTTCCGGCTACCGCCGCGAGGTCGCTGCCCTGGTCGAGCGGGGCCGAACCCTCGCCGACATCGAAGCCCTCACCATCGGCGAACTCGTCCAGGAGTGGGGCGACATCGACGCCGTACACCGCGTCGGCGACGCCGCTCTCGCGCTCGGCCTCGGCTACCTCATCGTCCGCCAGCCCGGTTGGAGCCTCTCGGGCGGCGAAGCGCAGCGACTCAAGCTCGCCAAACAGCTCGCGCGCCCCGCCAAGGAGGGCAGCCTCTACGTCCTCGACGAGCCCACCGTCGGTCTGCAGGTCACCGACGTCGCCGTGCTTGCTCGCGCCCTCGACACGATCGTCGACGCCGGCAACACCGTCCTCGTCGTCGAACACGACCCGATGTTGCTCGCCACCTGCGACTGGCTCATCGAGCTGGGTCCCGGTGCCGGACCCGACGGTGGCGAGATCGTTTTCGAGGGCCCACCCGAAGAACTCGCCAAGGCCGACACCGCCACCGCGCCGTACCTCCTCGAGGCCCTCACATGAAGATGACATCGCTCCTGCTCGGAGATCCGTCCCCGTCGCTCCAGTGGCGCGCGGCGGTCGAGCTCGAGGGAATCACCGCTGACAACGACGACGTGCAGGCGTCGCGCGCCGAGATCCGCGAGAGCGCCGTGGTCCGGTCGCTCCTCGCTCGGCTCGAAGCCGCGCGCCACCGGCCCAACGCTGCGGGCTACCTGCTCTGTCAGCTCGCGTACCTCGGGTACGCAGGCCCCGAGTTGGGTGACGCGGTCGACGCCATCTTCGCCCGCCAGCAGGCGGACGGGTCGTGGCGAGTTTGGCTCGACGACGACAACGATCAGCCCGCACCCAAGCCCACCCGGAAGGCACAGCCACAGTTGGCCCCATCAGACGGCCCGCGGTTCGTCCCCATGCAGACCGTCGTGCCGTTGCGCGGCATCGCCGCCGCGGGCTTTGCCACCGACCCTCGTGCCGAGCGCGCCTACGAGTGGCTCCTGGGCGTACGCCTCCCCGACGGGTCTTGGCCGTCCGGACCCAAAGCCGATCTCGGCGGTCCCGGACGCCCCTCACAGCCGGAGAAGGACTACCGGCGACTCACCCGAGGCGCTGGGTGCCGATCGTCGACGACCGGCGCCGTCGCCTGCTTCGCGCTGCACCCCGAGCGGAGACGATCGGACGCCGCCCGCATCGGCGTCGACCATCTCCTCGCCCGCGAGACCCGAGACGAATCGACGCTCGGCTGGGAAGTCTCCCGCCTCGTCGGGCTCGAACGTGCCATGGGACAGGTCACCTTCTACGTCACCTTCGATCTCGCCTTTCTCCTCGACCTCGCGTCCCGATGCGGCGTCTCACCGCAGGACCGACGAGTGCGAGAGCTCGTCGCCTACCTCGAGACGTTGCGAGGGCCGTATGGCCTGTGGCAGCACCGCGCCCACCCGCAGCTGTCCCGCTGGCTGACGTTCGACCTCGAAGCCAGCCTCCGCCGACTCGCCGACGGCGACTGGATCGGCAACGAAGAGCCCGCCGCCTTCACGCCCTACAGACGGGGGCGGCGGCGCTACTAGCGGGGCAACCTCCCGGCTCACGTCCGGCGGCTGCTGGGTTCACCAGGCAGGATTCTCCGGGCCGTCCCCGAAGTCCGGGATCGGCAACCGGGCACCACCCTGGCGGGCCGACTCGAACGCGATCACACCCGGCAGCGTGAACCGGGCCGCCTTCCAGGCGTTCACCGGCGGCTGCGTCTTGGTTGTCACCGCCCGGACGAAATCGTCGGCCAGGAAGTGGTGGGAGCCCTCGTGCCCGTTGTGCGCGCCCTCGAACTCCTTGGGCAGCCGGCTGCGGTCCTGCACCTTGGCGGTGCCGGAGGCGAAGCTCTGCATCAGTGCCGGGTCGACGTCGCCGAATCCCTCCGGCATCTGACGTTCGCGGGTGTAGAAGAGATCGCTGATGTCGAGGGTGTCGCCCTTGCGGTAGTCCTCGCCCTCGGTCTTGATGCTCCAGGTGGCGCCGTGACCGGTCTGCTCCATCACCGAATCGGTGCCGTAGAACCGGAACCGGGACTCATGCCCCTGCCAGTAGCCGACCCGGCGGAACTCGTTGGTGCGCATCGCGCCGCCGTCGGCGAGATGAAACAGCCCGCTCATGTTGGAGAAGTCGTTGCCCCACAGCGACACGTCCTTGTCGAAGACGCCGTCCCCGCGATCGTCGACGATGCCGATGCAGCTGACGCTTGTGGCGTACGTCGGCAGCGCGCCGAGGACGCCACCGATCGCGTGCGTCGGGTAGAGCATGGGCGGGTAGCTGGCGGTCTTCTTCCAGTCCTCGCCGCCGCTGTACTTGTAGGCGGCGTAGAAGCCGTTGTCCATGTCGTGGACGTAGTCGCCCTCGGCGTAGAACACCCGTCCGAACGCGCCCTCGGCGACCTTGTCGCGGGCCCAGACCACGGCCGGGTTGTAGTAGCTGGTCTCGCCCATCATGTAGATCAGCCCGGTCTCGGTGACCTTGTCGACGATCGCCTTGATCTCCTCGACGGTGATCGCCATCGGCACCGCGGAGTAGACGTTCTTGCCGGCCTCAAGGGCCTGCAGCACCAGCGAGCCGTGCGTCCAGCGCTGGGTCATCACCGCCACCGAGTCCACGTCGGAGGCCAGCATCTCCTCGACGTCGGCGAACGTGCCGGCCAGGTCGTACTTCTCCTGGTGCTCCTTGGCCCGTTCGGGAACGAGGTCACAGGCGTAGACCGCCTCGACGTCGGGATGCATCTGCCACAACGAGATGAAACTGCGGGCGAACTGCCCGGTACCGATGACGCCGATCTTCATGTAGATCATCCTTGCCGCTGGTCTTGGTCGTGTACGAGCGGGGATCGCCCTGCCGGGTTCACACCCACGTGAGGGTGCCGAGACAGGCTACGGGCCACCGCACTCCCGGACCACTCCCGGACCGAAGCAGGACACCAGGCTGACTCGCCTGGTCCCATGGCTTGCTCCCCCGACGTCCGCCGGGATGCGCCACCGGTAGAGCGACACCTTGATGTAGCTGAGCTCGCTCGCGATTCGCTGCAGGGAGATCGCGACTAGCCCTTCGGCGTCCGCGATCCGGACGCGAAATGTCGGCTTGCCGAACCGAGTAACTGTGTCTACGATACACAGTGTCTGGCAGACGCAGTGTTGGCCACGTCGCGTTGGATGCTGTGACAGAAAGCTCACCGGGAAGGCGACGGCGGGTCGCCACGAGGAGGACAGTGCAATGACCACACGTACGGGCAAGGTGATCGCCGAGATCACGATCTCGGCCGACGGGTACGTGGCCGGGCCCAACCAGAGCGAGGAACGCCCGTTCGGCGAGGACGGCGGCGACGGTTGGGGCGACAAGCTGCACGCCTGGATGTTCGACGGCTCCGAGGAGAACCCGGCCGAGGTCGAGCAGCCGACAGCGCCTGGGGCGTTCGTGATTGGCCGCAACATGTTCGGCCCCGTGCGTGGCGAGTGGGACCGGCAGTGGAACGGCTGGTGGGGCGACGATCCGCCGTTCCACGCCCCGGTCTTCGTGCTCACCCATCACGCGCGCGACCCGCAGCCGATGGACGGTGGAACCACGTACTACTTCGTCACCGACGGAATCGAGTCGGCACTGGCACAGGCACGCGCGGCGGCCGGCGACGGCGATGTCTCTCTCCAGGGCGGCGCGGCCACCATCAACCAGTACCTCGCCGCCGGCCTGGTCGACGAGCTACGGCTGCACATTGCGCCACTCACCCTCGGCGCCGGCGCGCGGCTGTTCGAGGGTGTCCCGCCGCTGAAACTCGAGCAGGTGGAATCGCGAGTAGCGAAGACGGTGACGCACGTGACCTACCGCGTGCTGTCCTGAGCAGGACGGCGGTGTCGCGCGACTACCGCGCACCCGGGGTTGTGACGTCCGGACAGATTGCCCTCCCTTGCGGCGCTGGGCGGTCAGCTCGCTGGTGTGCAGTCGAGAGTGTGGGGCGAGAGTGTGGCGACCAGGCGTAGCTCACCGATGACTGTGGAGGCGTCGTTGTCGACGTTCGCGCCGGTCCACTGGACCGCCTGCTTGCGCAGTCTCTCGTCTCGTGCGAGCAAGATGCCAGCCAGTTCGGTGAACAGTTCCTTGCAGGTCGGGTTGCCCGGTCCGTAGGCACACATCAGGTCTGCCTCTCGTACACGTTTCTCGGAGTCGTAGGCAATGGTGACCTCGAGCTCGCTCGCGGTATTACCTCGAGGACTGCACTCCGCGCGTCTGGATGATCGACTGTTGATGCGCGGGTGGAACTCGCACGTCCATTCCTTTTGGGCAAGCCAGTCCCTGGCAATTGCCGACACCGTCACTCCGCGTATGTAGCGTTGCGTCCCATGCGGAAAGTGGGCATCGACGGTTGGCGGGTCGGTCGGTCCCTTCGGGCCGGTACCTGCGACAACCCCGATCGCCGCCCCTGTTCCCCCGGCCACGAGCAGCATTAACACGAGCGCAACCACGATCGCCAGTCGCCGGCGCCGCCGCGGGAAGCCTTGTGCGGGCGGGTACGAACGATGCGGCTCCGGGCTGGGCGAGAGCGGAGGCTGCATTCCCCATTGCGGCTGATATTCCCACGCCCGCGGCGGTTCCTGATGCGGTGGCGGCGGTGGCGGCGGCGCCCATTGCGGCTGGTGCCGCCCTGCGAGCGGCGGTGGCGGTGGCTCCTGATGCGGTGGCAGTGCCGGCGTCGTGCGGTGTGGTCGCGGCTGCCACTGCGGGGAGGCTGGTGTGGTCATCGTCGAATCACCGCGTCCACGTCGAGGTCGACAATGTTCCCTGCTGTGGCATCGATCTCGTACCTGTAACCTCCGACGTCGGCCACTGCCGTGGCGCGGGTCTTTACCTGCCGGTGTAGCCACGTGTTGATCTGTGCTTCGAACTCCGGCTCATGTGCATAGGGGAGGTGGGCTGACCACTCCAGGTAGGAGATGGCCGCCTTGCCGGGCTGGGTCGCTTCGCTGCTGGGCGCGCCGTCGATCACCGTGCTGACTTGTGCCGAGTACGTGCGGATCTGACCGCCGACCATCTCCAGGGTGAAGGCGTACTGCGTGAGGCCGATCTGCAGCACGCAGTTTCGGTTGTCGGCGGACTTCGTGCACGTGTGGCCCTGCGCCTTCAACGTGCCGATGACACTCGCGGCATCGAGTTCCGGTATGCAGGCCTTGGCGGAACCGACACAGTGTGTGGGCCCGAACTGAGGTGTCAGCCTGCTCGCCGCGACGTAACCACCAATCCCGCCCGCGGTGAAGGCGAACAGGCCAGCCAGGACGGTGGTGGCCACGATGCGGCCCGTTCGGCGGCGGACCGGTCGACGGGCGGGGACAGCATCAGGTACGACGTGCGCAACGGATGGATGCGGCCACTGCCCGCCCGGCCCCGGCCACTGGCCCTGAAGCGGCTGCCACTGACCTCCGTACGGCCCAGGGTGTCCGTGCGACCTCGAATCTCCGTGCGACGCTGGCTGCCCGTGCGGCGGGCCATGTCCGTCCGATCCAGGGTGTCCGCGTTGGCTGGTGTAGGCCCGCGGGGTTTCCGTCATATCGCCCCCCTACGAACGAAGTCGGCCCACTGCTGGAGGAACGCAGGTCCTCTGATGCCCATCACCTGCTGGCAGATTCGGTCGAAGGCAGGTTCGTCGACCAACGGTGAGTCCGCGGGCTCGCTGTGCGCGATCAGACTGGCGTAGAACTCGACCACGGCGTCCCGCCCTTTCATCTGCTCGACGTAGACGAAGACCGAGGCGCCGAGGTCATAGCTGAAGACGACGTCCTCTGAGAAGAAGTCCTCCAGGCGCGGTGGCTTTCCGGAGAACTTGCCGGCGGCTACCGCGACCCGTACGACATAGCGCAGATAGTCCATCCGGCTTGGATTGTCGACCGTCTCGACCCATCGGGCGAAGCCCTCCATCGCCCACCGAGGCGCGGACACCACCAGGTTGCCGGAACTGCCTGCGACACTTGTCGCCCGGGCGGAAACCGCGTGTGCCAACTCGTGCCGCATCACCAGTTCTGGATCGTCGTTCCACGCCTCCGCAACTCGAAGGTTGACCACGATCCGCGAGCCCGCGTATTGGCCGCTGTAGACCTGCCCGTTCCGCCGTACGCCCTGTAACGGAATCTCGACGCCTTCGAGCGCGGAGCTGAAGCCGGCGAACGAGCCGAGGCCGAACCACTTCTTCATGTTCTTGGTGTTCCGCGTGAAGAACAGCAGATGGCCGGGAAACCTGATCCGATCTCCCCACAGGGCCTCAACGTCATGGAGGTGGGCCTTCGCCACGGCGGCGTAGCGGTCGAGATCGGTGACGCTCGAATCGCTGGCGAGCCAGACCTTCCCCGCTCGAATCACCTGCAGGCGCGTGAAGTTCCACGGCGCATTTGCCTTCGGACCATGGGCTATCTGTTCCGCATCCGTGGTCACGCCGTCGATCTCTGTGATGAACAGCTTGTCGTACCGCGGGACCAGTGTGTACTGGAACGTCTCCGCGGGTGCGACCCCGCCAGGTCCGGCGTCGGTGGTGAGCTGGGTGATCTGCAGGACCGGGACGAAACGGATGAGCGCACCGTCCTCCACATGGGTGGTCTGCTCTGTCACGTAGTCGAACCTGGTGAACTCGAACTGCCGCAGGTTGGCGAAGAGCAACTTCTGGCTCCTGACAAGCCGGTCGTTCCGTTCGTCAAGGTCAGCCAGGAACGTCCTCTCGTCATCGTTTCGGAGTGCCTTCACCCGACGGTCGAGGATCTCCCGAAACTCCCGAACCACGGGATCGCCGCCGACCTCGCGGCTGATCGTCCGAATGGTCGGCCGCGGCACCTGGCCACACCCGGCAACCAGCAGACCAGCCGACAACACCGCCCGCCTCGACAACCCCGACCGGCTCGAGCCCGAACCGGTGTCCAGCTCACACGGCGCCCTCACACGCCACCACCGCCTCAGACGAGGCGGTGGATCCGGCGCCGGCGATCGGCACGCCCTCGCGCAGCCCGCCAGAGAACCCCCGACGGTAGAGGCTGCGACACGTCGTCGGAGTCGAGCACACTGCAGTCTCGACAGGCCGGCACCAAGCAGACATGGACGACTCCCCACCCCAATGATGACGATTCCCCCGTCAGCTCAAAACTGGGCGTATTTCTACACCACGCCCGACGGCCCTGCGCCCGAGCCTCGGAGATCCCGCCCCTCCGCCGGCCTTCGGTCTCTTCCGGACAGCTAAGCAGGGCCGCTGCTTTTGTCGCTTTTGCCCAAGCCCACCACCGCATTTGAACATCGAGGCCTGGAGCGAATCGATCTGAAAGGTCCAGAAAGGTCCTCTTTCCGCCCTGCTTCCCTGCCGAATGGCGGTGACCGCGGCCAGGTGGCGAAGTCGGGTGAGCCTGGAAGCACCCGCAACCGTGCCCAACTCTGTAGCTGGTCCCAGCGATCACACTTGCGGTAGTCTCCGTCCGGTTTGGTGGACCTCGTGCAAGGGCCACCCTCTTTCCTTTCTGTTCAAATCGGACATTTTCATAAACGAATAGAGGAACTCAACGTGAGATCACGTCGGGTGTGGGGGACCGCCTTGCTGGCGGTCGCGGGCCTGACGGGGGGATTGGTTGCTGCCGGAGTGATTGGTGGCGTACCGGGAGTCGCGTAGGTGGGTGGAGCGACTACCCGGACCGCTTCGATCAGCCGAACTCCGGTCATCCTGCAGGAATCCGCCGCCACACGAACCGGCACCCATCACCACCGACGGCCTCACCTACCTCAAGTAGCCAGGTTCACCCAAGGCCTGAGCGTCCACAGACATCCCACGGGTTGGCCGGCGGGTCGCGCACTGCGCCCGCCGGCCACCCGACCACCCCCCCCCGCTCTCAGGACGTCGCGGCGACGAGCCCGTACGCCCGGATCGTGGTCATGCTGTAGACATAGGACCGGTCGGTGACCGTCTTGGCCCGGACCGAGACGAATCCGTTCGGCTTGTTCGGGTGGTTCACGATGCCGTGCCAGTCGAGGGTGGAGTCCCGGGTGGTCGGCACGTCCTTCCACGTCTTCCCGTCGTCGAACGACACCGACAGGGTGACCGTCTGTGGCGTCCCCGTTTCCCGGGGCGGGTCGACGGTGAGGTCGAGCCGGAACGGCTGGCCGGCAGGTGCCCGGCCGTACATGTCGAACGCGCCGGAGACCCGGATGTTCAGGAGCCTCATCGGGTGGACAACGTCCGGCGTGTGGCACTGGTACTTCCAGAACGCGTGCACGCTGGTGGCGTACTTCGACCAGGTGGGTGTGTGCCGCGCCAGGAGGTCGAGGGTGTACCACGCCGACGGCAGGGCCTGCGGACCGGTCTCTAGCAGGAACGGAGCGTCAACCGTGTCGGCGGGCACCCCGGTGCCCTTCAGCGTGGCTCCGCCGGTGATCCCGGTCGTGTCCCACCAGATGATCCGGTTGTTGTCGACCGACGGCGAGAACGGTTCGAAGGTGATGTTCATCGTCTGGTCGCCCTTGCGCTCGCCGCTGGCCTCGGGCCGGTAGGCGGCCGGGCTCCACGGCTGCTCGACGCTCTCCCCAGCGGGCAGGAGCACCGGCGTACGGAGCTCCGAGTACCTCAGGGCCAGGGGACTCGGCCCGACGTCCAGGGACGCCGACCACGGCAGTGGCTCCGAACCGAACGTGGGGCTGGTGAAGTGCACCTGCTTGGACGGCAGCCTGGTGTCGTAGAAGCCGCCGAGCCCGACCTGTACGTCACCCGGCAGCTGGGACTCGCGGAAGTACACACCGTCGAGGTCGAGACCTGTGCCGGGGGAATAGAAGGTGGACCTGATCTTGGCGAGGTCGGCGTTGCGGATCTCGTAGGACGTGGTCGCGGGGATCCGCTGCGGTGCGCCGACGAGCAGGTCGTACATGCCCCAGCCGGTGTTCAGCGACTGGAACATCGCGAAGTTGTACGCCCGGTCGGTCACCTCGGACGTGGTGTTCGCGAAAGCGCGGAAGTTCGTACCTGCCGGGATGGTGACCAGCGTGGTCCACGGCCGCCCGGCGAAGAACTCGACGGTTCCGAACGTCGTGACGATCGGTTTCGGGCTCGGCGCCTGGATCCTCGCGGTGACCTCGTGCGCGTTCCGGGCGTCGAGGGTCATCGTGAGGTTGCCGTTCACCGTGAAGTTGGGGCGTGCCAGGTCGGTGTAGCTCCTCGGCTTGAATCCATGTGCGGTCACGATGATCTCGCCGAAGCTGTACCTGCCGGGGGGCACCTGGGCACCCACACCGGTCTTACGGGGCTCCAGGTTGTAGATGTCCTCGGTGTCGAGGTTGAGGACCACCGGCTGGGTGATGAAGCCCTCGTCGAGGTTGGTGAGCAGCTTCCCGTTGCGGTCGATGATCCGCAGCAGGACGCTGTACGTCGCCGCCTGGGGGCCGGCTGCCGCTCGGGCGTGCGGGTGCGCCCCGCTGCCGCGCGCCGGTGCACCGGCGTCCGTGGTCGCGGCAGATGGCTGGGTCGCCGGGCGGACTGCCGACGGTCGGAGGCGCAGGGACAGGTTCTCGACACCGGCCGTAAGCGCTCCGCCGACCGGCCGGGGAGCACCCACCTCGGCCGGCTTCGGTCCGGTGAGCCAACGCCAGAACGCCGCCGCCTCGTTCTTCCGGACACCGAGCGGCGTCGAGTTCCCCGTGGTCTCCTGCCCCGCCAGGGTGGCTCCGTCGGCGTGACTCGCCACCGCTCCCCGGCCGGGTGCGTGTCGGGCGGCGACCGGAAGCACCTTCGTCGACGCGTCGTCGTAGCCGGCGGCGATCAAGCCCGCGACGTCGAACAGGCGCGGGTCAAGCCGCCCCGACCGCAGCAACGGCCGGGCGTCGGAGGGGACGACCTCGATCGCCGTGCCCCGGTAGCGGATGCTGTACGGCCGCGCCACCCGGCCCGACAGCGGCGTGGGGACCACAGTCCGCGACCCGTCAGCCTGGGTGGTGATCCGTACCCGGTCGCCGGTGACAAGGGTGACCATCGAGACCGTCGGCCTGCCGGATGCGGCACCGGCGACCTCGTGGGTTGCTGTGGTGTGGTGGGACGAAGCGACGGGGTCGGCGGCGGCGCCGGAGACGCCGACGACGACGAGCGTGCCTGCGAGACCGGCCAGCAACGTCGTCCAGGGGCGAGCCATGGTCATCCTCGTTTCGTGGGGTCGCCCCCAGCAGCCCGGGACCGTTCCGGCGGAACGTCGGGCAGAGCGGGGCAACTCGCAACAGTCCCCCACCACATGCCAGAAGCTCCGTAAATCGAAACCTCGTCCGCGGATTAAAGTCCTCTCTTGGCGGCCGCTTCCTCGGCTGGTCCGCCGGCACCACTGGTGCAGGCCGAGCGAGCCCGACCCCAGGCGTCGAGCACACCTTTTGCCCTGGCCACCGATGAGTTCCGCGACCGGGCACGGTCTATACCTGTGAGCCACCTGCCGTGGACACCGAGGATCATTTCGAGGAGCCCCATGACTGCCAGCGCACTACCGCAGATCGTCGACGCCGACACCTGGCAACACCAACTCGATGCACTGCGTGACCGGGAGAAGGCCGCGACCCGGGAGCTCGACGCGATCGCCGCGCAGCGTCGCCGAATGCCGATGGTCAAGATGCCCGACTACACCCTCGAGGGCGAGCAGGGACCGGTCCGGCTGGTGGACATCTTCGACGGTAGGTCACAGCTGATCGTCTACAACCACATGTGGTTCCCCGGCGAGCAGTGGCAGTGCGGCGGCTGCACCGGGTACACCTCACAGTTCACCCGGCTCGAGTTCCTGGACAACTACGACGCCCGGTTCGTCATCGTCACGCAAGGTCCGATCAACGACGCACTCGCCTACAAGCGACGGGTCGGGAACACGATGACGTGGTACTCCACGGCGAACAGCCCCTTCGGCACTGACGTCGGCGCGCCGCCCGGCGGCGGATTCGCCGTCAACGTGTTCCTGCGCGATGGCGACTCCGTTTATCGCACCTGGCACACCAACGGCCGTGGCACCGAGCAACTCAGCCACAGCTTCGCACTGATCGACCTCCTGCCGTACGGCCGACAGGAGGAGTGGCAGGACTCGCCCGAAGGCTGGCCGCAGTCACCCACCTACAGCCGATGGGCCACCTCTCAGGACATCGCCGCGTCCTACGGTCCCAGTACCTGAGCGGAGCTGCCGTTCTATGACGACTCCAGGATCTGTTTGAGCGTGGCCAGGTCCTTCTGGTTGGCGCGCCGGATCGCCGCCGCCATCATCGGTGCGGCGACCTTGGCGAACCCGGCCGGCTCGCCCCGGTTCCGCAACGTCATCCGGGTGGAGGAGGCGCCCGCGGAGTGCCAGGTGTAGGTGGTCTCCATCGGGAACGGTCCCTGCGCGGTACGCATGACCAGCCGGTCCGGGCCGTAGTCGACGACTTCGTAGGTGTAGGCGAGCGTTCGGCCGAGGAAACGGGCCACGAAATCCATCCGCGAGCCCACACCAACCGGCGGTGGCGTCTGCCAGCGCACCGAGTTGATGTTGGCGTACCACTCGGGCGCGTGGGACGGGTCGCCGGCATACGCGGCGACCTGCTCACACGGGCGCTCGATCACGATCTCGGTGGTGACATCGACAGGCATGCCACCATCATCGCCCACCAGAAATCCCTTCATCGGGCAGCAGGGACGAGACAGCGGTGGACGCGGCAGCCTCCCCTCGAACGGTGAGCACGGTTACGGTGAGCACGGTTACAGTGCGGACGCCAGCGGGCATGCCAGGTTGTCACTGGCCGTGGAGGAACTGCCAGGTCGATACCTGCCGCTCTCGACAGGGCTTGGGCCAGTTCATGGAGGTTTAGTGATGCGCACCCGGGCAGCTCTGCTCGTCCTCGTGGTTGTCGGCGCTGTCGTCACCGCCTGCGGAACCCAGAGCCCGGGCGCCGACGCCGCGCCCACCCGGTCGACGGCCACGCCGACCGCCGCCGGCACCGACGCGAAGGCCGGGTCGGGCACCGAAGCGACACCGGCGCAGGCGTCGGCCACGCTGGGATTCACCGCGGACACATTGGACGGTGACACTTTCGACGGACGGAGCCTGGCGGGTAGGCCGGCGGTGCTGTGGTTCTGGGCTCCGTGGTGCCCGACCTGCGTGGGGCAGGCACCCACCGTCACGAAGCTTGCCGAGACCTACGACGGCAAGGTCAATGTCGTCGGGGTAGCCGGGCTGGACCAGGCGGCGGCGATGGAGGAGTTCGTGACCCGAACAGGTGTCCAGGGGATGAGGCACCTGTCCGACGAGAAGGGTGCCGTGTGGAAGCGGTTCGGCGTCACTGCGCAGTCGACCTTCGTCCTCCTCGACGCAGACGGCGAGGTCGCCTTCAAGGGCTACCTCGAACCGTCCGATCTCGCCTCCCGCGTCGACGCACTCACCGGTTGACCCCACCGGCCTCACATGACGGAGCTGCCCCTCGCCGTAGCCGTGGCGGCCGGCATGCTGGCCGCGGTGAATCCGTGCGGATTCGCGCTGTTGCCGGCCTACCTGTCGCTGCTGGTGCTCGGTGACGACCCAGCGGGACGGGGGCCGGCGGTCGTCCGGGCGCTCGGACTGACGGCCGCGATGTCGGTGGGCTTCGTCGCCGTGTTCGGTGCGTTCGGACTGGCGGTCGCCCCGGTCGCGGGAGGCGTCCAGGAACACCTGCCGTGGTTCACCATCGTGCTCGGTCTGCTGGTCGCCGCGGCCGGTGGCTGGCTGCTGGCCGGCCGGGACCTCCCGGCGCCCAGGTTGAGGCGAGGTGCGGCGGTGACCGGAAGCGTCCGGTCGATGGTGACCTTCGGCTCCGCGTACGCGGTGGCCTCGCTCGGCTGCACGATCGGTCCGTTCCTGGCGATCGTCGTGACCAGCTTCCGCGCCGGATCCGTCGCCAACGGGTTCGCGCTGTTCGCCGCGTACGCGGCCGGTATGGGGCTGGTCGTGGGTGTGGCCGCGGTCGCCGTCGCCCTGGCCCAGACATCACTCCTCGGCCGGATCCGCCGCGTGGGCCGGCTCGTGCCCCGCCTCGGCGGAGCGCTGCTCCTGACGGCAGGGCTCTACGTCGCCTACTACGGCTGGTACGAGGTACGCACCTATCGCGGCGTCCCAGCGGCCGATCCCCTCATCGATGCCGCCGGTTACTTCCAGCACCGGCTGGCCGCGGGCGTGGAGCGACTCGGCGCTCCAGCGTTTGTCATGATCCTCATCGCCGTGCTCGCCGGCGTCCTGGCCGCCCGGGCACTCCTACGCGTCCGGCCCCGACGAGACCGACAGGTGGCGTCAGGCGACCCCAGCCCCGTTCCCGACACACCCGCCGACCACCGAGACTGACGCCTGAGGCCCAGCTCGGCGTCGTTCTATTGGTAGGCGCTGGCTTGGAGCGCGAAGAGCTCGGCGTAGGGCCCTCCGGTGGCCATGAGTTCGTCGTGGCTGCCGGACTCGGTGAGTTCGCCGTTGTCGAAAACGAGGATGAGGTCCGCCATCCGTACGGTGGAGAGCCGGTGTGACACCAGGAGGGTGATGCCGCCCGAGGCACGGGTGGCAGCGGATGCGGCGTTGAACCGGTCCAGAAGGGCGTGTTCGGATTCGGGGTCGAGCGCGGCCGCGGGTTCGTCGAGCAGCACCAGCAATGGACGTTCGCGCAGGAAGGCACGGGCGAGTGCAAGTCGTTGCCACTGGCCGCCGGAGAGGTCGGTGCCGCCGAACCGTCTGCCCAGCCGAGTGTCCAGACCGTCGGGGAGCCGATCGATCACGGCACGGGCGTCGCCGGCGTCGATAGCCACGTCATAACCAGCATCGTCATCGGTACGAGCAGGCGGTGCCGTTGGTGAACTTGCGTGGCTGGGCTTGTGCAGTCGAGTGGGTTCGCCGAGTCCGATGGCTTCGCGGGCTGTGTATTCGTACCGTACGAAGTCCTGGAATCCGGCCGAGATCCGGTGGCGCCACGCCTGGTGGTCGATCGTGCGGAGGTCGGTGCCGTCGACGAGGATGGCGCCGCCCGTGGGGTCGTAGAGCCGGGCCAGCAGTTTCACCACGGTGGTCTTCCCTGCGCCGTTGTCCCCGACAAGGGCGACGGTGCTGCCCGCTGGGAGATGCACGTTGAGTTCGCGTAGCACCGGGTGGGCCGTTCCCGGATAGGCGAAGGACACGTTCTGGAGCTCGATTCCGCTCCGCAGAGCGGTGGGGGGCTCATCGGATCCGGCCCACGCGACCTGCTCGTCGCCGTACCGCCGCAGCCATTGGATGTGTCCGGCGACGTCCAGCAGGCCGATGAACACCCGTACGGAGTCGGAGAGTCGTTGTGCGGCCTGGTCGGTCTGCGGTGCGAGGAGCAGCACCATCACCACGTCTCCGGGCGTCGCGCGTCCTGCCCGTGCGAGCCACAGGACGAACACGATCGCGCCACCGTAGGCGAGGCCGAAGAGTACGCGAGCGGCGATCTCCAGCAGCTTGCCCTGCCGGATGGCCTGCCAACGCGGGCCGTTCTGCGAGCGGAACTGCTCCGCGATCTTGTCGGTGAGCAGTCCACGCACCCCGAACGCGCGTACTTCCAGACCGTGCCCTGGGTCGCTGACGATATCCAACAAGCTGGCCTGGCGCCGGTTGTACTCCATGGTTGCGGTGATCGCATGCCGAAACTGCCTGGCGCCGCTGGCCGTCGCCCACAGTCGCAGGAGACCCAGCAGGGGCAGCATCAACAGCAGAGGGTGGATTCCCGCGAGCAGGACGAGCACGGTGGCGGTACTGACCAGGACTGCCAACCCGCTGCCGATGGTGCCCGCGGTTCCTTTCAGGCGGCGGAACTCATCCCGAGCGGCACCCAACCGGTCGGCGATCTCGGGCTGCTCGTGGTGGGCGATCCCGGGCGGTGTGGTGGCCAGGTCCAGCAGTTCGCGCTGTAACCCGATCTCGATCCCGTCCTCGAGCCGATGCCGTACGGCGTCGGAAAGGACCAGAGCACCGAACGCGACCGCGAGCGCTCCGAACAGGATTGCCGCGCCCAACGTCACCGAGCCCTGCCCGGACACCGCGTTCACCACCCGGGCCACGCCGTAGGCCTGCAACGGCCCCGAGACGGCCATCGCCACCACGAGCAGCAACTCGGTCGCAGCCAACAGCGGAGACGCCGCGACCGTGAGGCGCACCAGGACCACCAGCGAGCCCCACCGCTCACGCATCACAGCTCGCCTCCCACGTACCGCGCCGCCTGCAGCGTGAACATCGCCGCGTAACGGCCGCCCGCTTGCAGCAGCTCGTCGTGTGTTCCGTACTCGCCGATCACGCCCGCTTCCAGGACGCAGATCCGGTCGGCGTTACGCACCACCGAGAACCGGTGCGAGATCAACAGCGAGGTCACTCCGGTGGCGAGCCGCAGATAGCGGTCCACCAGCTCCGCCTCGGACCGGACGTCCAGGGCTGCCGCCGGCTCGTCGAGCACCAGCATCCCGGCGCCGTCGTTCACCGCCCACAGAGCGCGCGCCAGCGCCAGCCGCTGCCACTGCCCGCCCGACAGCTCCCCGCCATCGGTGACCGAACGGTCCAGCATCGTGTCCCAACCCCGCGGCAGGTTCGCCACTGCACCGTCGGCTCCCGCGGTCGCCGCCACGGCGGCCAACTGCTTCCGGGCCGCTGGTTCGGCGAAGGTCACGTTCTCCGCCGCGGTCAGCGGTAACCGCAGGAACTCCTGGGTGACCGGCGCCAGCCGGCGCTGCCATGCCGCCAGCTCGTGATCATCCAGCTCGGCCAGATCCACCCCGTCCACGGTGACCCGCCCCGCGGTCGGCTGGTACGCGCCCGCCAACAGATGCACCAACGTCGACTTGCCCGCGCCGTTCAACCCCACCAGCCCGATCGCCTCGCCGGCGCCGATCCGCAGATCCAGTCCGCGCAGCACATCGACGTCAGAGCCCGGGTACCGGAACCACACGTTCTCCAACCGCACCTCCGGTGGACCCGACGGCGGGCGCGGCGGGTCCACCACGGCAGGCCCGGACACCCGCGCTGCCGGCGCTCCATCGGTTCCGCCGGCTCGGTACGTGCCCTCCCGCACCGCCAACGCCGTCCCCGGCAGCCGGTACAGGGCCCGCAACGCCGAGGTCGCCCGCTCCATCGAAGCGGCGCCGGCGCCGTTGGCCGACATCGCAAGCCGCAACAACGCGGTCAGCACGGTCGCGACCTCGGCAAACCCCAGCGACCCCGCGTTCACATCCCGCACCAGCACCCAGACAGCGACCGCCAACGCACCAAGGTGAGCCGCGTACACCGCCATGGTCCGCAGCGTCGCCGTCCGGCGGACCCGCCACAGTGGCACCATCCCGGCCCGCCAGTCACGCACAAACCGGTCCATCAGCCACGGCGCGAAACCGAACACCCGCAGCTCCTTGGCAGCCGTCCCCATCCCCAGCTCGTACGCATAGTCGGCTTCCCGACCGGACCGGGTCCCCCCGCGCCACGTCAACTCCTCCGAGGCCGACATCCGCGCCGACCACCACTCGACCAAGCCAGTGGTCGACAACAGCAGAACGGCGACCGGCCACGAGAACAACGCCCCCACGACCACGGCCGCACCGATCGCCAGCAGCCGCGAACGAACAAGCTCCGCCAGCGCGATCAACCCCACCCAGACCGCACGGTTCCCGATCCCCCGAGCTCGCCGAGACTCATCCGCCACCACCGTCGACTCCAGGTGGCCGATCCTCGGCGATGCCGTCATCGTCGCCGAGATCGCTCGGTTGATGACGAGATCAGCGTCGTACGTCAGTCGCGTCGTCACCATGCTCGACACCACGGTCAGCACACCGTCGACCGTGAACACGAAGACCAACGCGACCACCAACAGCGCGAACGCCGTCGGCGACGAACCACCCGGACCACCGGCCACGAACGCCGGCGTCGCACCCACGACCTGGCCGATCAGCACGGTCGCGGCAAGACTCGTCAGCGCGCTCAGGATCGCCAGCGCCAGCAAACCCCCACCAGCCCGTGGGGTCACCGCTATCGAGAAACGCAGCAACGCGAACATCGATCTCCCCTCACCGGTTCACCAGGCGACTAAGGGAGATGGACCGGATAGTCGCTGCCGGTGAAGCTCCGCCAGAGTCTGGCGTAGGTGCCGTCCGCGGCGACCAGGTCGTCGTGCGTCCCCTGCTCGACGACCGCGCCGCGGTCGATGACGACGATCCGGTCGGCTCGCTGCGCGGTCGTGAGACGGTGGGCGATGACCATCGTGGTCGGTGTGGTGGCCAGCTGGGCCATGCCGTTGTTGACGGCGGCCTCGCTCGCCAGGTCCAGTGCCGCGGTGGCCTCGTCGAGCAACAGGATGTCGGGTTCGACGAGCCGGGCCCGAGCGAGGGCGAGCAGTTGCCGCTGGCCGGCCGACAGTCCGCCGCCGCCCTCGCCGACGGGGTGGAGGTAGCCGTAGCGCAGGGCGCAGATCATCTCGTGGGCGCCGACGGCCCGGGCCGCGGCCTCGACGTCTGCATCGGAGGCGTCCGGTCGGGCGTAGGAGATCGCGTCTCGTACCGTGCCCGAGAAGAGGTAGGTCTCCTGCGGTACGACGCCGAGCCGCCGGCGGTACGACGGCAGGTCCAGCTGGGTGAGGTCGGTCCCGTCGACGCGTACGCTTCCCGCCGTCGGGTCGTAGAACCGGGCGACCAGCTTCATCAGTGTCGACTTCCCGGCGCCGGTCTCCCCCACCAGGGCGACCGTCTCGCCGGGCGCGATCCGCAACGTCACGTCGCGTACGGCATCGTCGGCACCTCCGTAGCCGAATCGCACGTTCTCGAGGGACACCTCGCCAGCGAGCCTGTCTGGCGCGCGGGCGTGCGCAGGCGAGGGCGTGGAGACCGGTGTGTCGAGGACCTCGGCCACCCGGCGCAGACCAACCCGGGCCCGCTGGTAGCTGTCGAAGATCCCCGACATCTGCTGGACCGGCGCGAACAGCATGGTGGCGTAGAGCATGATCGCGGCCATGCCGCCCACCGTGAGGGTGCCCCCCGCGATCCGGTGGGCGCCGACCCCGAGCACGAGCGCGGTGGTGAACTCCACCACCGCCCACCCGAACGCCAGCAGGAGCGCGATGCACATCTGGGCCCGCAGCTGCGCGGCGCGGTAGTCCGACGCGACCGTACGGAACCGTTCGATGGTGACCTCTTCGCGGCCGTAGCACTGCGCCACGCGGATTCCGGCGACGTTCTCCTGGAAGGTCGCGTTGAGCTCGCCGAGGCGTCGCCGCGCGGTCTCGTACTCCCGCCGGGAGTACCTGCGGTAGAGCAGCGCCGCCGCCGCGAGCGGCAGGCACATCGCCGCCACGGCCGCGGTGAGACCGACGTCGATGGTGGCCATGACGACCAGCACCCCCACGAACGTCATCACGGCGACCACCGCCTGACCCAGGCCGGTCTGGATGAACGTCTTGACCGCCTCGATGTCGCTCGTCATCCGGGTCATGAGCTGACCTGCGCGCTCGCGTTCGTAGAAGTCCATACCGAGCCGCTGCAGCTGGGCGTACAGCTTGACGCGAAGCCACAGCAGGACCCGCTCACCCGTACGTCCTGTCAGCCGCTCCTGCCCGGTCCGGACGATCCAGTCGGCGACCACGACGCCAAGGGCCACACCGGACAGCAGGAAGACAACGTGCACCTGGCCCGGGGTGACACCGCGGTCGATGACGGCACGCGTCAGCCACGGAATGGCGAGCTGCGCAGCGGTGTCCAGGGCCAGAAGGACCAGCGAGACCGCAAGGGCCGCGGCGAACGGCCTGAGCAGCCGTCGCAGGCGTAGGTCCTGGTCGAGCCGTCGACACTCCTCCAGGTCGAGGTCCGGCGAGGCGGCCGACGGCGGCGGCGGGAGGGCGGCGACCCGGGCCGCCTGGTCGGCAGGGAGCGCCGCGCCGCCGAACAGCCCTTCGGTCTCGGCGGGCGGTGGGGTGGACCACGGGTCGGCGGACTCGCGGGCGGCGTCGTCTTCGCGTCCGCCGATCTCCTCGTCTTCGCGTCCGCCGATCTCCTCGTCGTGTCCCGACAGCAGCAGGCGGTACCGCCGGCATCGGGCCAGCAGCTCGGCGTGAGTCCCCACGTCGACGACCTCGCCGTGGTGCAGGACCGCGATCCGGTCCGCGAGCTGCAGGGTGCTGTGCCGGTGGGCGATGAGCAGCGTCGTACGTCCCCGCATCACCCGTCGCAGCGTGGCGTGGATATCGGCCTCGACCCCCGCGTCGACGGCGGACGTCGCGTCGTCGAGCACCAGCAGCCGCGGGTCGGTCAGGAGCGCGCGGGCCAGGGCGATGCGCTGCCGCTGGCCGCCGGAGAGGGTGAGACCCCGCTCCCCCACCACCGTGTCGTAGCCGTCGGCGAGGCCGTTGACGAAGCCGTCCACCTCCGCCGCACGCGCGGCCGCGCGGACCTCGGCGTCGGTCGCGTCGGGCCGGCCGAACGCGATGTTCGCGCGGACGGTGTCGGAGAACAGGAAGCTCTCCTCCAGCACGGTGCCCATCCGCGCCCGCAGCGACCCGATCGTGAGCGCGCGGATGTCGCGACCGTCGAGGCGGACCGCGCCACCCTGTGGGTCGTAGAGGCGGGCGAGCAGCAGGGCGACGGTCGACTTCCCGGACCCGGTGCCTCCCACCAGGGCAAGAGACTCACCCGGCTCCACCCGCAACGACACGCCCCTGAGGACAGGGTGGTCGGGGTCGTATCCGAACGTCACGTCGTCGAGTTCGACCGGCACCGCGCCCTGCGGCGCTGAATCGGCATCGGGCGCGTCGGTGATCGTGGGCCTTGCGTCGATGATCTCCAGGACCCGGACGACCGCCGCCCTGGTGGTGTTCCACTGGGCGAACTGCCCGACGAACGTCCGTACGGGAGCCACCATCAGCGCGAGGTAGCTCGCGAACGCGAGGAACGTCCCGAGCGTGATGTCGCCGCGCAGGGTGAGCCAGCCTCCGAGCGCGAGCACGCCCACCTGCCCCACCGCGGGAATCGCGGTCAGCGCCGGGACATACGTACTCGTGAACCGCGTCCGCCTGATCCCCGACCTGAACTGCGCACTCGCCGCTGCCTCCAGCTTCGCGAGCTCCTGTCCCTCCTGGCCGAAGCCCTTCACGACCCGCACACCCGTCACCGCCGCCTCGACCACGGCGGCCACCCGGCCGGACTGGTGCGAGTAGTCCCACGACGAGGGGAACAGCACCGCGTTGCCGCGGCGGGCCACCAGGTACAGCACCGGCAGCATCACCAGCGCCACGAGCGACAGCGTCGGGGCGAGCACGAGCATGATGGCCAGGGCCATCACGAACCACACGAGGTTGGTGACCAGCTGTTGCGCGGTCTCGATCGACCGCTCGATCATCGCCACGTCCGACGTGCTGCGGCTCACGACCTGGCCCGTCCGCAGCCGGTCCTGCTGGTGCCCGTCCAGCCTTTGCAGGGACGCGAAGAGGTCGGTACGCAGCGCGTAGCCGACCCGGTTGGCGAGCTGGCTCGCGTAGTAGCGGCGCAGCATGCTCAACCCGAAGCGGGCGACGCCGGCCGCGACCAACAGGATCAGCCACGGGGCGAGCGGAGAGCGGTGGGCCAGGATCACCTCGTCGACGACCTGGCGGACGACGAGCGGCGTGAACGCGGGAATGACGGTCCCGCCGATACCGCCGAGCAGAGACAGGAAGATCGTCGTCGGATGGGCTCGGCAGTACGCCCACAACCGCCGCCACCACTTGCCCCCCACCTCCGCACCCACTCTCTGCCGGCACACGCGGCGAGGATGCAGCCCATCGAACTCTGAGCGCCTTAGTCAAGGCGGAACGACCGCAGCTGGTCAGGTCCAGGTTCGCTCCACGATGACACGCGCCCCGTCAGGGCAACGGCGGCCTGGCCCGACTCGGCTGTCCAACGGCTTGGCCCCCGTGGCGCTCACGGCTGTTTGGTCTGACGCGTCATTTTGCGTACGCCGAAATAGCTACGCTCGATGCGCCCCTCGAACAGGCGTGGACCGAAACGGTGCAATGCCGAAATCCCGGCTGCCTTCTGCGTTCATGCAATCCGATTGTCCTTCGGCGACCGGACGTCGGTATGCCGTCCGCCGGGCAGTCCGCGTGCCCAAACATGCCTTCAGCCGGCAGCCCTACTCCCAGCCAGTGCGGTGAGCTGGAGGCATGAGCCAGGCAGACGCGAGAGAAGGACGTCCTTTGCAGCCGGGTCGCCGGAGCATCATGGCGGCGGCGGTCTCGGGAGCGCTGGCAGGGTCGTGGTTCCGGCCGGCAGCAGCGGCGGCGAGCCCGGCAGCAGCACAGGTGCAGAGGCCGCCGTCGTCGCGGGTCGCGATCCGCATCATGCCGCAACGCCCGTCGTATCCCCCCTTCATCGATGCGTATGCACCGTACGTCGGAGGCACGACCTGCGACCTGACGGACAAGCGCGGTCCGATAGACCTCAGAAACATCATCTTCGACACGTATGGCAGCCGGGCATGGAGCATCACGCACCCCTGCTCGTCGAGGGTCAACGAGCACAAGGAAGGTCGCGCCCTGGACGTCATGTTCGACGCGACGATGGACGGGAGTCGGCAGGCCGCAAACGACTTCCTGTACTGGTTGCTACGCACCGACGAGTACGGCAACCGCCATGCCTTCGCGCGTCGATTCGGGATCATGTACATCATCTGGAACCGCAAGATGTGGCGCTCCTACCGTCCGGACGAGGGCTGGTTGCCCTACACCGGAACCAGTAATCCGCACACCGACCACATCCATTTCAGCTTCAGTTGGGACGGCGCCCTCAGGCGTACGACCTGGTGGACAGTCATAACGGAACTATCCGAGGAGGATTTCGTGGCCGGCATTCCCGCACAACTCGTCCGCATATCCGGACAGGCCGCCGTGTACGCGGTCACCCTTCAGGGTGCGGTACACGTCAAGAATCCCACCCACCTGAGGTTCCTCCAGGCGCAGGGCTGGGTGACGACCGACGTGCAGAACATCACCGCCGCTGAGCTCGCCGGGCTTCTCGAGCGCGAGATGTGAGCGACTGGCCTCCACCCGACGTCAGCACCACCTGCACGCCGGGTGAGGCGTTCTGGGAGCTGGGCGGCGACGTCATCCACGACCAGGACGGGAAAACCGCGACGACAGGGTCCGCTAGCTGGCCGGTGGGATTGAGCTCGGCAGGCCCGGCCACGACCCTGCCGTTCGTCGCCGCCGTGGTGCTCTCCTTCGTCTGGCTCAGCACCCTGTCTGCGCGGATGTAGCGCGAACAAGCCAACGCATAGTTCGCCCACCCGTCCTCAAGGGCCTAGCCCCCCAGGAACGCGTCGTAGTCCATCCTCGGGTCCGGTGTGAGCCACAGGCTGGTGGCGACCTACTGGAAGCACTAGCCGCGAGGAGATCTACCGGCGGATCGGACTGCTCCCCTGCCAGCGGAAGCACCGCTTTAGCTGGCAGGTCGGGCGAGTCGCAGGACTGTGGGGGCGATGGTGATGGAGATTTGTTGTCCCCAGGGGAGTGTGAGGTGGTCCGTTTCGATGCCGTCGCCGAATGCGACCAAGCCGTCGGTTTCTGCGGTGATGGCGAAAGTGTCGTCTGCGGTGATGAGTCCTTCGGTGCAGTTGGTGTCGGTCGCGGGGGACGGCCAGGCTTCGCGGACGAACCACGCCAATGCCGCGTCGCAGGGCTCGGGCAGCCGAAGGTGGCTGCGGCGTTCGAGCCAGATCGATCGGCACCAGCCGGTAGCCCCGGTGCCGGTGCTGATGATGAGGCCAGATGAGGATTGGCGTTCGATGTTCCCCGCTGGTGGGCGCAGCTGATATCTCGCGGACTGGTGGCTGGGGTGACCGATGAAGATCTCGTTGAGCGCGAGGAGTCGCTGGCCGTCATCGGTGGTGGCGGCGACCATGGTGCGTTGCTCGACCTCGAGCTTGCCGGCGGCGGTCGCCGCAAGTGTGGTGGCGAAAGTAGGGACGGTGACGGGAACGAGGACGCCAGGATTAATGGCGGGTTGCGGGTTGACGCCGATGACGGCCTGCCCATGGAGATACTTCGCGACATTGGCCACCAGACCGTCTTGACCCACCGCGACGACGATGTCATCGGGCTCGAAAAGAAATCGATCGAGGTCGGCGCGCTCAACCATGCCACGGCGCCAGTCGGTGGGGATCGCGGCACTGACTGTGCCGAGTGTGGCTTCCACGGCTTCGTGCCTGTCCTGGATATCGCTGAGATCGCGACCGCGGGTACGGAGGAAGAACTCTGCTGCGCCGCGGGTGCCGTGTCTGGCAAGGAGTTCGTCCAGTTCGGTGTGCCGGTGCACGACGACGGCGCGTGGGGACAGGACGGTCATTTCTGGTCGCCAGGTTGGACTAGTGTGCCGAGCGCGGTGGTGATGAGGTCGGGTGAGAGGTTCAAGGTGCCAATGTTTGGTAGGGCGCCGGCGAGCTGGCGCAGCGCGAGTGCGAGCAGGATTCTTGGGTCAACGTCTTGGTATGCGGCGAGCTTGGCGGCCTCTGCTGCGCCGTCCGCCGCACCGATGACTCGGGTGGCATCGGCCTGCCCGGCCGCGAGCACCCGCTGCCGTTCGGCCTTGGCGTCGGCGCCAACTCGATCGGCTGCGGCGGTTTCCTCCGCTTGCCGGCGCTGGTTCTGGCCGCGCTGGGTGACCAGTTGCTCCTCCCGAACCGCCAGTTCGATCTGATTCTGCAGTTCGTTCTCGGCGATCGCCCGCTCCCTTTCGACGGCGAGCGCCCGCCTTTCAAAGGTGGCTCGGTCCGCCTCCTGCTGTACTCCCTCCCGGGCCGGCGTCTGCAGTGCCTTCTCCATCTCCGGTTCCGGCCGCAGTGCGACCACACGGACGCCGAGCACGGCGATGCCGAGGCCGCGCAACCGAGCATCGTCGGCGAGTGCGCTGAGGATCCGATCGCGAATGCTGCCGACGCCAGCGGCCAATGCCTCAGCCAAGGTGGTGGCGGCGAGTAGTTCGAGGGCAGGCTGCTGGGCGAGCTCAGCAACGAGGCTGCCCAACAGTTCGAGCGGAGTCGAGCGCCAGCGGCCGGTATCCGGGTCGACGCTGAAGTCCAGCCGTCCCGCAGCGGTCGCCGGGTCGGTCACCCGGTAAGTGACAGTGGCCTGGACGGTGACGTCCTGGAAGTCGCTGGAGCGGGCATGGAAGAGCATTGGAAGCTCTCGGTCATCGACCGGGACCTCGCTGAGTACAGCAGAAAGCGGCCGGAACCAGAACGCCAGGCCGGCACCTTCCCGAACCAACCTGCCTCGTCGCTGGTGACGCACGTGCACCGTGGGAGCGCCGCGCAAGTGCCGTACGAAGGGGTATCGCTGAATGTCCGCCATCACATCCTCCTCTTATCGTCACAACGACGATAACGATCTGGATGGTTATCGTCAAGGTGACGAGATATAGTTATACCTATGGCATACGCCCCGCCACCATCGGCAGTCACCGTGGACCTGACCCTGCTCACGGTCCGGGCCGGACAGCTCTGCGCACTGTTGGTCCGGCGCGCCACCGCCCCGCACAAGGGCAGGTGGGCACTGCCCGGTGGCTTCGTCCAGCCCGACGAGGACCTGGACGCGGCAGCCGCGCGCGAACTCGCTGAAGAAACCGGCCTTGTCGACCTGCCGGTGCACCTTGAGCAACTACGCAGCTACGGCGGGCCGCGCCGCGACCCACGGATGCGCGTGGTGACCATCGCCTATCTGGCCCTCGGCCCCGACCTGCCCGACCCCGTGGCCGGCTCCGACGCCGCCGACGCCAGGTGGGCCCCCGTCGCATCGGCGCTCGCCGGTACTCCGCGTCTGGCCTTCGACCATGCCGCCATCCTCGCCGACGGCGTCGAGCGGGCCAGGGCCAAGCTGGAGTACACCCCACTTGCCACTGCGTTCTGCCCCACCGAGTTCACCGTCGGCGAGCTGCGCGAGGTCTACCAGATCGTATGGGGCGTCGAACTGGACCCACGGAACTTCCACCGCAAGGTAACCAGTGCCCAGCGGTTCCTGACTGCAACTGGCCGTACCACCACCCGCAAAGGTGGGCGCCCCGCCATGCTCTACCGCCGAGCCGATGCCACGCTACTGATGCCACCCCTACTCCGGCCCGCGTAGCCTCTCAGGGCGGATGTGCCGCGAACGGGCTAACGCATAGTTTCACCTGCGGACTGGTCCTGCGCGGGCGCGCTCTCGTGCTTGGGAGGCCTGAGGGGATTCGGATCATCGGACCGGACGCGGGTCTCGCGGCCTGTCTCGGCGTCGAGTTCAACCGCCACCTCAGCGTCAGCAAGGACGGTCTGGATCCCCTGCAGGAACGGCGCAATCACGGTCGGCGGCACCCGCTTGGCCGGTGAGGTGACGGTGGACCCGGCCAAGCCGATGTCGAGTGCGTTCATCGCCGACGCCGTGGTGCGGTGCACGGCGGACCATCCGCGAAAGTGACCCAGCAGGCCCAGCCGTGCGAGCCGCTCACCGGTCAGGCAGGGCGGCCGTCGTACGCCTCGCGATTGGCGTGCACCTCGTCCATGTGCGCCTCGGCCCACACTTTGATGCCGCGCATCACGTGGTGGAGCGAGAGACCGAGGTCGGTCAGTTCGTAGGTGACGGTGACCGGCACGGTCGGGGTCACGGTGCGGGTGAGCAGGCCGTCGCGCTCGAGCGAGCGCAGCGTTTGGGTGAGCATCTTCTGGCTCACCCCGGCCAGCCGGCGGGCCAGCTCGGAGTAGCGCATCGACCGCGGTTCACCGACGCAGTCACCCCCTGGTTGGTACGGACCGTCGCTGCAGAGCGCGGCCAGGATCAACGCGACCCACTTGTCGGAGATCCGGTCAAGCAGCTGCCGGCTGGGGCAGCCCGCCAGGAACGCGTCGTAGTCCACCTTCGCCTGTGTCCGCTGCTGGGCCGCCGTCCTCGTAGGCATCGACCGCTCCTTCCTACCCAGGGGTGACCTACGCACTTCGAAGTGCCTACTTCCCGGTGGAGAGTAACCCATCCACAGTGATGCAGGTCAACCGTCGAAGGCAAGCCACGAGGAGCGAACCCATGAGCACCTCCACTTTCCGCGCCGCCACCTTCCGTGCCGCCACATTCCGCGCCGCCGTCGTCCGCAGCCCGAGCGGGCCGGACTCGATCGAGATCATCGACGTTCCCCTCGTTCAGCCCGGACCCGGCGAGGTCCGGGTCGAGATCGCTGCCGCAGCGGTCAACCCCGTCGACCTCGGGGTCGCGAGCGGCCTCTTCCATGCCATGGGGCTGGTCGACCAGCCCGAGCACACCGGCCTGGGCTGGGACTTCTCCGGCACCGTCGTCGCCACCGGCCCTGGCGTGGACCTGGCCGTCGGTACCCGGGTCGCCGGCCTGGTCGCCGGCTTCGACCGCGACTTCGGCACCTACGCCGAGCAGCTCGTCGTGTCGGCCGCCGACCTGGCCGTCGTACCCGACGGACTGGACCTGACAGCGGCGTCGACGGTACCGCTCAACGGGCTGGCCGGCGCCCAGATCGTCGATTTGCTGGGCGACGCGCCCGCGGACGGCAACCGGCTGCTGGTGACCGGGGCGGCCGGCGCGGTCGGGGGGTACGTCGCCAGGCTCGCCCAAGACCGCGGCTGGCAGGTGACTGGTCTGGCCCGAGCCGAGGACGAGCAGTTCGTCCGCGGCCTCGGCGCCGACTTCACCACGCACGCCGAGCCGGGCTGGGACGCGGTCGCCGACGGTGCGGTGCTGCAGGAGCGGGGCCTTGCCCTTGTCCGCGACGGCGGGGCCTTTGTCGGCGTCCGGCCGAACGCCGAGCCGGCTCCCGAGCGCGGAATCACCGTGGTCGCCGTGGTCACGCACCCCGACGGTCCTCGACTGGGCGACCTGCTCGCCCGCACCGCGTCCGGCGAGCTACCAGCCCGAGTGCACGCGGTCGTGCCGCTGGACCAGGTCGCCGACGCCCACCGGGCCGTCGCCAAGGGCGGGCTGCGCGGCCGCTACGTGCTCGAGCCCTGACCGGCTCGCCCGCCCAGGCGCTCGCGCGCTTACCTCACCAGGGGCAAGGTCAAGGACTCGAGCCCACCTTGTCAACACCGCATCAACCGGCAAGGCCGCCGGTGTCGAAGTCACAGTTCCGTAAGCAGCATTGAGCTATCTCGCCACCTCGGATGTCCCTAGCGTGACTGCCGTGGTGGTTGACGTGGCATTCGTACGCGCGCCGCAGACCGGCCCGCACAGTGGTGGACGACTGTGAACGGGCAGGTGCTGGTGGACCTGGCGTGGTGGGACCGCCCCCCGGACGCGGTCGACGACCAGGTGTTGCGGCGGTGTGGTGGTCCCACACTGGATGTCGGCTGCGGTCCTGGGCGGATGGTAGTCGAGCTTGCCCGGCGTGGCGTGCCGGCGTTGGGCATCGACGTGCTGGCGAGCGCTGTCCGGCAGGTGCTGGCACGCGGCGGACATGCACTCACCCGTTCGGTGTTCGACGAGCTGCCATGTGAGGGGCGTTGGCAGACCGTCCTGCTGCTGGATGGCTGTGTCGGGATCGGTGGTGACCCGAAGATTCTGCTGGCCCGGATCCGCGAACTGCTCGCGCCGGGCGGTGTCGCCTACATCGAGCATGATCGGGAGCCGGACCGGGCCGAGTACACCACGGCGCGGCTCCGCTATGCCGGTGGCGAGGAGGCGACCGTGGACTGGACGGAGGTCGGTTGGTGCCTGCTCGCCCGCGTCGCGGGTGAGGTCGACCTCGTTGTCGAGGACACCTGGACAGCCGGCGGGCGGTCGTTCGCCGCGTTCAGCCGGCCGGTCGAGAGAAGGGCGGAGTGGTCATGAACGCGCCGCCTGGCAAGGACATCTGGCGCAGCCCGATCCGAGGCGCCTGGCTGACGTCGATCCTCGGGCTTGTCCTGCTGGTAGGACTTCCCGTGCTGTTCCTGACCGGGCTGTTGTCGTACGCGGCGTACGATCCCGCGCTCGGCGGCCGGTTCAACGATCCCACGCCAGGTAAGGGAATTCTGGGCTTCTACCTGTTCGAGTGGCCGACCCGGCCGGCCTGGCTGTTCTGGTTGACCCAGGGCATCCATGTCATCGGCGGGTTGATGCTCGTACCAGTGCTACTGGCGAAGCTCTGGTCGGTGATCCCGAAGCTCTTCGCGTTGCCACCGGTCAGGTCGCTCGCGCACCTGCTGGAACGGCTCAGCCTCCTGCTCCTGGTGGGTGGCGGGATCTTCGTGTTCGTGACCGGCATCCTCAACATCCAGTACGTCTACGTCTTGCCCGCGGGCTTCTACGCGTCCCACTTCTACGGGGCCTGGGTCTTCGTCGCGGCACTGGCCCTTCACGTCATCCTCAAGGCGCGGACGATGGTGACCGCACTCCGCTCGCGCAGCATCTGGAACGAACTCCGAACCGGTCTTGCCGACACCCGGCCAGAGCCGGCGGACGCAACCGGACTGGTCTCCACGGTGCCTGCGGAACCGACGGTGTCGCGGCGCGGAGCACTCGGCTTCGTGGCAGCCGGCTCCGCCCTCCTGGCGTTGCTGTCGGCGGGCCAGACGATCGGTGGACCCCTACGGCGGCTGGCCGTCCTGGCACCCCGCGGCGGAGCCGAGGGTCCCGGACCGAACGACTTCGTGGTCAACAAGACCGCGGCGTACCGGAGGATCACGCCGGCACAGACCGGGCCCTCGTGGCGGCTGGACCTGCGCGGCTTCGAGAGCGTTTCGCTGTCCAGAAGCGACCTTCTGGCGCTGACGTTGCACAGCGAGCGCCTGCCGATCGCATGCGTCGAAGGCTGGACGACGGTTCAGACCTGGACCGGCGTACGCCTGGCAGACCTGGCCGCGCTGGTGGGAGTCCGCGAGGCGACGGGCGTCGCGGTGGAGTCGCTGCAACGGGGAGGCGGCTTCGGCTCGGCCAACCTGGCAGGTAACCAGGTGCGCGACCTCCGGTCACTGCTGGCGCTCCGGGTCAATGGTGCCGACCTTTCACTCGACCATGGCTTCCCGGCGCGCATCATCGTCCCGAACACGCCCGGGGTGCACTGCACCAAGTGGGTTTCCCGGCTGACCTTCTGGACCTGACCCCCGGACGTGATCATGACGACGATTCTGCGCAATCTCGCCACTGGGCGGGTCGCCCGTTGGTACGGCGCCAATCCTCTCCACCTGTTGGCATGCGTGGGCGCTTTCAGCCTCGCCGGCTATGCGGCGCTGCGGTTCGTACCCGCCAATCCGCTCGGGGTCGCGGCGTGGTTCGTCGGTGGCGCGCTCGGCCATGACCTGTTGCTGTTGCCGTTGTACAGCCTGGCAGACCGGTCGGTGGCGGTGGTCGTACGACGTCGGGCTCCGAAGGCGACGCGGCTCAACCATGTCAGGGTTCCGGCGGCCCTGTCCGCTCTGGCGTTCGCGGTGTTCTTCCCGCTGATCCTGCGGCTGCCGCGAAATCTCGAGGGAGTCACCGGTCGCCCGCCGCCCGACTACTTCGGACGGTGGCTGTTGCTCACCGGCGTGCTGTTCGCCGGCTCGGCGTTCCTGCTTGCCTGCCGCCTACGCCTGAGCCGGCTCCGGCGGCGCGGGTCTGATTCACCAGCTCGTCAGGACGAGGTGCTGGACGCCTAGCGCGGTGACGGCCTGCGCCGCGAGCCACCAGCGATGGGTGCGTGGGGGAAGGAGCGCACAGGCGGCCATCAGCCAGAGCGCGAAGGGCAGCCAGATCCGTTCGACCTCGGCCTTGCTGAGCCCGGACAGGGTAGCGGCGGTCACCGCGAGCAGGGTGGGCAGCACAAGGGCGGCCAGCGGTCCCGCAGATCGCAGGCCGGCCACTCCCCCGCCCAGTCCGGCCACTGCCCCGCCCAGTCCGGCCACTGCCCCGCCCAGTCCGGCCACTGCCCGGCGCAGTCCGGCGACGGCGGCCGGTCCGACGCAGATGGCAAGGGCAGCCAGGTCCGCCCACACCCAGTACGCGTAGGGCCGTTCGCCACCCCAGCCCTGGTAGTAACGGACCCTCAGCTGTGCGTACCCCTCCCACCACCAGAAGCCGCCCACGGTGTAGCTGACCACGACGCCCACCACCACGACGCCGGCAACGAGTAGGGGCATGAGCCGGCGTCCGGCGATCAGTACGCCCAACGCGACCAAGCCGATCAGCGCCAGGCCGTAGGAGAGGTAGAGGGCCAATCCGAGCAGCATCCCGGCCGATCCGGCGGCGGCCCACCCGGAAGGACCCGAGCGCCTGGTCGCGATCGCCAACAGGGCGAGGCCCCATGCCGATACGGCGAGGAACACCGCGTCGGCTGAGACGCCGATCCACAAGGCGGCCGGCGCGAGCACGAGAAACGGGAACCCGCGCCTCGCCAGCGCCTCGCCTGCCATCGCACGCACCGCGACAGCAACGGCCACGCAGGCAGAGGATCCGAGCACCATACAGATCACGGCTGCCCATCCGCCGCCTCGCAGGCCCAGCCGGTCCACCAGGATCCAGAACTCCAGCGCTGCCGGGGGGTGCCCCGCCACATGGGTCACCCACGCATCGGGTTCGCCTGGCCCGGCCGGACCACGGGCGATGCGGTCGGCGAACGTGGGCAGCAACTCACTTCGCGGCGGCGCACCCGGCACCTCCGCGAGGTACTCGCCTGGCCTGGCCAACCGGTGGGCCAGCCGGGTCCATCCGTCGACCAGGCCGAGTGCGAGGACCCAGCCGAACGACGCCGCCCAGGCGGTGGCTAGCAACGCGCGCCAGGGCAGTCGCGCCGCGACGGCCGGACCGGTGGCGACGAACAACAACGCGAGCGCGACGGCCACCGCTGTCGTCGGGCCGACTCGGGGGTCCCAGACCCCGCGCAGCGGCGCGGTCGACGCGTAGATGGGTACCTCACGGTCGCGCAGCACCGCACCGACCACAACGGCAGCGACGACGAGCAAGGCCGCGGTCGACGCCGCCACGAGGTCGGCGACGTGCCCGGGCGGCCGCCGTGGCGGGACACCCTCGTCAGCTCCGCTGGCTGTTCCGGGTTCGAGCATCCCGTCCGTCACCCGGGACAGCGTAGAAAGCCCCCAAGCTCGGTGGTGCCCGGCGAGGCCGGCCGTAAGAACCCCGTAATCGAACGCTCCGGCCACCCGAACACGGCCGCCACTAGCGTCGACACATGCGCATCCTGGTTACCGGAGGAGCCGGGTTCGTCGGCTCCCACGTCGCCGATGTCCTCGTCCGACGCGGCCACGAGGTCGTCCTGGTCGACGCCCTGCTGCCGGAGGCACATGGTGCACGGGGCGGCGCGCCAGCCGCAGCGTCGGCTGAGGCGCCCGCCGAGTCCGGGGGTGCTGGTCATGGGCGGCCGCTCGTTCACGCCCTGATCCAGGAGCCTGGAGTCCTGGCCGATCTTCTGCGTGGCGTCGATGTCGTCTGTCACCAGGCGGCGATGGTGGGTCACGGTGTCGATCCTGGCGACGCACCTGCCTATGCGCGGCACAACGACTATGCGACCGCGTGCCTGCTGGCGGCGATGTACGCCCACGGCGTCAGGCGGCTCGTCCTCGCCTCGTCGATGGTCGTCTACGGGGAAGGCGCATACCGCTGCGTCGAGCATGGAGGCGTACGCCCTGGCCCGCGGCGCGATGCCGACCTGGACGCCGGAAGGTACGAGCCACTCTGTCCCCGGTGCGGCAGTGCGCTGGAAGCCGAGCTGATCCCCGAAGACGTGGCGCTCGATCCACGCAGCCTCTACGCCGCGTCGAAACTCGCCCAGGAGAACTACGCGGCGGCCTGGGCTCGGCAGGCCGGCGGCACCGTATGGGCCCTGCGCTACCACAACGTCTACGGTCCGCGGATGCCGCGGGACACGCCGTACGCCGGTGTCGCCTCGCTGTTCCGGTCGGCGTTGGCGCGTGGCGAAGCCCCGCTCGTCCTCGAGGACGGCCGGCAACGTCGCGACTTCGTTCACGTACGGGACATCGCGATGGCGAACGCACTCGCCGCCGAGTCCGCACCGCCAAGCGCCTTCGAAGCGGTCAACGTCTGCTCCGGCGACCCGCACACCATCGGTGAGCTCGCCGAAACCCTCGCGCTCGCCAGCGCGGGTAAGCCGCCCCGCATCGTCGGCGGTGCTCGGGCGGGCGACGTCCGCCACATCGTCGCCGACCCGGCCAAGGCGAGGCGTCTGCTGGGCTTCGCCGCGGCGACGTCGTTCGCCGACGGCATTCGTGCCTTCGCCGACGATCCCCTGCGCTCATAGCGGATCGCGGCGTCCCAGCGGCGTCCCAACCCGGTCGGTCGACGCGAACCGTCAGGTCAGTAACGGCAGCCGCACCTCGAACCGGCAGCCGGCGCCCTGGTTGCTGGCGCGGATCCGGCCGCGATGTGCCTCGACCAGGCCACGGGCGATCGCGAGGCCGAGTCCGCTGCCCGCGGGTTGTTCGGCTCCGCCGCCGCGCTCTCGCGGCGTCCGCGCATGGCTGCCACGGAACGCGACGTCGAACACGCGGCCCAGCTCGTTCTCGGGGATGCCGCCACATGCGTCGTCGACCCACACGGACGCCTCCCCGTCGGTGCTGGCGACGTACACGGTGACGCTCGACCCTGGTGCGGTGTGGTGAACGGCGTTGGAGACGAGGTTGCGGACTACGCGCGCCAGCTCGGGAGAGCTGCCCAGCACAGCCGGACCCGGCGGACCCGCCGCCACCCGCGAACGCAGCACGACCCCCTTGCGGTCCGCGACCGGCCGCTCGGCCGCCACCGCCTCGTCGACCACCTCACACAGGTCGACCGTGGAGAGGGTGAGGCGGAGTGCCCCGGCCGTGATCCTCGAGTACTCGAACAGGTCGTCGACCATGCGGGACAGCCGTTGCGCCTCGCCGGTGATCTTGTGCGCGTACGCACCCACCTCGTCCGGCTGTGCCACCACCCCGTCGGAGAGCGCCTCTGCCATGGCCCGGATCCCGGCCAAGGGTGTACGAAGGTCGTGGCTCACCCAGGCGACGAGCTCGCGGCGGGCGGCTTCGGCGGCGCGTTCGCGGGCGCGGGCGTCCCGCTCCCACACACTGCGCCGGGCGAGCGCGCGCCCGAGCAGAACAGCGGTCGGCACTGTCACGGCCGTAACCAGCGCACAGATCACCAGCGTCGTCGTCAGGATCGGCGTGAACATGAACCCGCTCACGCCGACCACGCCGGCAAGGGTGGCGGCCAGTGGCGTCAGCACGAGCATCGTCATCGAGGTGGCGAGGCGCCGGTTGCGCAGCTGATGAAGGACGACCGCCCCGACAAGTGCCACCGGAAGCGAGAACGCGACCGCGTACGGCGCGACGTGCACGATCTCGGTGAACACGTCCGGCGCCGCGACGGAGAATGCCGGCGCCCCTACGGAGACTGTCTGCACGGGTGTCAACCTTGCCGGTCGTAGCGGTAGCCGACGCCCCACACGGTCACGATCCGGCGCGGCTGGGTGGGGAGGGCCTCGATCTTCTCCCTGAGCCTGCGTACGTGCACCGTGACCGTCGACTGGTCGCCGAAGTCCCAACCCCAGACGCGTTCGAGGAGCTGGGTGCGGGTGAAGGCGGTCCCCGGATGGACGATCAGGAAGCTCAGCAGGTCGAACTCGCGGATGGTGAGCGCAAGCTCGCGGCCACCCAGCGTCGCCCGGCGGGCCGCCAGGTCGATCATGAGGTCCGCGTCGGCGAGCTGCCGCTGTCCACTGGCGCCGTCCAACCCGTCGGGTGCGGGACCGTCGGCGGTCACGCGACCGTCGGACCGCCGGAGGATGGACTGGACCCGGAGGGCCAGCTCGCGCGGACTGAACGGCTTCGTCACGTAGTCGTCGGCTCCGACCTCCAGGCCGAGGATCCGATCGTCCTCCTCACCCAACGCGGTCAGCATGAGGACGGGCAACGCCGAGCTTCGGCGGATCCGGGCGCACACCTCGATGCCGCCGATGCCCGGCAGCATCAGGTCGAGCACCACCAGGTCGGGATGGCGCTCGTTGACCATCGCGAGGGCGGTCTCGCCGTCCCCGGCCATGATCACCTCGTGGCCGGACCTCTCGAGGTAGCGGCGTACGACGTCACGCACCATCACGTCATCGTCGACGACCAGCACCCGGCGTGGCGAGGCGCCGCCGGTCACCGCCTCCCGGTCCGTTCGTTCATCCATGTATCGCCTCACCGCGATGGTCGCACCGTCTTGGTCCGACGGGTGTGGTCGGCCTCCAGCCCGCAGGGTACGGGCAGCGGTGGTGAACCACTCCGGACACCCAGCCTGCAACTGAGCCACCGAGGACGGCGCACGCGGTGGCGAGCCGTCAGGAATTGGTAATACGTACCTTGCGCCTTGATGCGCGTATTGCGCCCTATCGTCGGGCCGTGGACGAGATCGACGTCGTGCTGCCGTGCCTCGACGAGGCCGCGGCACTTCCGGGTGTGCTGTCGATGTTTCCCGCCCACTATCGCGCCATCGTCGTCGACAACGGGTCGACCGACGGATCGCCTGAGATCGCTCGGCAACACGGCGCGGTCGTGGTGACCGAACCTCGCCGCGGTTATGGCGCCGCTGTGCACACAGGGATGCTGGCCAGCCGGAGCCAAATCGTGTGCGTCCTCGACGCCGACGGCTCGCTCGATCCGGGTGAGCTGCCGCGGCTGGTCGATCCACTCACCAGCGGAGCCGCCGATCTTGTCCTCGGGCGGCGGGTGGCCAGCACACCCAAGGCCTGGCCCTGGCATGCCCGCTGGGGAAACGCCGTTCTTGCCGGGCTGGTACGCCGCCGCGGTCTGAACGTCCACGACATCGGCCCGATGCGGGCTGGTTACCGCACCCGGTTGCTCGACCTGGGGATGACCGACCGGGCGTTCGGTTACCCGCTCGAACTCCTGCTCCGGGCCGCCCGCGCCGGGTGGCGAGTGCACGAGCTCGACGTCGCCTATCGGCCGCGAGCCGCGGGCACCCGGTCGAAGGTGTCGGGCTCGCTGCGAGGAACGCTGCGAGCCGTGCGGGACATGACGACCGCCATGCACCGGGTGTGACCACATGCCGACAGGTGTGCTCGTCGTCGCAAAAGCACCGGAAGCGGGGCGTGTCAAGACACGGTTGACGCCGATCGCGACCCCGGTCGAGGCAGCGGACATCGCGGCAGCCGCACTGCTCGACACCCTGGACGCGGTGCACGCCACCGGAGCGGTCGTCATCGTCGCCCTCGCGGGCGACCTGGACCGAACCCTTCGTGGCAGGGAGATTCGGTCTCAGCTCGCCCGTGGCGTCGTCCTTTCCCAACGCGGCGACAGCTTCGGCGACCGGCTCGCGAACGCGCACCTCGACGCGCGCGAAATCCATCCGTACGGGCCGATCCTGCAGATCGGTGGCGACACTCCGCAGGTCACGCCCGAGCTACTGTCACAAGCCGCCGACCGGCTCCGGAACCGCGAGGTCGACGGTGTGCTGGGACCGGCAGCCGACGGTGGCTGGTGGGCGATCGGCCTCCGCACCGCGAAACACGCCGACACACTCCGAACGGTGCCCATGTCGCGCAGCGACACCGGAGCGCGCACCCTGGCCGCCCTTCGTACGTTGGGCATTCGCATCACCACGCTGCCCCAACTGCGTGACGTCGACACCGTCGAGGACGCCGTGGCGACCGCCGCCCAGATCCCGGGCAGCCGGTTCGCACGGGCGGTGGCCACACTGCGGGACCGGACTCCCACACCGGTGGAGCCCTAAACTGCAGCATGGGCAGGAAACCGGACCTGAACAGTACTGACGTCCGTAGGCTCGCGCGGGAACTGCTTGCGAGCGACGACGTGAACATCTCGTCGGTGCAAACGGAAGGCGAGGAGACTCACGCCTACCGCGTGGCGAGTAGGGAGCGTGTCGGCTGCCTCCGCATTGGTCGCTCGACCCGCGGCTTCGCCAAGGACCACTGGGCACACGAGATGCTTGGCGACAGAGTGTCAGTCCCTCGCATCTGGGAGATCGGCCAACTCGACGACAAGCGTGCGTTCTGCCTGAGTGAGTGGATACCCGGTGCGACTCTGCAGGATCTCACCGCAGCGGAGGTGGAACAGGCACTGCCGGCGGTTTTCGACGCCTGGTCGATCATCGCCGGCTGCGATGTCGAGAACATCTCCGGTTACGGCACCTTCGACCCTGAGACCCAGGTCGCCGCTCACGAAACATGGCACGGGCTCCTTCGGGCACCCGCCGACAAAGCCGCGTCCTGGGACTCCGCCTGGACCGCCCCTCGATCCGGACAACTCGCCGAACTGCTGGACACCTACACCGCCCTCGTTGGCCGCTGCCCCGGCGAACGGAGACTCGTACACGGCGACTGGGGATCCAACAACCTGCTCGTCGCCGACGGCCGCGTAGCCGCAGTACTGGACTGGGAGGACGCCGCCATAGGCGATCCGCTTCAAGACGTGGGAAAACGCTTCTGGGCAACCTGGCCACCGGTGACCACCTGCGTGACGCTGCAAGCCGCATACTGCGAGGCACGGTTCGGCGACGTGCCGGGCTACCGCGACCGAGTGCTGTGCTACGACCTGCACCGCGGGCTTGACGGCATCGGCGCCGCCCTTGCCGACGGTGCTCACACTTGGGCGGACTGGGCCTTTCGCCGCTGCCTCGAGCTTGTCCAGCAAGCCCGATAGCCGTCGCTTCGGCGACTTGGCATGAGTTGACCGATCGGCTCGCCGAGAACCAACGCAAGCTACGTCGCTCGGCACTATCGACGCACACAAGGTGCGGCAGAGCTCGTCTTCGAGCTTGCTGCGGTGCGATACCTGGCGGAGCAGGGGTTCCCGGTCGCAGATGTCGTCGAAGCAGGAGACGGAGCACGCTTCGACTACGTTCAGGGTCGCCCATGCGCCCTCTTCCACTATGTGGCCGGGACGGCCGGGGACAGCCCTGGGGAGTCGGGTTGTGCCGACCTGACCTCCGGTATTACCGCAGCGCGCCTCCTGGCTCAGATGCACCTGGTCACTCGGGGCCGGACCTTTCCTGGGTCTCGATCCGAGCGCAGCGACCCCCTCATGCGCTTGACGCAATGGGTCAGGCAGGATGGCGCCGATCCCGAGTTCTTGGATATTCCGGGCGGTCCCGCGTTCCTGCATCATCTGCAGCGGCTGCTGCACACCCTGAACTTCGAGTTGGCGCAGAGAACCCACATGTGGGTTGGCTTGGTGCATGGTGACGTAGCACCCAACAATCTGGTGCTGGACAGCGCGGGTACCGTCGCCGCCTTGATCGACTTCGACGACTGCTTGTACTCGTATGTCATCTACGACCTCGCCTCGATCCTTTGGTACTGGGGCCGTTCGGCAGGCGGCAACCTCGACGTCACGCGAACTCGACGCTTGATCGAGGCCTACTGCGATGTTCGTGAGCTGACAGCGGACGAACGCCACCTGCTGGCGCCACTGCTTGCCGCCTACCTCGCGGCGGACGCGATCGGGCAGATCACCTGGTGGTGGCGAGGAGCAGGAAAACCACGACCCGTAGCGGAGATCGACACGGCCCGGGGTTACCTCGAGTTGACAACCAACCCTTCGGCAGAGGATCTCTTCGCAGACCAGTCGTGACGCACGCCGCATGGGATCAGGCCACAGCGTCGTTCATGGCACGTTGGTCCTGGGTATCGGCCGCCTGTTCGCTTGCCGCTCGGACACCTGCGCGATCGGCTGCGAATCGCGCTGCCACGCCGATGTATCAATCTTATTTGACCTAACTCTGTTTGATGTATCCTCCAGTCATCCCTGTGTCCTGTCAACCATCGACGTCAGGAGGTCCGGCCGTGTCGCCGTCCGATCAGTTCGCCAGTGTCCGCTACCTCGTCGACGACGTCCAAGCGGCCGTTGACTTCTACACCAGCCACCTCGGATTCGCCCTAGGCTTCAGCGCCGCACCTGCCTTCGCCGAAGTCACCGCGGGTCGACTGCGGCTGCTGCTGTCCGGACCCACCAGCTCCGGCGCCCGCGCGACCCCGGACGACGCCGCCGGCGGCGGAGGCAACCGCATCCATCTGATCGTCGACGACCTCGATGCCGAGATCGGCAGGCTGCGCAACGCCGGGCTGTCCTTCCGCAGCGACGTGGTCGCCGGGCCCGGCGGACGCCAGATTCTCCTCGCCGACCCTGCCGACAACCTCATCGAACTGTTCGAGCCCGCCAACTGAGCTGATCAGGTGTTCGGGCTGCGCGAGGCGGGCACGTGCAGGAGACTGGCGGCTCACCGATCGAGGAGATCCACCGCGCATGACTGATGACAGCACCCGCCTCGCCGTCCTGATCGACGCCGACAACACCTCTCCAAAGCTGATCAAGGAGATGTTCGAGGAACTGGCCGGCTACGGGACCATCACCGTCAAGCGGGCGTACGGCGACTGGACCAACCCGCACCTCACCGGCTGGCGCGACATTCTCCTCGCCAATGCCATCTCCCCGGAGCAGCAGTTCGCCTACACCTACGGCAAGAACGCCACCGACTCGGCGCTGATCATCGACGCCATGGACCTGCTGTACTCCGGCAACGTCGAGGGCTTCGCCATCGTCTCCAGCGACAGCGACTTCACCCCACTTGCCACCCGACTGCGCGAGTCGGGCAAGCGGGTCATCGGCGTCGGGCGGCGCAAGACGCCGAAGGCCTTCGTGGAGGCGTGCGAGAAGTTCGTGTTCCTCGAGGTCCTCGCCGGCGACGGCGGTGCGACGGAGCCGGCGAAGGATGACCAACCGCGTCCGATCCAGAGCGTGCTGACCAAGGCGCTGAACAGGGTGGACACCGACGACGACGACTGGGCCTCGCTCAGTGCGCTCGGCAACCACCTGAACCGCACCGACCCGGCGTTCGACTCGCGCAACTACGGGTTCGGCAAACTCAGCGATCTGGTCAAGGCGCAGCCATTCGTCGAGACGAAGACCGTCACCGGGCAGGGTGGACGCGGGCGGCTGTGGGTGCGGCTCAAGGGTCGTCGACCTGTCGACGCGGTGCCGACGGCGAAAGCGGTGAAGAACACGACCAAGAAGGCGGCCGCGAAGAAGTCCACCGAGAAGACAGCGAAGAAGGCCGCCGCCCCGAAGACGGCCCGGAAGACGGCGCGGAAGGCGGCGGCGAAGGCTCCGAACCGCGACAGCCGCCCGTAGTCCGAGAAGACGCTCAGCCACCGCTTCCGCTCGCCTTGACGGCTCGCCGTCGGCCGGCCCGGTCCCGGCCCGCGCTGCAGTGCGCACCGCTTCCATCCACCCCGGTGGCCTGCCATCATTCGAGCGTGAAGACGATGGTGGCTCGGCTGCCCTGGGAGGTGCTCGTCGCCGCGGCCATCGTCGCGCCTCTCGTCTACGTCGTCCTGGGACTCGGGCGAGGCCCAGGTGACCGTGAATTCGTCGAGGAGCAGCTCACCGACGGTCTGCATGGCCTGCCAATCGTCCTGCCCGTGGAACTGCCCGACGGCTATTCGCCCCCAAGCTGGTACCACTCCGAAGGCCACAGCGTAAGAACCGCGTGGTTCGTCGGCTTCGACACGTTCAACTTTGGTGTCTTCGGGGACGACCCTCCGCCTGTCGAGCTGTGCATCCAGCGCGCTGACAGCAACAGCCGACGCTGTGCAGGAACCAGCGGGTCCAGGCCCAGTCCCGAAGCCGAGCGCGGGCTCCACGTCGAGAGGCAGGTCGGCGCGATCCGCGTAGTCGTCAACCCCTTGGTCGACCCCCCGAACATTGTCGAATCGGACCTCAACGCATGGGATGACGTCGAGTTCACCACCGACCTCGACACGGTGACCTGGTTGCGATAGCAACCCGCGCCGATACACGCATACAGCGGAAAGGTTCAGCAACACCGCCCACCACGGCCGCCCGAGCGAGACCGTCAATGCCCGTAGGGCCAGAGCGAATGTCCTCGTCGACCGACGTGCCCGCATCTCCACGTACTTCCTGGTCTGCCATGCCGCGGAAATGAACCCCACGCGGCGGCCGATCCCATCTGGGTGGTCGCTCCTGCTCGGCACGGCAGCCATCCTGGCCTTACCTGTCCTGTTCGTAGCCGATCACCTGACGGTCCGGGCGCCCGACATCACAGACCGCGCCACCGTTCGCGAGATGATCGGACCACCAGGAGGGATTCCGATCGCCCTTCCCGTCGAGCTGCCGCCCGGCTACGAGCCGCCTGACTTCTGGGAGCACTCCACAGACCTCAACGGCAGGGTCGACGCTCGGAGCGTCGCCTTCTTCCCGACCGCAGAGGCACGAGAGGACCGCCAGGTCGCAACCGTTCGGATGTGCGTCGAGGCCGACAGCATTGGCCACGGTCCCTGCGGTTTCGGCGCAAACCCCGTCGAACGCCACGTCGGGAATGTTCGAGTACTCATCTGGCTTCCCGACCACGACCCAGACAACCGAGCCGCCTGGCGCACCGTTCCGTTCACCGCGGACCTCAACGAGGTCCGATGGCTGCGCTGACCTGACCAGGAAGTGCGTCGATGCGTCGGCGGCTCGAGCCCGACGCGATGCGCCCGTCGGGTCCGCCGCAGTGGCGCTCGTTGCTACGCTGCCGGCGTGACCTCGGAAATGCGGCAACTCCGCGCCGCTCTCGATGGTCTGCGGGCTGGCGTCCTGAAGAAGCTTGCCGGGCTCAGCGAAGCTGACGCTCGGCGCAGCACGGTGGATTCCGGGACGAACCTCGCCGGGCTGTTGCAGCACCTCACCTACGTCGAGTCCCTGTGGTTCGAGGAGGTCGTCGCCGGTGGCACGGCGAGCGGGATCCGGTCGATGCAGGTCGATCCCTCGGTTTCCTTGCGGACCCTGCGGGCCGGCTACAAGGCTGCCTGCGAGACCAGCAACCGGATCGTCGAAGCGATCGGCGACCTGGACGCGCCGGTGACCCGCAACCGCAAGACCCACGACCTGCGGTGGGTGTTGGTCTCGGTCATCCAGGAAACGGCCCGGCACGCCGGGCATGCCGACATCATCCGCGAACAGATCGACGGCCAGACCGGGCGGTGACGCTGAGGTCCGCGCCGCGCTTCCGAAGGTGGTGCTGGGGACGGCGGCCGTGCGTTCAACAACGCCCCATGGTGCTGTCACAGGAGCTGGTGGCGTAGCTCCGGCCCTACGAGTGGCGGCATGTTCCATTCGGCTGATGCGCTGGTTCCCGCGATGGTGAGGCGTACCCGGCTCGGGCTGGTGATGACGTAGAGGTCGACGATCAACACCTCGCCCTGCCATGCGCCGGCAGCGACAACTGGGCGGCGAAGCGGCGTGCTTTCCCGCCACGTGTCGTGGCCTACCTGGAACTGAAATGCTGTGGCGCCGTCACCGATGCGGACCCTCCAGCCGTGAGCGTCTGGTGTTGCCTCGACTCGTGTTCCCCGTGCGAGGGGCGGTGCCTGGTCGAGGTGGTCCACGACTGCCTCGACGGCGCGGTCGGGGCGGTGCTCGCCGGCGATCCGGGGAAGCGCAAGAGCCGAGAGGCGACTGCGAACTTCGGCGTCGGCGTCGACCTGCCCGGGCTGGTCCAACGCTGGTAGGAGACATTCCCACACGGCGTCGAGCGGGGATTGCATGCTCGTGGTCGCCGCTGTCATCGCCACGACGACATCGGCTTCGGGGACGACGAGACAGAACTGCCCCATCGCGCCGTCGGCTCGGTAGCCGTGACGGGACATCCAGAACTGGTAGCCGTAACCCTGAAGCCAGTCGGGCGCTCGCGTGCCGTCCTCGAACTGCAGCGTGGGAATGTGACGCCGGGTGGCGAGATCCAGCCAGCCCCGAGGCACGACCTGGTGGCCGTTCCACTGACCACGGCGCAGCAGTAACTCGCCGAATGCCGCGGCCGCCTCGGTCGTGAGATGCAAGCCGTGGAAGCCGAAGGCGTGGCCGGTGATGTCCCGGTCCCACTCGCCCGGCCCGATACCCATCGGGCGGAACAGACGTTCGTCCAACATCTCCGGCAGCGGCCGGCCCGTGACGTGTTCGACGATCCGGGCCAGCACGTAGGTGGTGGGGTTGTTGTACGCATGGACCGTCCCCGCTGGTCTCGCCGGCGGTATCCGCAGAAAACCTCGTACCAGATCCAGCGGCTCGAGCGCCCACGCGTCTTCGAGTACGTCCTCGGTATGTCCGGTGGTCATCAACAACAGATGGTGAACGGTCAGTTCTGACACCTGTGGAGCCACGTCGTCCGGTACATGGTCTGGGAGGAGATCGACCACACGATCGTTGAGCCCGACCAGCCCGTCTGCCACGGCAAGCCCCACCGCGATCGAGGTGAAGGACTTCGACATCGAATAGAGCAGGTGCGGCCGGTCGGCGGTAAACGGATCCCACCACCCCTCCGCCACCACGTGACCGTGCCGAACAACCATGATCGAGTGCAGCTCGATGCCCTGCTCGCAGACCCGATCGAGGAACGCAATCAACCGGACGGGTCGATCAGCTGATCGGAAGGAGCCGAACGCGGAAGGAGATTCACAGGTGCAGTCTGCAAGGGGCCGCCTCGAGAACCTATTCCTTATCGCTCTGTTCGATCGGTCTGTTCGGATCAGCGGAGGGTTGCCTGGAGAGAGGATGTCCGCAAGAGTCGGGCCCATGCAGATGCTTCCCCTGTTCCCCACCTCGCTGGTCGGCAGCTACGCGCAGCCGGAGTGGCTCATCGACCGCGCCAAGCTGGCCGGCCGATTTCCACCTCGGGTCCGCGCCCGTGAGCTGTGGCGACCGGAGGCGGATCATCTGGCCGAGGCGCAGGACGACGCCACTCTGCTCGCCATCCGGGCGCAGGAACGCTCCGGCCTCGACATCCTGACCGACGGCGAGATGCGCCGGGAGAGCTACTCCAACCACTTCGCCACGGCTCTGGAGGGTGTCGACATCGACCACCCCGGCGAGGCACTCGACCGCAGCGGTCACCCGAACCCGGTGCCTCGGGTGGTCGGACCCATCCGGCGGCCGCGGACCGTCCAGGCCGACGACGTCCGATTCCTGCGCGCCAACACCGACCGCGTCATCAAGGTGACAGTGCCCGGCCCGTTCACGATGTCGCAGCAGGCGCAGGACGACCACTATGGACGTCCGGAGGCGCTCGCGATGGCCTACGCCGAGGCTGTCAACGCCGAGGTACACGACCTCTTCGCCGCCGGTGCCGACATCGTGCAGCTCGACGAGCCCTACATGCAGGCGCGTCCAGAGAGCGCACGGGAGTTCGGCCTGCAGGCGTTGAACCGAGCGCTGGAGAACGCTCCGGGGACGACCGCCGTGCACATCTGCTTCGGCTATGCCGCGATCATCCACGACCGGCCCTCCGGCTACTCCTTCCTTCCCGAGCTCGCCGGCTGTTCCTGCGACCAGGTCTCCATCGAAACCGCACAGTCCAACCTCGACACGTCCGTGCTCAAGCACCTGCCCGACAAGACCATCATCCTGGGCGTGATCGACCTCTCCGACCACACCGTCGAGTCGGCCGAGACCGTGGCCGCGAGGGTCAGGAGGGCCCTGCCGTTCGTCGAACCCGAACGCATTGTCGTGGCGACCGACTGTGGCATGAAGTACCTCCCGCGCCGTTCCGCAGAGGGCAAGCTCCGCGCCATGGCAGCGGCCGCGCGTATGCTGCGCGCCGAAGCCAAGGGGTGAGGGATGAGGGCTGAGAAACCGCATCGCTCACAGCATTTCCGGCCTCATCTGCGATAGCTAACCGCTCGCCTGGTGTGTGGCCGCGCTGCGGTAGTCGGTGTACGTGTACGGGTTGTCCAGCACCTTCGTCTGTGGGATGTCCGGATTCATGCCCTGCTGCCAGGCCTCGGCACCCAGTGCGCCCTGCAGGTACTCGACGGTCGCCTCGATCGCGCGGCGTGCCGGGGCCAGGTCGACGCCGACCAGCCGGTGATTGTGCTTGACGACTCGGCCGTCGACGATGACGGTGTGGACGTCGGCCCGCTGGGCCTGGAAGACGACGTGCCCGTAGGGATTGAGGATCGGGAACATGACCGGCGAGTCGTCGTTCTTGAGCAGCACGACATCGGCCTTCTTTCCGACTTCGAGGCTGCCGATCTTCTCGTCGAGACCTAGCGCCCTCGCACCACCGCGGGTGGCCCACTCCACTGCCTGGTCGGCACGCAGATGGCAGTGCGTGATCGTTTCTCCCTTGGCATGCGCCTCCAGGTGCTCGCGGGCCCGGTCGGCGCCAAGTGTCGACCGCATCGCCGAGAACAGGTCCGCGCTCCACCACACGCTGGTGTCCACGGACAACGCGACCGGGATGTCGTGGGACCGGAGGATCCACGTGGGCGGGTAGCCCTGGCCACAGCTCTGCTCGCTTTCGGTGGACACCGAGACCGTCCCGCCGGTGGCGGCGATCCGGTGGTACGAATCGGCGCTCAGCGTCGCCGCGTGTACGTACACGGTCTGCGGAGTCATGAACCCGTGGTCGTACATCAGCTGGATGCTGTCGTTGTTGGTGGCGCCCCAGACACCGGCATGCGTCGTCACCGGTGCGCCGAGCTCGCGCGCCACCTCGAACGCGGGACGCTCGGGAAACGCCGGGTCCCCGGTCACGTCGAAGGCCAGCTGGAAGCCCAGCATGTCGTCGCCGGTGAAGCGCCGGTCGACGAAGGCACGGAACTCGGGTTGGGTGGACCATTCCCAAGGCCCTGCGTGGATGTTGCCGTAGGCGAGGACGAACCGACCGGGTACGGCCTGGAGGGCTTCGACCGCGGCCTCGGCGTGGTCGATGGTCTGCAGCCCGTGTGACCAGTCCACCGTGGTGGTGACGCCGGCATCGATCGACTCGATGGCCGATGCCAGGTTGCCGGCGTGGATGTCCTCGGGCCGGAACTTCTTGCCGTGTTCGAGGTAGTTCCAGACGAAGTACTGCGTCAGCGTCCAGTCGGCGCCGTACCCGCGCATCGCCGTCTGCCACATGTGCCGGTGCGTGTCCACCATCCCCGGCATGATGATCCCGCCCGTGGCATCGATCTCCACGGTCCCCTCGGGCACGTCGAGCTGTCGTCCTACGGCCTCGATGCGTTCGCCGACGACCAGAACGTCGGCGTCGGTGAGCACCGACTTTCCGTCGTCCATGGTCAGAACCGTCCCGTGGCGGAGCACCACCGGCCGGCCCGCCCCGAATGTCGCGTCAGGCGCATTGCTGGTTTCCATGAGCGCTCCTTCGTCCAGACGCCCACCTGCGCTGGTTTGTGGGGAGAGTCGTCCGTACGGGCCGATGGGTGACCTACCTGCCGGCGCGGTGAGGGACCAGCATCCTGGATGTCTTCACCAGTGCCACCGCCGCGACCCCGACGATCGGCAGCACCGTCAGCTGCCACAGGCCCGCACCGTTCCATCCGAACTCGCCGACAAGGCGGGCGAACAACAAACCAGAGAAGGCCGCGCCCACGTAGTAGGTGAGCATGAAGAGGCCGGCGCCGCGTCCGACGTGTTCGGGCCGGACCGCCCGCTGCATGGCGGTCGTGCAGTTGGTGAACAGGAAGCCGCTGGCAAAGGTGCCGATGAGGAAAGCGAGTACGTAGTGAGCCGCCGGCGTCGTCGCCACCTGGTAGGCGAGGAACGTGCAAGCAGAGGCGCCGACGAAGCCGAGAGCGAGCAGTTTGCGCTGGTCGTAACGGTCGCCCAGCCAACCGGCCGGCAGGGCCATCATCGCCCCGAAGCCCGCCATGGACAGGGCAAACGCGGCCTGCCCGGGTGTGAAGCCGTGCTGCTCCTGGAGGAAGGTGGGATACAGGCCGAGGAAGCCGTAGAACACCACGCCGGAGACCACACAGGCGACTCCCAGCCCGAGTGTGTTGCGGTTGAACGGGCTCGCGGGCACGTGGTCGAACGCCTGCGGGGAGCCTGCCGCCTTGCCCGTAACCGCCTCGGTCAGCCGCTTCGACACGACAGTGACGATGAGGACGGACATGACCAGACCGACACCCGCGAAGACGTAGAACGGTCCCCGCCAGTCTCCCCAGGAGGCCACGATCTGGGTCCCGATGAGTGGCCCGAGGAAGACGCCGAGTCCGAACGCGACACCGACGACCCCGGCGGCCACCGCACGGCGGTGGAAGAAGAACGCCCCGAGGACGGCGTACACGGCCGCGGCATGCATCCCTTCTCCGATGCCGGAGAGCAGGCGGTACGCGCTCATGTCCACGAATCCTGCGGCGAGCGGAACGCCCAGCGTGCCGACCGAGTACATGAGGACGGCGATCACGAGAATGTTCCGCCGCGACAGCCGGTCGGTCAGGAAGCCACCGACCAGCCCGGCGATGGCGAGACCCAGGGTGAAGCCCGTCGCCAGCGAACCGCCCTGCTCCAGGCTGAACCCGAACTCGCTGCTGATGTCGGGAAGCAGCGGGTAGAAGATCTGCCGGTCCATCGCGTTGAGCATGTACGACAGACACAGCACACCGAACCCGACGGCGACGACCGCCGGTGAGATCTCGACGTTTCCTGACGTGGTCGTCCCGGTCTCTACGCGTTCGTTCGGGATGCTCGCCATCGGGCGCTCCTCGAGGGTGTCGCGTCCACCTGTCCGTTCTACGGACACTCGTCCGTAAGGCAGCAAAGTATGGCCGCTCCCACACGTTGTCAAGGGATCCTCGGCCCGAACGGACGGGTCCGCGCCGGTCCGGCCACCGCGCTGGCCGCTCGTGCCCGCGGGAGTGGCGCTTTGTCCGCACAGCGGCCAACGTGGTTGACTGTCTACGCCTGCGGCTCTGGCCAAGCACCTGAACGCAGAGAGTTGAGGCATTCGCCCTACGAACACGCCGCAAGCTTCAGGAGTGGTCGATGCCCCGTCGCGACAGCGACCCCGACTTCATCGAGTCGATAGCCCGCGGCTTCGACGTCGTCCGGGCGTTCGACGCCCACCGGCCCGTGATGACCCTCAGCGAGATGGCGGCGGCGACCCAGTTGGCGCGTCCCACGGCCCGCAGAATCCTTCGTACGCTGGAGTCCCTGGGGTACGTGCGGGCAGTCGGCGGCGGGTTCACCCTCACCCCGCGCGTGCTCGAGCTCGGTCTGACCTACGTCCAGGGCATGGGGCTGTGGGACGTGGCTCGTCCGCACATGGAACGGCTCGTCGCCCGTACCCACGAGTCGAGCTCCATCGCCCAGCTCGACGGCTCCGACATCGTGTACGTCGCGCGGGTGGCCGTACCCAAGATCATCACGCTGGCGGTGCAGATCGGCACCCGGTTCCCGGCACCGCCGACGTCCCTCGGCAAGGTCCTGCTCGCCGGACTCGACGCCGACGAGCTCGACCACGTGCTCGCCCAGCCGAGCCGCTCGGGCGTCACCGCGAGGTGGCAGCCGGACCGGACCGAGCTCGACGCGGCGCTGCGGGAGGTTCGCGCGCGCGGGTGGGCACTCACCGACGAGCAACTCGCCTCCGGGATCCGCTCGATCGCGGCGCCCGTACGCGACGGCGCCGGCCGGGTCGTCGCCGCGATGAACGTGACCGTGCACGCGGCCGAGACCTCGGTGGAGACGCTCACCGAGGAATACCTTCCGCTGCTCCTGCAGGCGGCAAGCGCCGCGAGCGCCGACTTCGCGAGGTACGACGCCCTGCCGCGCACCGTCGTCGAACCCAGCGTCTCCTGACGGTGCCGTCCGGCCCGGCCGTCCGGCCCGGCCGCCTGACCGAGGCCGCCTGACCGAGGCCGCCTGACCGAGGCTGCCTAGCCGCGCCAGCTGACCGGGCGAACCCGCCTCCCGACCTTGACACCGTGGCCCTCGCCGACGGATTCTGGCAAGCTATCGGACGGTTGTCCGAACAGCGGACGAGGGGGATAATGACGGAAGACACCCCGGTGGAGGCGGCGCGGAAGGGTCCGCTCGCGGGCCTGCTGGTGGCCGACTTCTCCAGGATCCTGGCAGGCCCGTACGCGAGCATGCTGATGGCCGACATGGGGGCCGAGGTCGTCAAGGTGGAAGGTCCGGCAGGCGACGACACCCGGACGTGGTCCCCTCCGCTGCGGGGTGACGTGGCGACCTACTACCTCGGCATCAACCGCAACAAAAGGTCGATCGCGCTGGACTTCGCCGACCCGGACGACCGCGCGCTCGCCCAGGAACTCGCGGCCCGCGCCGACATCGTGCTCGAGAACTTCCGGCCCGGAAGCCTCGCCAAGTTCGGGCTGGACTACGACAGCGTGGCATCCGCCAACCCAGGCGTCATCTACGCCTCGATCACCGGGTTCGGTTCCGGCGGCGGCGCCGCGCTGCCCGGCTACGACCTCATCGTGCAGGCCATCTCGGGGCTGATGAGCCTGACCGGTGACCCCGAAGGCCCGCCGTACCGCTCCGGCATCTCGGTGTTCGACGTGATGTCGGGGATGCAGACCACGATCGGTGTCCTCGCCGCATTGCAGCACCGCAACCGAACGGGCACCGGCCAGCACGTCGAGGTCAACCTCCTGTCGACCGCGCTCTCCGGGATGGTGAACCAGACCAGCGCCTACGTTGCCGGCGACGTCGTACCGCACCGGATGGGTAACGCCCATCCGAGCCTCTTCCCGTACGAACCGCTGCCCACGGCGGACGGCGAGCTGATCATCACCGCCGGCAACAACCGGCAGTTCGCCAATCTCTGCAAGGTTCTCGGCGTGCCGGAGCTCGCCGACGACGCCAGGTTCCGCACCAACCAGGACCGCACCGCCAACCGCGAGGAGCTTCGCCCGTTGCTGGTCGAGCGCCTCCGGACGAGGGGGCGGATGGAGTGGTTCCGCGACCTGCTCGCCGCGGGCGTGGCCTGCGGGCCGATCAACACCGTCGAGGAGGGCGTGGCGTTCGCCGAACAGCTTGGCCTCGACCCGGTTGTGCGGGTGGGCGAGGGCGATACACCGTCGGTCCGTAACCCGATCACCTTCTCCGAGAGCCCCACCCGCTACGACCTGCCGCCGCCCGGCCTGGACGAGCACGGCGCAGAGCTACGCGCCTGGCTCTCCGCTCCTCGCCCCCAGCACGAACACGGACACGACAACTGAGACGAGACCGGCACCGAGCTGCCCGGCAGACCGAAGAAGAGGAGATAACGGAGTGAGTAACGAATCCTCGCCACCACAAGCACCGACGTACCCGACCTCGCTCGGCATGTCGGACGCGGACTCGATCTCGTTGCTGGGCAAGGATCTCGCCGCCGACCTGATGGGCCACGTCGGCTTCGGCGAACTTGCCTTCTGGCTGGTCACCCAACAACGTCCCACCCCGGCTCAGGTGCGGGTCTTCGAGGCCGTGCTGGTCGCGCTCGCCGATCATGGCTTCACCCCGACCGCGATCGCCGCGCGCCTCACCTACCTGTCCGCCCCGGACTCCTTGCAAGGGGCGATCGCCGCCGGCCTGCTCGGCGGTGGCTCGCGGTTCCTCGGCGTGACCGAGGACTGCGGCCAGTTCCTGGCCGGCGTCCTGGAACAGCATCGCGACAAATGCCCGGAACGCCTCGACGACGACGCGGCGTGGGACGCGGTCGCGCTGTCGGCGATCCAGCACGCACGGGAGTCCGGCCGCCTCGTTCCGGGGTTGGGCCACCCGGTCCACAAGCATCAGGACCCGCGTACTCCGCGCCTGCTCGCCATCGCCGCGCAGGAGGGGTTGAAGGGACCGCACCTCCGGCTGTTCGAGGCTATCGGCAGGGTGCATCCTCGTGTCCTGGGCCGCACGCTGCCGCTCAACGGCGCCGGCGTGTGTGGCGCCGCCCTGGCAGACCTCGGCCTCCCGCTCGAGCTGCTGCGCGGCTTCGCCCTCCTGGCGCGTGCCGCCGGGCTCCTCGGCCAGCTGGCCGAGGAGGTGCGGCGCCCGATCGGGCGGGACGTCTACCTCTCGGTGGACCGGAACGCGACCTATGTCGACCCACTCAGCAACACGTCCAGCTGAAGGAGTCCCCATGGCCACCGTCGTCGCGGTCATCGCCTCTACGCACCATCCGTTCTACTACCGGGCGAGTACGTCCACCGGCGCCGACCGTCCGCCGTTCGCCGACGAGTGGGTGGCGAAGATCGAGCGCTTCCGCGAGACCCTCACGGGTGCGCGGCCCGACGTTCTGGTGATGGTGGGAAGTGACCACTTCCACCAGCTGTGGCTGGACAACATGCCGCAGTTCCTGATCGGCAAGGCGCCGTTCTACGACGCGAACTTCTACAACGAGGAACGCGAGTTCGGCCTTCCCAGGATGCTGCTCACCGGGCACGAGAACCTGTCGGCCTACCTTCTGCGGTCCGGCCTGGACGCGGGCTTCGATCTCGCGTTCAGCAACGAGCTGCGCATCGACCACAGCATCACGTGCCCGATCATCACGCTGCGACCGGAGGCCGACCTTCCGATCGTGCCCGTCTACACCAACATCTTCGCGCCGCCGCTCCCCCAACCGCGACGGTTCGTCCAGCTCGGGCAGGCGATCCGGGAGATGGTCGAGTCCTGGCCGTCGGACCAGCGGGTCGCGATCATCGGTACCGGTCACCTCTCTCTCGAGCTCGGTGGGCCGCGCCAGTTCGGCGAGCACGGCCCCGATCCCGCGTTCGACCGCAAGGCCGTGGACTGGATCGGCAGCGGCAACCTGCAGGAGTGCCTGGCGGAGGTGAGCCTGGACAGCCTCCACGCACCGGGCAACGCCACCCACGGCTTCATGGACTTCATGCTGATGATGGGGGTCGCCGGAGAGAACGCCAAGGCCGACCACGTGGACAGCCTCGACCTCTTCCACACCATGGAGGCGTACTTCACCTGGTATCCGAACGGAGCACCAGCATGAGCGCGAGGAGCCCCCACGCAGGTACGCCGAGGAACGAGGTGTGCCGGAGTGAGGCACCGCAGCGGTCATGCGAAAGGAGACCAGCATGAGCAAGTACCTCGTTGACAAGTTCCTCTACACCGTGGACCGTGACCCCCAGCTGGTCGAGCGCTACCGCGCGGACCCGCGGGGCACCGTTCAGTGGTGGGAGACCGAGCGCGCGGGCAGCATCCTGGGTTGCGTACATGCCGAGGCCACCACGTGGCTGGAGTTCGCGCCCGTGGAGCGCGAGGCACTTGCCACGCACGACTACCCGAAGCTGTTCGAACTCGGCGCGCACCCCTTCCTCACGCTCACGCTGTTCATCGCGATGTTCGAACGCGATCACGAGCCGCTGGGGTTCCAGCAGGAGTACGCACGACGGCTCGCGCACTTCACCCTCCCCTATCCCGACTACTCCACCTGAGAAGCCCTATGCGTGCAGCAGTCATCGAGCGCCATGGCGCCGCCCCCGCCCTTGTCGACCGGCCCTCGCCCGCCGGCCTCGACGGCCATGCCCTGGTCACGACAACGGCCGCCCCGATCACGCCACTCGACATCCTCTGCGCTACCGGCACGTCCTACTTCGGGGCTCCCGCTCTTCCGTACGTTCCTGGCGTGCAGGGGGTGGGCGTCGTCGCGGCGGCCAGCTCCCTACCGGGCGGCACGCGGGTCTGGTTCCCCACGACCGCGGGAATGCAGCCGGGCGACGGCAGCATGGCCGAGCAGGTGACTGTGCCCGAGTCCGAGCTCGTGGCCCTGCCCGGCCAGGTCGAGGACACGATGGTCGCGGCGCTGGGCCTTTCGGCGGTCGCCGCGTGGATGGCTCTGACCTGGAAGGGCGGCCTACAGCCAGGCGAGCAGGTCCTCGTGCTCGGCGGTGGCAGCGTCGTCGGCCAGGTCGCGATCCAGGCCGCCCAGCTGTGCGGGGCGCGCCGGGTCGTGGCTGCCAGCCGTTCCACCGGCGCGCAGGACCGCGCGGCTTCGTGTGGCGCCGACGCAGTGGTCCCCCTCCGCGACGACGACGAGGTGGACGAACTCGCCGCAAAGCTCGCGGCGGCCTGCGACGGCGACGTGGACGTCGTCATCGACCCGCTCTGCGGCGTACCGGCATCGGCGGCCCTGCTGCTCCTTGCTTCCGGCGCGAGATTCGTCAACCTGGGAAGCTCAGCAGGGCAGAACGCGACCTTCGCGTCTGCCATCGTGCGGAGCCGTTCGGCCAAGATCCTTGGTTACACCAACAACGAGATCGACACCGAACAGAGGGGCGATGCGCTGTCGACCCTGCTCCAACACGCCGCCGCCGGCCGTCTGACGGTTTCCCACGAGATCGTTCCACTCGACCAGCTTCCCCATGCATGGCAGCGGCAGGCCCAGGGCCTGGCCGAACGACGCATCGTGGTCGATCTGACCTGATCCGCACGACGAACCAACCACGCAGGGCGACCCGCCGGCCGAGGCATGCGAGGGTTCGCACCCGAGCATAAGAGACGTAGGAACAACGTTCGTGGGAACGCGGGGGATGTCGTGCGTATGCGGTGCGGGCGGGGGCGTTCTTTTGTCAACCAGGTGCCGCGACGGCACAAGCTCGGCGGATTCTGCCTTGCTGGTCTGGTTCTCGCGTTGGCGACAGCGCTGTCGTTGACGATGGGCGCCTCGCCCGCGGTGGCGCAAGGGCCGGGCGAAGTCCTGGCATGGGGAGCCAACAGTGAGGGACAGCTGGGCACCGGCTCGACCGTAGCGTCCTCCGATGTCCACGTGCAGTCGTCGGAACGGGAACGATCGTTGGCGCCAGCCTGGTGGCGTTGGCCCTGACCGTGTGGGCCGGCACCGCGATCCGGCGTAGCCGACAGCACAGCACCGGCCCAGTCCAAGCCCCCGGGCTTCACCTCGACGTGAGGTCCTGAGTGCGCGTTCCGTTCCGCTGTTCCCGCCGAACGCCCGGATCTGGCCTCACCGGTGCTCGAGCAGCCGCCGAGCGGACTCGGCGATGCCCTCAGGCGACATCCCGTAGCGGTCGAGGAGATAGCCCGCGGAGCCGGTCGGAGCGAACTCCGGTATGCCGAGGATGGTTACCCGGGTCGGATGATGCGCGACGACTGTCTCTGCCACCGCCCCACCCAACCCACCGGCCGTCGACGACTCCTCGACCGTCACGATCCCGGCGGTCTGCGCGGCCGCGGCGATCACAGCCTCGACGTCGAGCGGTTTGACGGTCGGCATCGACAGCACCCGAGCCGAGATGCCGTCGGCGGCGAGGCGCTCGGCGGCGACCAAGGCACGCCAGAGCACGGTGCCGTTGGCGATCAACGTCACGTCGTCGCCGCTCCGCATCGTGAACGCCCTGCCGGGGACGAACTCGTAGTCATCGGCGTTCACCTGCGGGACCCGCATCCGACTGACCCGGACGAAGACTGGCCCCTCGATCCCGGCCGCCCAACGCAGCGCGGCCGCGGTTTCGATCGGATCCGCCGGGACGATGATCGTCATGTTGGCGATGGCCCGCAGCCATGCGATGTCCTCGATCGAATGGTGCGTGGGCCCGAGCTCGCCGTACGCCACACCCGGGCTCATGCCGCAGAGCTTGACGTTGTGGTCGGAGTAGGCCACATCGGCCTTGATCTGTTCCAGGGCCCGCGCGGTCAGGAAGCAGGAAGCCGCCGAGACGAAGGGGATCCGCCCTCCGTTGGCCAGGCCGGCCGCGATACCGACCATGTCCTGCTCGGCGATCCCGACGTTGATCAGCCGGTCCGGGAACGCCTTCCGGAAGCTGTTCAGCTTGCTCGAGCCGATCGAGTCGTTCACCACGCCGACGATCCGGTGGTCGTCATGAGCGAGCTCGGAGAGAGTGGCGACATACGCGTCACGGCAGTCGTAGCGTGGTCCGTCGGCGACCGACAGGTGAGGTAGCTCGTCACCACCGCCGACGATGGATTCAGTCATCCCAGCTCCCTGCCGATCCGGGCGTTCCCTACGGCCTCGATCTCGGTCAACGCCTGCTGGAACTCCGCGTCGTCTGGCACTTTGTGGTGCCACGCGACGTTGTTGCTCATGAACGAGATCGGGTGGCCCTTGTGGGTGTGGGCGATCACGAACGTCGGCTTCCCTGGTCGGAACGGCACGGCGGACAACACCTCGAGCAGCTCGCCATGGTCATGACCATTGACCTCCACCACGGCGAAACCAAACGCCGTCGCCTTGTCCCGCAGCGGATCAAGGTCGTTGGTCTCCTTGGTCGTCGCGCCCTGCTGGAGCCGGTTGCGGTCGACGATCACGGTCAGGCGGTCGAGCTGGTACTGCGACGCCGCCATCATCGCTTCCCAGTTGCTGCCCTCCTGCAGTTCGCCGTCGCCGACAAGCACGTACGTACGACGTAGAGACACGTCGAGCTTGGCTGACAGTGCGTGGCCGACAGCGATCGGCAGGCCGTGGCCGAGTGGTCCCGTGTTGGCCTCCACGCCCGGCACCTTCGCCCGGTTGGGATGGCCGTTGAGGGCCGACAGTGGCTTCAGGAAAGTGGCCAGATCGGTGACCGGCAGGAAGCCGAAGGCTGCCAGCGTGGTGTACAGCGCGCCGGCGACGTGTCCCTTGCTCAGCACGAACCGGTCCCGCTCCGGATCGTCGACCGTCGCGGGGGTGATGGCGAGTACCGCACCGTACAGCGTCGCCAGGATGTCGATCGCGGAGAAGTCCCCACCGATGTGGCCGGCGCCAGCGTGGTACACCAGCTTGAGGTCCTGGATCCGGATCTGTCGGGCCGCCTCGGCGATGTGGGCCACCTTCGCTGGCCTGCTGGCATGGGCTTCCAGCCGGCGGAGCACCGGCATGGTCGTGTGCGCGGTGGAAAGACCGCCTCCCGACGCGGGATCGATCCTCGGAAGGGCCTTGGTCATGAGACCTCCTTCGTCGGTCTCACGACCAAGGTGCTGTGCTCATGAATGACCTCACTGCGTTCGGTCATGTGTCCTCCGTGCCGGCCATCGAGGTGAGCAGCGCCCGCTGGACGAGCCTTTGAGCAGCCAGCGCATCGTGGTCGGCCTGCGCCGCCGCGAGCGCCGAGTCGTCGAGGGTGTCGAGCGCGCGGTGCACCGCCTTCAGGAAACGGATGGCCTGCCTGGCGGCCTCCACGCAGTCTTCCCGGAACGGGAACTGGTCCAGCTGCCAGACGCCCTGCCAGTTGTTCTTGCGCAGGGTGTGGAAGAACTCGAAGGTCTCCACCAGATGGACGGATCCGACCACCATGTCGTCGTCCCAGCCGCGCAGGTTGTCGTTGACGTCGATCGCGAACAGCCTGCCGTAGTCGATCGCCAGCTGCGCCGCGTCGGCCGGGGTTTCCAGGCCGTACAACGAGTGTCCGAAGTCGAGGAGGATGCCGAGGTTCGGCAGCCCGATCTTCTCGATGCCGAGGAGCGTTCGCGCGACATTGGGAAAGATGATCTTGACTCGCGGTTCACGCGGCTTGTACTCGATCACGAAGTTGATCTCCGGATGAGCTGCGCAGAGCTCCCGTAGGCCGTCGAGCGCGAGTTGCCAGATGTCGTGGTAGTTCACCTGGAAGGGGTAGTCCCAGCCATCCTGGCCGGGCCACAGCTTGACGTAGGAGCAGCCGAGATCCTTGGCCACGTCGGTCGCGTGGTGCATCAGGTCGAGCGCCCGCTTGCGAACCGCCGGGTCGGGGTGAGTGAACGAACCCTTGACGAAGTCCCGGGTGTAGATCTCCGGGGTGATGGCAATCGCCTCGAGCCCGTTCCTCGACAGCGCAGCCTTCACGTCGTCCAACGTCCCGTCGAAGCCGGCGAACGGCCAGTTGAGGTCGACGACCGACAGGTCTCCCACGGCACCCGCGCGATCGATCTGTTCCAACAGGCCGACCGGTGGACCGTAGCCGTCGGTGGCATAGCGGTCCTTGTAGGTCGCGAAGTGCCAGATGCCCGCACCGAAGACCGGCAGATCTGTCATCGTGCTCACTCCCCCTCGGAGGTGGTTGGTCGTCCGTCGGCTGTGGTCGTCATCCCTTGGTCGCCCCAGCGGTCAGTCCGCCGACGATCCAGCGTTGCAACAGCGTGTACGCGATCAGAATCGGAACCACGGCGATGAGAATCCCCGCGGCGAGGCCGGTGGTGTTGTTGGCGAACTGGCCCTGGAAGTTGAGCAGTCCCACCGGGATCGTCTTGTGGGCGTCGGAGTTGAGCAGGATCAGGGCGAACAGGAACTCGTTCCAGGTCGCCACCGCGTCCAGGATCGCCACGGTTATCAGGGCCGGTGCGGACAGCGGCAGCATGACGGTGAAGAAGATCCGCCAGTTGCCGGCGCCGTCGACCTTGGCCGCCTCGATGATCTCGTCCGGAACCTGACGGAAGAACGACTGCAGAACCAACACCTCGAACGGGATGCCGAATGCGAGGTACGGCCCGATCAGGCCGGCGATGCTGTCCGTCGCACCGGCGGTTTTCATCATGATGAACACCGGCACGATCGTGATGTAGATCGGGATGGTGAGACCGAGAAAGACCGAGAACATCACTGTCCGCCGGAACTTCATCTGCAGCTTGGCGAGTGCGAAGCCGAGCATTGCGGAAATCAGCACACCGAGGGGCACCTTGACCATCGTGATGAGTGCGCTGTTGCGGTAGGTGGTCGCGAAGTTGCCGATGTCCCAGGCGTCGGAGAAGTTCGTCCAGGTGAACTCCGACGGCCAGGACAGCGGTCCGTTGCCGATGAAGTCCGCCAGCGGCCGGACGGCGGTGACAACCAGGAGCGCCAGCGGTGAGATCCAGAAGATCGCGACGACGGCCAGCACGGTCGTGAGGACGATGCCACCCTTGCCTCCAGGTGGGCGGGTCGATCGCTCTTCCCCGGTCACCGCGACCGAAGGTGGGGAGTGCACCGGCGCGAGGGAGGTCATGAGGTGTGCTCCCTGGTCTGTGACCGTACATACGGAATGCCTACCGCGATCGCCACCAGGGTGATCACGACGGCGATGGCCGTGCCGTAACCCGCCTGGTAGTACTGGAAGACGTTGGCGTACATCCACGTGCCCATGACCTGCGTCGACGTTCCAGGACCGCCGTACGTCATCGCATAGATCATGTCGAAGACCTTGAACGAGTCGATCAAGGACAACGCCAGCACGATGTAGTGCGCCGGCCGCAGGCTCGGCATGGTGATGTGCCAGAACTGTCGCAGGCGGCTGGCGCCGTCGACGGTGGCAGCCTCGTAGAGCTCATCCGGAATCCCTTGCAGGGCTGCGAGATAGAGCAGCATCGGGAACCCGGTCCGCAGCCAGATTGCCGGGACCATCACCGCCCACAGCGCCGTGGAGTCCTGGCCGAGCCAGGGCTGGGCCAGTCCGTCCAGTCCGATCAGGCGGAGGGTCGAGTTGATCGCGCCGTACTGCGGGTTGTACAACCAGCCCCAGATCGAGGCGATCGACACCAGAGGCAGCACGCCCGGTGTGTAGAAGATCAGCCGCAAGACCGGCTTGCCATGCACTTTGCCGTTCAGCGCCAGGGCCAGCGCCAGGCCGAGCCCGACCGGGAAAGTGATCGTCACCACGGACCAGAGCAGGTTGTTCGTAGCGGCGGTGAGCACCACCGGGTCGTCGAGCAGGCGCGTGTAGTTGTCGAACCCGATGATGTTGTACGTCGGACTCAAACCGTCCCAGTCGGTGAAGCTGAACCACAACGAGGACAGGGACGGATAGACCAGGAAGACGACGTAGACCGCCAAGGCCGGAACAGCGAACAGCCACGCATGCCACCAGCCTCCCCCGCTTCCCTTCGATCGTTGTCGTCGCGGCCGCCCTGCGGCGGCGGCACGATCGGCTGTGAGCGTCGCCATGAGGTGCCCAGATCAGCCCTTGGCCCAGGCGGACACGATTTCCTGCATCCTCGCGGCGGCCTCCGCTGGTGTCACCGAACCCTGCAGGATGTCGCTCTGCACGGTGAAGTACTCGTCAGCCTGCTTCTTGGGGAAGGCCTGGTCCTGGATCGTGTAGAAGGGATTGCTGCCGTACTTTTGCGACCACTCCGAGGCCAGCGGCAGCTCCTTCGGGTCCGGCTCGGCACCCTTCACCGTCGACGCCGTGTTCCGCAGTGCCTTTTGCGTCTTCGGCTTGGCGAGGAAGTCGAGCAAGGCAGCCGCCTTGTCTGCGTTGGGGGACTTCGCGTTGATCATGTAGCCCTCGACGAAGCCGGAATGGCGCGCCGGCTTGTGGTCGGTGGGCAGTTCGAAGTTGCCGAAGTCGGCGGGATCTTTCTCGGCCGACAGGATGGCGACGGACTCCGTCCATGGGCCGATGATCGTGTAACCGTTCTTCCCTTGCACGTAACCAGGTTCGACGTCGGCCGGGTCCATCCCGAGTGCACCCTCCGGCACCCACTTCTTGTCCTGCCACTTCTTGAACAGCGTGAACGCCTCGACGACCTCTGGACGGTCCCAGCTTTCGTCGCCGACCAGCAGCTTGTCGTGCAGCTCGGGACCTGCCGTGTGCTCGAGGAGGTACTCGAACAGGCGCATGATGTTCCAGCCGTACTTGCCGGCCAGGCCACACGGCGTGGTGCCGGCGGCGACGAGCTTGTCGTTCATCTCTTCCAGCTCGGCGTAGCTGGTCGGGGTGGCGGTGACGCCGGCCTTCTCCAGTAGCGCCTTGTTGTACCAGGCGCCGAGGCCGAGCGACATGAACGGCAACCCTGCCTTGACACCATCGAACGTCATGCCGTCGATCGCGGCGGTGTTGATCAACGAGTCCCAGCCGTACTTCTGGTAGTACGGCGCCAGATCCAGCGCCTGCTTGGCGGTGGCGAACGGCGCACCGATCTGTCCGCCCCAGATCCGCCAGACGTCCGGGCCGCTGCCGCCGAGCAGCTCGGTCCGGAGCTTGTCCGGATACACGGCCGCGCCCGAGCCGGGCAGACTTCCGACCGTCGTGGTGGTGCCGTTCTGCTCGTCGAACTTCTTCAGTTGGGCCTTGAAGAGACCGATGGTCTCGTCGCCTTCATAGGTGAAGACGCGGAGCTTGTTCGAGGCCGGCGCCGACGAACCACTGCTGGTGGTGGAGGCGCCGGTGCAGGCACCGAGGCTCAGTCCAGCCACGGTGGCGGACGACAGTCCGAGGAATCCCCGTCGAGTAAGCGACCTGGCGGTCATGTCATTCTCCTCTATGCGCAAGGGCGATGGCGTCCTCGTATGGGTCGGGAGTCACCGATATGTGAGTCGGGTCACCGGGTTTTGCGGCCGAAGGCGCGGATCTTGGCGAACATGTCCTCCAACAGGAAGCGCACGTCCATGTACTCGCACACACTGATGGGGTTGTTGGAACCAGGCAGGTACCAGCCGTCGACCCCGAACCGCGGCGCCGGCCGGACCCGCATGGCGCCGCTGGTCGGGTAGAGCATCAGGGCGATGGCCGGCGAGTCGCCGAGCGAGCGAGACTCGATCGGCTCGGGGTGATAGGTAGCGTTCCACTCGTGGAGCTGCTTGATCAGGTAGTGCCCGAGCGGACCTGCGTCGCCGATCTTCTCGTCGAGTTCGGCATAGCTCACAGACACCTTGCTGTAGACATCGCTAGGCACCTGCCAGATGGTGATGCCGGAGCCGAACACCACGTTGGCGGCGTGGATGTCGTTGGACAGGTTGAACTCGATCCCACGCCATCCCGGCGCCATCCCGTCGTACCCGCGGCCGCCGATCCAGATCACGATCACCTCTCGGTCCACGATCTCCGGGTCGAGCAGAATCGCCGAGGCCATGTCGGTCAGCGGTCCGAGGAACGCCACGAAGAGCGGATCGCCCTCGGAGGCCAGCTTTGACTCCTCGATGATCAGCCGGGCGCCCGGCGAGTCCAGCGGGGTCTGCTCGTCCGGGATGCCGGTCGGCGCGCCATTGGCGACAGTGACCTTGCCGGTGAGGTCGAGCAGGTCCAGCAGGAGGTCGATCTCCTCGCGCGACTCCTCCATGCTCCGGTCCGAGCGCCGGGTGCCGAAGTGGGCCGGGATCAGCCCGCGCACGTCGAGCGTCGGCGACAACATCCCGTGAACGATCGCGAACTGGTCGTCCGCCTCGTTCTTGGCATCGGTGTTGATGATCACGCGGCGCCGCGTCGGCCTCATCAGATAACCACCCTTGAAGGATTGAATAATGATTCAAGGCCGCATAATCTATCAATTACGGCTGGCGTGATGTCAATAGGCCACTGCAGAATCCGGGGGAGGCACGGCGCCCAGTCGAGGCGATCGAGTGATGCGGCCGCAGATATGCCGTCGGGGGAAGCCTGCGCGTACGAACGAAGGGAAGGTGGATGGCTCCGAAACAAGCCGTGCTGGCCATCGATCAGGGCACGACCAACTCCAAGGCGATCCTGGTAGACGAGTCCGGAACGGTGCTCGCCACCGGCTCGACACCGGTCAACCTCTCCCTCCCTCGTCCGGGCTGGGCCGAGCAGGATGCGGAAGAGCTCTGGTCCAGCGTGGTGACCGCTGTCGAACGCTGCCGAGCGGCCGCGGGGACCACCGATGTCGTCGCGGTCGCTCTGACCAACCAGCGCGAGTCCGTGGTGGGTTGGCGGCGCAGCACCGGCCGGCCCTTCGGGCCGTTGATCGGCTGGCAGGACATCCGGACGTCCGCGTGGTGCGAAAGACTTCCGGCCGGCATCGGCGACCTTGCCCGCGACCGCACCGGGCTCAGAGTCGACGCGATGTTCTCGGCCCCGAAGATCAACTGGCTACTCTCAACGGCGGCCGCTACCCCCGCGGCCGACATCTGTGTCGGAACCGTCGACTCCTGGCTGATCTGGTGCCTGACCGGCCACCGCCGACACGTGACCGAGGCTGGCAACGCCGGCCGCACGCTGCTCTACGACGTCATCGACCTCGAATGGTCCGACCCGTTGTTGGACGCCTTCGACGTGCCGCGCGGGCGCCTTCCGAAGGTCGTCGCCTCGAACGGCGACTTCGGCACCACGGTCGGTGTCCCCGGCGTGCCGGACGGGACCCCCATCGCCGCCGTACTCGCCGACTCCCATGCGGCGTTGTACGGACAGGGGTGTACGGAGGTGGGCATGGCCAAGGCCACCTACGGCACCGGATCATCGCTGATGACTCCCATCCATCAGTTCGACCCAGGCCAATCCCCCGTACCGACGACGCTTGCCTGGCTCACCGACCGCCCGGTCTACGCCCGCGAAGGCAACATCGTCTCCTCTGGCGCGGCTCTCGCCTGGACGGGCTCGATGCTCGGGCTCGGCATCGTCGCCGAGCTGGTCGACCTGGCCGGGACGGTTCCCGACGCCGGTGACGTGACCTTGGTGCCCGCCTTCTCTGGCCTCTGCGCGCCGCACTGGGACCGCAACGCGCGCGCCGCCTTCACCGGGATGAGCAGTAGCACCACCCGAGCGCACCTGGCGCGAGCGGCCGTCGACGCCGTCGCGCACCAGGTCTGCGACATCGCGGATGCCATCGAAGGCACCGACCCCCCGCTGAGCGTCCTGCGAGCTGACGGCGGCGCCGTTGTCGCCGGCCTGCTGATGCAGACCCAGGCCGACCTCCTTGCCCACCCGGTGGAGGTGGCCGACGTCGCCGAGCTCTCCGCGCTGGGTGCGGCGCAGCTGGCCTGGCAGAGTCTGGGGAGCACTACCAGCTGGGCCGAGCAGCGCATACCAGCCCGGATCTTCACATCGACGCTCGACGACGAGACTCGTAGGAGACGCCGCGAGCACTGGGCGGACGAGGTGGCAGCAGTCAGAGCCCGCAAGCGCTGACCCGGCGGCGCCGCGACCCATACCGGTGAACGACAGGATGGACAATGGCCGATGATGACTCTCCAGCAACCGTGAAGTGGGGCGGATCGTGATGGCTGTGCACGCGTCCAGCGGCAGTCGACTGGCCCCCGATGCGCAGGTGCGGTTGATCACCAAGATCGCACACATGTACCACGAGCAGGGGATCCGGCAGGCCGACATCGCCGACGCCCTGCACGTCTCCCAGGCAAAAGTGTCCCGGCTGCTGAAACGAGCCACCGAGATGGGCATCGTGCGGACCGTTGTCGTGGTCTCGCAGGGCGTGCACACCGTTCTGGAAGAGGCCCTCGAGCATCGGTACGGGCTGCGCGAGGCGGTCGTTGTCGACGTGGACGGTGGGGAGCAGGAGATCCTCACCGGCATCGGGTCTGCGGGAGCCACCTATCTCGAGGCCACCCTGACCGGCGGGGAGCGGATCGGTATTTCGTCGTGGAGTCAGACCCTGCTGGCGGCGGTGGATCGGCTGCGCCCGCTCCGCGTCGCAGGGGCGGAGCGTGTCATCCAGCTGGTCGGCGGTGTCGGCGTGTCCGCCGTCCAGGCCCAGGCCAACCGGCTGCTGGGTCAGCTCGCCGAGCTGATCGGTGCTGCACCGACGTACGTGCAGGCCCCTGGGCTGGTGCAGACCTCGGCCATCCGCAAGAGCCTGCTCAACGACCCGGCGATGGAATCGATGGCCGAGGAGTGGGCCAACCTGACCATGGCACTGGTGGGTATCGGCAGCGTCCAACCATCTCCCCTGCTGCGGCAGAGTGGCAACGCGATCGCGCCGGATGACCAGGAGCAGCTCCTGGCCGCGCACGCCGTCGGCGATGTCTGCCACCGCTTCTTCACCGCGACCGGAGATCTGATCCGCAGCGATCTGAACAGCCGCGTCGTCGGCATCGACCCCGACACTTTCCGGGCGATCCCCCGGCGGGTCGGGCTGGCCGGAGGCGAACGCAAGCACGAGGCGATTCGTGCGGCGATCATTGGCGGGTGGGTGAATGTCATCGTCACCGACGTTGCCACCGCCCGCGCCCTGCTGAAGGAGTGAAACAACCGCGGCCGTCGAGCCGTCAACGACCGCAGCGCAGCGCCCACCTGAGACCGGCGCTCAGACCGAGCCCACCGGCGGCACGGCCTCTGACCTGGCTGCAGTAGGCCATGTGGCTGTCTTCATCCACGTCCGGGTGCCGGAAACGACCTGTCGCCGAACAGGATGCGGCGGGCCGCGGCCTGCCCCATCGGCGTACGCAGCAGGGTGAACGCCGCCGCTGCAAGGGCAGGCGTGCGGACCTGGGCCAATCCCCTGCGCAGCATGAGCCTTCCGCGGAAGCGGGCACGCAGTGCGGCTCCGTCGAAGTGAGTCAGCGCGTCCGTCCGCCCGGATCGCAGGGAGTCGTGCAGGATCGCGGCAGCGAAGTCCGACAGTCGCAGGCACGGGTCGAGGCCGCCAGCGGTGAGCGGCGAGACCGCACCCGCCGCATCCCCCACCAGAAGTCCGTCGGCACAGCTGATCCGGCGCAGCAGGCCACCGACCGGGATGGGACCCCCACGTCGCTCCACCTCGTCAGGGCGGGACGTGCTCGGCAGCCCCGGTGCCGAGGTGCCGAACCGCTCCAGGGCCCGGCGGAGACCGTCGGGGAAGCGGTCGGCGTAGCCGGCCGTGCCGACGTGGGCATGCCGCCCGTCATTGACGACCCACGCCAGGTAGCCGGGAGCGAGCGACGGGTCGAGCACGCAGTGGAAGGTCGGCGGTTCCTCGCTGCGCGGGATCTCGAAGACTTCTTCGGCACCGATCAGCAGGTGGTGGTTGCGGTCCAGGTCGAGGTCGCGGGCGACCCGTGAGCGGGCTCCGTCGGCGCCGACCACGAACCGTGCCCGCACCCTGGTCGGTCCGTCCCGGCCGGTCAGGAGGTAGGTGCGGTCTCGCCGACCGGCATAGCGAGTGCCCAGCGCTATCCGGACGCCGGCGTCGGTCGCGGCATCGGCCGCCGCTGCGTAGAGGGGCGCCATGTCACCCACCCGGTACTCATCGCGCGCACTGACGAGGGTCACCGGGCGCCGCAGCCCAGGTGGGTAGAGCACCACTCGCCGAATCGGAGGACCGAGGCACTCGGGAGGCAACCGGAAATCGTCGAGCGTTCTGCGAACGAAGATCCCAGTGGTACGAATCGCGCCCGTGAGGCTGGGACGCCGTTCGACGAGCAGCACGTCGTGGCCTCGCTGGGCGAGCAGCGTCGCAGTGTGAAGCCCCGCCAACCCGGCTCCGACGACCAGCACGTCGGCAGCCTCGACCAATCGAAGAGCAGCCTGCATCCATCGATTATCGCTCACTTGCTATCGAATGACAATGGTCGCGTGGTGACTCAGCGGTGCGCGACAAAAGTCGACGGTCGCCGCCACGGCGACGACGAACGCCCGTGGCGCCGCGATCAGTCGGAGCGGGCCCGCCTCGACCGGCGGTAGTCGCTCGGCCGGACCTGGTAGTGGCGGGTGAACGCCACACTGAGGGCGTACGCGTTCGCGTACCCCACCTGCCGCGCGATCGTGTCGACGGTGTGGTCGGTGTCGGCAAGCAGGTCGGCGGCAGTGCAGAGCCGCCATCCGGTGAGGTAGGCGATCGGCGGCTCGCCGACGAGCTGGTCGAAGCGCCGAGCGAATGCCGCGCGCGACAAGCCGACCTTGGTCGCGAGCTCGCCTACCGTCCACGCATGCGCGAGGTCGTCGTGCAGAAGCCGGAGCGCCTCGCCCACCAGCGGGTCGGTACGGGCGGCGTACCACGACGGAGGTTGCGCATCCGGTCGGGCGAACCACGCGCGCAGCCCGCGGATGAGAAGGAGGTCCAGCAGCCGGTCGAGGACGGCCTGTTGACCGGGCTCGTCGCGGGCGATCTCTGCGGCCACGAGGGCAAGGGGTGAGTCGGTGATCTCGTGCCCGGCGACGGTGATCAGTCGCGGCAGCGCCGCCAGCAACCGCCGGTCGACCTCACCGCGCACGCGGTACTCCCCGAACAGCAGGAGAGCCGGGCTGTCCGGCCCGTCCCCGCAGGTGCGGGTGTCCAGCGCCAGCGCCGCACCGATGTCACGACCTTCAGGGTCCCGGCACGTGTCGTCCGGGCTGATCACGACCTGCACCGGCGTCTCCGGCGGATCGGCGACGACGAACGACTCCGGCCCACGGACCACCGCGATGTCCCCGGCGGCAATCCTGGCCGGACCGTCGCCGACGTCGATCCAGGACGTTCCGCGCACCATGGCCACCACCGTGAGTGGTGCGGCGTCCGCGAAGCGCCACGACCAGGGCGGAGTGAGATAGCTCTGTCCCACCACAGCACCGCGGGCACGTGTGCGGTCGAGTAGGTCCGTCAAGGCATCCACGCCGTCCAGCGTAGACGCACAGACATCGAATGCAGACGTACAGCCATCGTCTGTCTCGAACCTTCTCGGTTGGCTGGATCTCGAACCACCCACGAGCGAAAGCGAGATCAGCCGATGCCCATGACAGCCGAAGCACGTGAGAGGTTCCTCGCCGAGCCCCGCGTCGGAACACTTGCGGTCGCCCGCGACGGTCGGGCCCCACTCGCGGTGCCGGTCTGGTACGACTACAGCCCGGGCGGCGACGTGCGTGTCTGGATGGAGCGAGGAACGCTGAAGGACCGCCTGCTCCGGGCCGCCGGACGGTTCAGCCTCAGCGTCCAGGCCGAGGACCGCCCCTACCGCTATGTGACCGTCGAAGGCCCCGCGCACTGGAACGAGCAGCCGACCGGCGATGACGTCACCACGATCGCGGCTCGGTACCTGCAGGAGGCCGAGCTCGCCGTGTACGTGCAACGGACCCTCGGCCCCACCTCCGTCGTCGTCCACCTCCAGCCCGAACACTGGCTGAGCAGCGACCTGTCCGAGGCATTCGAGGAGCTCGAAGCGGCCGTCGCCGCGGCCTCTCTCTAGGCGTGTCTCTCAGTTTTGAACAATGGTTGGGAGGGGCGACGCGTCCCCTCGCAAACCCTCAGTGTGCGGTGGTGCGGCGGGTAGTTGCACCGTGACGCGGAGCCCGCCAGCGGGCCGGGGTGTGAGCGCGAGGGTCCCGTCGTGGGCTTGGGCAATGCTCTTGACGATGGCCAGGCCGAGGCCGACACCTGCGTGGTCGGTGCGTATGCGTTCGGTCCCGCGCTGAAACGGCTCGACAAGCGTGGAAACCAATTGTGGGAGGAGCTTCTCGCCGGTGTTCTCGACTCTGAGCACCACAGTCCCGGGGTGAACGCTGGTGGTGACCCACACTCTGCCCTGGTCAGGCAGGTTGTGGACGATCGCGTTGTGCACGAGGTTCGTCGTCAGCTGTAGCAGGAGCGCGCGTGAGCCGATGGTGGGGGTGAGGTCGCCGGAGGTCTCGATGGCGAGGCCGCGTTTTTCTGCGAGGGGGAGGAGCGTTTCGGTGGCCTCTTCTACGAGTAGGGACAGGTCGACGTACTCGCGGGTGAAGGATCGCTGGTCCGCACGGCTCAGCAGAAGCAGTGCTTCGGTGAGGTCGATCGCTCGGGCGTTGACGAAGTGGAGACGCTCGACGAGTTCGCCGGCGTCGCGGTTCGGATCGTTGCGGGCCACGTCGAGAAGGGTCTGCGTGATCGCCAGCGGGGTGCGCAGTTCGTGGGAGGCGTTGGCCGCGAATCTCTGTTGTTCGGCGACGTTTGTCTCGATCCGAGCGAGCATGGCGTCGAAGGTGTCGGCGAGTTCGCGGAACTCATCTTTGCGGCCCGGTAGCCGGATTCGGTGGGAGAGCGAACCGTTCGCGGCCAAGCGGACGGCGTCGGTGATGCGGTCCAGGGGCGCGAGCATGCGGCCGGCGAGAATCCACCCACCCAGCAGACCGAACACCAGAAGGAACGCCATGACCATGGCCGCAGCCAGGCCGAAACCACGCAGGGGGTCGGAGCGGCTCGGTCCTCCGAGCCACGGGAGCCCGCCTATGGTCACACCGTCGTCCAGATACCGCGCCTGGACCGCCCACACGGCGGCGAGCATCAGGGCACCCGCAACCATGAGGAATCCGGCATAGCTGAGGGTGAGTTTGAGGCGAACGCTCAATCCAGGCGCCCTATTCACGGTCGGATCCCGCACGTCCGGGGCCGGGTGCAGTGTCGATGCGGTAGCCGACGCCGGGCACCGTGGCGATCAGCCAGGGTTCGCCGAGCCGTTTGCGCAAGGCCGAAACCGTAATGCGCACGGCGTTGGTGAACGGGTCGGCGTTCTCATCCCATGCACGCTCCAGGACCTCTTCGGCACTGACCACTCCCCCTTCGGCGGCGACGAGGACTTCGAGCACGGCGAACTGCTTCCTGGTCAGCGCGACGTACCGGCCGTCGCGGTAGACCTCGCGGCGGAACGGATCCAGCCGCAGACCGGCGATCTCTCGCACGGGTGGCCTGTTGTGGGCGCGCCTGCGGTCGAGCGCCCTGAGCCGCATGACGAGCTCTTGAAGTTCGAAGGGCTTCGTGAGGTAGTCGTCGGCACCGAGCTCGAACCCGGAGGCCTTGTCGTCGAGCCGGTCGGCAGCGGTGAGCATGAGGATCGGAATGCCGCTGCCGGAGGCGACGATGCGTTTGGCGACTTCGTCACCGGTTGGCCCAGGAATGTCCCGGTCGAGGACGGCGATGTCGTAGGCATTGATGCTCAGCAGTTCCAGAGCGGTGTCGCCGTCACCGGCGATATCGGCCGCGATCGCTTCCAGGCGTAGGCCGTCGCGGATGGCCTCTGCCAGAAAGGGCTCGTCCTCGACGATCAACACACGCACACTCTCGATGCTACGAGCCGGAGCATATCGTCGGCATATCGAAATCCACATACGTGGTGAGAACACCACGCTGCGTTGACTGCGGGCATGGCCTACAGCGAACCAGCACGAACACCGGCCCGCCGTACCCGATCGACCATCCTCGCCGCCCTTATTGTCGCCCTTGTCACCCTCAGCGCGACGCTTTTCGGCGTTCTCATCTGCCAGTCGCTGGCCTCCTCCTCGGGCGCAGCACAACCCACCGACGCGGCGGCCACCGACACCCCTTCGGCGGCTGCGGATCGTCAGCGGAGACCTATGCACCCTCGCGGCGACCACCGTCCTGCGCTTGGCGACCGCGATGTGGCAGATGGCGCCGTCCCTGGTGGCGTGACGATCTTCGAGGACGAGTTTCCGGCCGTGGCCAACCTTGATCCCGATCTGCTCGCTGCCCTCCGCCAAGCCGCAGCCGCCGCCGCAGACGACGGGGTCGAGTTCCACGTCAAGAGTGGCTGGCGAACCCCTGCGTACCAGGATCAGCTGCTTCGTGAGGCCATCTCCGAGTACGGCTCGGAAGAGGAAGCTGCCCGGTGGGTGGCCACCGCGGACACCTCTCCTCACGTGTCGGGGGACGCGATCGACATCGGGCCCTCCGATGCCACGACGTGGCTCTCCGAGCACGGCGCGGAGTACGGGCTGTGCCAGATCTACCGCAATGAACCGTGGCACTACGAACTGCGCCCCGAAGCCATCGATGACGGCTGCCCGCCCAGGTATGCCGACCCTACGCACGATCCAAGGATGCGGCAGTGACCAGCACGCTCGGTATGAGCGGGAAGTGGATCTCTATCGCATGGTGCTAGGTCCAGGTGAGCCGTTGCTGGAGGATGGCTTGTTCGGCGGGGTTGGTCGTGTGCTGGAGGGCTTGCACGTCCGCGGCGTGTGCCTGGTCGAGCTGACCGAGTTCGCGCAGTAGCTCGGCGCGAGTGGCGTGGTAGAGGTGGTAGCGCTGCAGCGTTTCACCGAGTGTGTCGAGTTCCTTCATCGCGGCCGCGGGCCCTGCGGTGTAGCGCAGGGCGATCGCCCGGTGGAGGCGGGCGACCGGCGAGGGTGCGAGATGAAGCAGCATGTCGTAGAGCAGGACGATCTGCTCCCAGTCGGTGTCTTCCCAACGTTGTGCTTCGGCATGGCAGGCGACGATCGCTGCCTGGAGCTGATACGGGCCCGGACGATGTTGTCTGGCGGCGATGCTCAACAGCCGGGTGGCGTCGGCGATCGCCTTGTGGTCCCACCGGGACCGGTCCTGGTGCGGCAGGAGTATCAGGTCGCCGCCCACTCCGAAGCGGGCAGCGTCGCGGGCGCGGTGGAGGCGGATCAGGGCGAGCAGGCCGGCTACTTCGGGCTCGTTGGGGACGAGCTGGTGCAGCAGGGACGCCAGCCAGTCGGCGTCGTCAACGAGGTCACGTGAGTGCGCGTGGTCGGCGGTCGACAGGTAGCCCTCGTTCAGAACCAGGTAGATGACCGCGAGCACCTGGCTCAGCCGTTCGGCGAGTTCGTCCTCAGCCGGCATCCGGTACGGAATCTTTGCCAGGCTGATCTTTCGCTTGGCCCGGGTGATCCGCTGCGCAACGGTCGTCTCCCGGATCAGGAAGGCACGCGCGATCTGCGCCGTGGTCAGTCCGCACACCACCCGCAGCGTGAGGGCGATCTGCGCCTCCTGTGGGAGAGCCGGGTGGCAGCAGGTGAAGATCAGCCGAAGCCGGTCGTCGGGTTCGGGCTGGACCGGCCATTGCACCTGCGCCAGCTTGGTCCGGTAGTTGCCATCGCGGCGGAGCAGGTCGACGCCGCGCCGCCGGGCGACGGTGAACAGCCAGGCATCCGGTCGGGCCGGAATTCCGTCGGTCGGCCAGCGCTGCAGGGCGGCCACGACGGCGTCCTGGACCAGATCCTCCGCGGTGGCGAAGTCGCCGGTGACCTGGACCAGGGCGGCGGCGAGCTGGCCCGCGTGCTCGCGTACGACGCGGGCCAGCTCGGCATGCGAGGCCTTCTCGGGCAGGTGGTTCATGATTCCAGCGGGCGAACTTCCACGGTCGGGCAGCCCGGCCAGGTCCTGACCATCCGAAGCGCTGCGTCCAGGTCGTCGACCTCGATCTCGGTGTAGCCGCTGACAACTTCCTTGCCCTCGACGAAGGGGCCGTCGGTGACGATCGGCTCACCGCCACCAAGCCGGACCGTGGTTGCGGTGGCCGGTGACTGCAGCTTGGCGCCTCCTCGGACGACATCGGCGTGGTCGGCGAACCATTCGTGGACGCGGGCATAGGCCCGCTCGCGCTCGGTCTGCCCCATGGCCTGCAGTTCGTTCATGTACTGCTCGGTTTCGACGAACAACAGCACATACTTCATCTGGTCTTCACTCCATTACGAGTCCTGGACAGGTGGCGCGTGGACGCCACCACGACGGCGTGGTGTGGGTCAGGTCTGATCGGAGAAGGCGGCCATGCGGCGCATCATCTCCTCAGCCGAGACGTCTTCCACATGCGTGGCGATGGTCCAGCCATGGCCGAACGGATCGATGAGGTAGCCGTCCCGGTCACCGTAGAACTGGTCCTGCGGAGGCCGCTTGAGTTCCGCGCCGAGTTTCACCGCGCGCTCGATGGTGGCGTCGACGTCTTCAACGTAGACGAACAGGAAGGTGGGGGATCCATCGAGCCCGGTGACCGGCGGCGCCTTGGTCCCCATCTGTGGTGATTCGTCCTCGACGATGACGACCGAGTCGCCGATCTCGATCTCGGCGTGGACGATCGTGCCGTCAGGACCTGGAAAGCGCATCCGTTCGGTCGCTGCGAACACCTCGGCATAGAAGTCCAGGGCCTGGGCGGCACCGCGGACGACGAGTGCTGGCGTGACTCTCCGGTAGGAATCCGGGATCGGGTTGGGGCTGGCTGTCGAGGACATCCGGGTTCTCCTTACGTCGAGCTGTGGCCTGCGAGGGGGCGGACTCAGTGGAGTCCGCTCCTGCACCTCCGCGTGGCCTTTCCTGGTAAGACGATCGGCGGCCCATCGGATACGACATCAGTGGAGGTCGACCGGCAAGTATTTTCGGGATCTACCGGTGGTATCGAACATACGGGGCACGGCCGGGGCTCGAGCCCTCCGGCCGGTCAGGAGAGGATGTCCTTGCGCAGGAACGTCCACCATGCGCAGGCGAAGAAGATGGCCGAGTAGACGACGGTGGAGAACGCACCCTTCGCCATCCCGTCCAGTCGCACGGGATCCACGTACAGCCCGCTCCACTGGCTCGCGTAGTGCATCGGCAGCAGGCTTCGGATCACGCCGAGGGCGTCGACCTGGTTCAGGATCTTCGAGACGATGATCACCATGACCGCGCCGCCCACAGCGGCCAGCGGAGCGTCCGTGGCGGTGGACAGCCAGAACGCCAGAGCGGCGACGAGAACCAGCGTCACGGCGAGGTAGCCGACCGTGCCGGCGAGCCGCCACACCGCGTCAGCCCCGACGAGGTTGCCGCCGTACGGAGTACGCAGGGAACCCCACCCGAACGCGGCCCCGCCCACGCACAGCGACGTGACGGCGAGGATCACGAGGGCGAGGGAGGACATCAGCAGGCTCACGACGAGCTTGACGCCAAGCAGGCGGGCCCTGGGTACCGGAACCGCGAGCAGGTACCGCAGGCTGCCGCAACTCGCCTCGTTGGCGACCGTGTCGCCACACACGAGAGCGACGATCACGGTCAGGAGGATGCCGGCCGCTGCGCCGAGGGTGAAGACGGTGAAGTTGCCGCCGCTGGCCGTCGCCAGCGCGGCGAAGGAGAGGGTGTCGTCCTGGTCGTTGCCACCGAGTTCGAACGCCGCGACCAGGACGACGGGCAGCGCCAGCGCGAGGCCGAGGGCGAGTTTGGTCCGCCGGAGCGACAACTGCCGGCGGATCTCTGTCCGTACGGTCAGCATGGCGGTCCGCTCGTTCCGTCCCGCCCCCGAGTCGCGACACCCGCGCTCTGGTCACCGGACTCCTCGTCCGGAACGTGTCCGGCCCGCTGTTCCGGACGCTGCGCCACCAGGCCGAGGAAGACGTCTTCGAGTCCCCCGCGTGGCGCGACCCGCGACACGTCGACGCCCCCGGTCACGAGAGTCCGGACCAGCCGGGTGCGGGGCACCCCGTCCAGGTCGACGACGAGGCCGCCGTTGTGCCGCGCCACCGCACCCACCTCGAGCCCCGCGAGCAGCGTCTCGGCTCGGCTGACGTCGGTGACGTCCACGACGACCGAAGCCGCCCCGCCCACGATGTCGGCCACCGGTCCGGCGGCCTGCAGGTGGCCGAGGTGGAGGACGACGACATGCGTACACGTCTGTTCGACCTCGGCCAGCAGGTGGCTCGACACCAGCACCGACCGGCCGCCCTCGGCGTAGGCCTGCAGGACCCGGCGCAGTGCCGCGATCTGCGGCGGGTCCAGCCCGTCTGTCGGCTCGTCGAGAATGAGGAGGTCCGGCATGCCGAGCATGGCCTGAGCGATCCCCAGGCGCTGCTTCATCCCGTGGCTGTACTCCCTGACCTTCCGATCGACCGCGGCACCGAGACCGGCGATCTCCAGTACGTCGTCGAACTTGGCCTGCTCGCGCGGAAGGCCGGTGGCGTCCCAGAACAGTTCGAGGTTGGCGCGTCCGGACAGGTGCGGGAGGAAGCCCGGGCCTTCGACGAGCAGGCCCGTACGAGACAGGACGGAGGCGCCCGGCACGACGTCGCGACCGAACACCAGGACCCGGCCCGCGGAGGGCCGGATGAGTCCGGCGAGAATCCGCAGACAGGTGGTCTTGCCGGCGCCGTTCGGTCCGAGCAGGCCGACGACCTCGCCTCGCCCGACCGTGAAGTCCACGTCGCGCAGGGCGTAGCGGTCGTGGCCGTACCTCTTGGACACTCCGCGCACCACCAGGGGCGTCTCGGCATGGACCGAGTCGACGCCGCGATCCCGGCGCCGGGTTCGCCGCCGGGCGAGCAACCAGAGAGCCGCTGCGGTGACAGCGAGTGCGGCGGCGAGGGCCATGGCGGCGTCCAGCCACGGCCCCGCGGTCATGCCGGAGGTCGTGGCCCGCACCTGCGGTAGCCGGATGGAGTTCCCCGCCAGGCCGACGACATAGGTCCGCGGCTCGGCGGGGCCGGCGTACGCCTGGTCGGACGTCGCGACGGTGACGCGGATCCGGTGGCCGGGTTGGAAGCGGTGGACGACTCCGGGCAGGGTGACGTCGACAGGCTGGGCCTGGTCGAGCGAGGCGGGAAGGTTGTGCAGCCGGATAGGTGCCACCGCGCCGCCTGGCAGTTCGGTGAGGCCGTTGGGCGCCACGTCGTACACCTTGACGAAGAGCACGGCGTCCCCGGACCGCGACGCGGCGCGGACGCGGACCGTCGGCGAGCCCGTGACATCGACCGGACCTGACAGCGGGCCCGAGTCGTACGACACCGCCTGTCCAGGCACGTCGAGGGTGACACGCGTGAGCAGGCGGCCGGCGACAGCGCCGAGTCCAGGCACTGACGACATCGCGGCCGGCGTACCGGCCGGAGGGTTACTGATCTGACCCGGACCGCCTCCCAGCCGGACCTCACGGGCTGGCAGGTCGCCGTCAAGCCCTGGGTAGGCGGACGGCGCGAGGAGGCCGAGCGCCCGCACGGAACCGCTCTCGTCATCGACGCCGGTGATCCGGGTGAACGCGAACGGACGGACGGGCGGCGGTCCCGCGTCGTGCTGGTCGGCCGCGCCGAGGTAGTGGTCCAGCCAGACGAGGGTCGCCATCCGGACCCGCCACCGGTCGACGTCGGAGCCAGCGCCCGCGTCGTGGCCGCCGGAGTACCACATCGCGCAGATCGGGGTGCCGTTCGCACGGATGCCGGCCAGGTTGGCGTCGGCCTCGGCGAGCGGGAACAACGTGTCCTGGGTGCCCTGGACGAGCAGGGTCGGTGCGGTGATGCGGTCGAGAACGCCGGCGGGGCTCGACGTGTCGAGCAACCGGACGGTCGCCGGGTCGGCCCGCCCGGTGAGGGCGGCCCGCTGGTACATCCGGCAGACCGTGGGCGCGAACCGCCCGCAGCCGGCGCTCCCGTCCGCCGCGGGCGTGGCCCCGCCAGTCGTGCGGAACACGCGGGACGCGCCAGCCCCGTTCGCTCCGTCCGGTCCGTTCGCTCCGTCCGCTCCTTGCGGTCCGTTCGGTCCGCTCGCTCCGTTCGGCATGGTCGAGGCCAGGCCGCCCGAGTCCGTCGACTGGTCCTCGCCGAGGTCGGGGGCGAGCTGGGGCAGCGAACCACGGTCACCGAGCCCGGATGCGTACAACCAGCCCGCCCACGCCCGCTTGAACACGCCGGCCTCGGGACCCTTGCCCGTCGACTCCGGGAACAGCGAGCGTCCCAGGTCGTTCCAGGTCGACTGCGGCACGATCGCGTCGACCCGTTGGTCATGTCCGGCGAGCAGGAGGGCGAGCGCGCCGCCGTACGACGATCCGACGACGCCGACCCTCGGGTCGCCCGGAGAATCGCGGCGCACCTCGGGACGCTCGGCCAGTAGATCGAGCAGGGCACGGGCATCGGCGACCTCGTGGTCAGGACTGTTCAGGTGGATATGGCCGCCAGAGCGGCCGAAGCCCCGCGCCGTCCAGGTGAGCACCACGTAGCCCTCGTCGGCGAGGTCCAGGGCCTGGTCCTCCACGCTCGTCTTGGTACCGCCGAGGCCGTGCGCGAGAAGAATCGCAGGAGCGGGATCGTCCGGGCTCGCAGCCCGGGGAACGTACAGGCGCGTGTCCAACCGCACCGGCCGGTCGCGCCGCGGGCCGGACAAGACCGTCACCACAGCGTTCGTGATCACGGTTTTCGAGACCACGGTGTTCGAGACGGCGGTGTTCGAGACGGCGGTGTTCGAGACGGCGGTGTTCGAGAACCTGGTCGACGCAGGCGAATCGCCCGCCGGCAGGAAGAGACTCAGGCCGAGGCCGGCGACCGCGGTGGAGATGACGATCACCAGCGCCGTGATGTGGATGCGCCGGCGAGGTGCGACCATCGGGCCACGGTAACCAGATACGGGAGAAGCGAGTAGTTTCGCTCATTTCGGCTACCGGCCCATTACTGACAGGGGTGGATCAGCCCAGCTTTCGGGATTTCCCAAGCCCAGTTGGGTCTTCCAGGCCCAAGATCGCGCGTCGAGTCGCGATCCTCGGGCGCGCTCATGCTCGCCTTCACGCCCGCCGGCCGACGGTCAGATAGCCAACGAACGTGGCGGTCAGCTGGGGCCGTCCGAGCGTCTCCAGTCGGTGCCTCACGCGGGCCAGGAACTCCGTGCTTCGATCCTCGCCGAGTGCATGGGTGCCAGACTGCGTAGCCAGGTTGGCGAGGTAGTCCTCAGCGCTGAAGCGGACCTGGAAGGGATAGCGCTGGCTCGCCACCTCCTCGAAGAGACTCCCGGCCTCGAGCGGGAGGTGCCGCGGGCCCAGTTGTTCGGGCGGAGGCGGCGGACAGCCCTCGAATCCCACGGCCCGGTAGTCCTCCTGCACGTCCGTCCAGAAGCGATCGGCGTCTGCCGGCCGTGCCCACTGGCACCCTGCCACGGCCATGACACCTCCAGATCGCAAGAGCTCATAGGGCTTGGCGTAACGAAGGTGCGGGTCGATCCAGTGCAGGGAGTTGACCGCGACCACCGCATCGAACGGGGGACCTTGTGGCTGCCAGTCCTCAAATGGACAGGTGACCACTTCGGCAGCAGGGAATCCGGTCAATCGGCGGCGGGCGATGGCTGCCAGCTCGGCACCCAGCTCGACAGCGGTGACGGCCAGCCCGCGCTCGGCGAGCGGCACCGTCGCCTGGCCGGTGCCACAGCCGACCTCGATCACCCGGTCGCCCGCTTCGAGCTTGGCCAGGTCCATGAGGTCATCGAACAACTGCGGCGGACAGACTGGCCTGGTGCGCTGGTAGTCCTCGGCTGCCCGGTCGAATCCGCCACGCAAGCCGTGACGCCTCGGGTCATCCTCCGTACATCCCATGATCGTCCTCCGCGTCGTGTGCGCGAGCGACCTACTCGCCCGCGCTCGCCAGACTCCTCGACATCGCCCGCCGAGCCTGCCCCCACCTGGCGATCCCGAAAGTCGATGGAGCGTGGCACATGCGCCACAGTTCCTGGAAACACCCGACGGTGTGCATCGGACGCGCCGAGAGGGCAGGGTGTGCACATGTACTACGTCGGCGTCGACCTCGCGTGGGGTCAGGAGAGACAAAGCGGCCTTGCCGTCGTGGATTCCGACGGGCGGCTGGTCCATCTGTCCGCGCAGAAACGCGACGAGGCCATCGTGGGTGTCCTGAAGCCATACGTCGACCGCGACTGCCTTGTCGCGATCGACGCCCCCCTTGTGGTGAAGAACTCCACGGGCAGCAGGCCGTGCGAGACGGCACTCAACCGCGACTTCGCCCGCTTCGACGCCGGCGCACACCCGTCCAACACCGGCAGGCGCGAGTTCGCGGAGGTCCCTCGCGGGGCGCGGTTGGCCGCCATCCTCGGTCTCGACATGGACCCGTCGTCTCGGTCGCGTCAGCGAGCGATCGAGGTCTACCCGCATCCCGCCACGGTGGCGCTGTTCCGCCTGGGGCGGACGCTGAAGTACAAGCACAAGTCCGGCCGACCCCTCGCACAGCTCCGGTCCGAACTGTTGCGACTCATGGTGTTGCTCGAAGGTCTCAGGGACTCATCTGTCCCTCTGGTCGTCGACGAGCACGACGCCTGGAAGGCGCTGGTCGCACAGGTCGAGTCGGCCGCCCGTAAGAGTGACCTGCGACGAGCCGAGGACCAGATCGACGCGGTCGTGTGTGCGTACGTCGCGATGTTTGCCGAGCAACTGCCAAGCATGATCACCATCTATGGCGACTTCGCCGCCGGCTACATCGTCACGCCGACCCTCCCGGAGGGACACCAGCCCGCACCCCGCGCGGCACGGGTTCATGAGCAGGCGGCCGAACCGACTGTGGTGCAGAAGGATCCGGTCCGGCGGGCAGTTCAGGCGTACGCAGCACTGCAGCCGACGCTACGTGCCGAGACCGACCGGCTGGTCGCCCATGTCACCACCCTCCTCGATGACGCCGGGATCAACTATCTCAGCGTGACCGGACGGGCGAAGAGTGTCTCGTCCTTCGCGGCCAAGGCCGATCGGAACGTCGCCGGCGAACCGCTCTACGCCGATCCTCTTAAGGAGATCACCGACCAGATCGGTATCCGTGTCATCACCTACGTGCACGGTGACGTCACAGCGGTCGCGGACCTGCTTCGTGATCAGTTCTTCGTCCTCGACGACCGGGACATGGGTCAGGAAACAGCGAGCGAGGGCCGTTTCGGCTACGCCAGCAGGCATCTGCTCGTCGCACTCGAGGCTGGCCGGGAACCGGATCCGTCGTACGAGGCGCCTCGTGAGCGGCGTGCTCAGGTGCAGGTACGAACGGTTCTCCAGCACGCGTGGGCGGAGTTCGAGCACGCCATCCGCTACAAGGGCACGATTCCGGAAGAACATGTGCCGGACCTCAACCGGCGATTCACTCTCGCCGCCGGGCTCCTGGAACTCGCCGACCGTGAGTTCTCCCTGATCCAGGACCGCTTGCAGACAACGGCCACTGGCCAGCCGCCGGAGCAGGACGTCGGCGACCCACGCATCAGCGCACAGGACCTCGCGACGTTCCTCGCCGGGCAGTACGCCGACGCCGGCTGGTCCCGAACCGACCACTACGCATGGGTTTCCGGGCTGCTGCTCGAGCTGGGGGTGACGTCGCTGGACGAGCTCGCCGCACTGCTGAGCTCCGTGGACAGCGCGGCCCTCAATGCGCGGATGGGATACCGGTATCCACCGGGTGCCGTACGCAGGCTCGACGACGCTCTGCTGGCAATCTTCGGCACCCGGTACCTCGAGCTGCACGGAAATGCGCACCGCACGACGTTGTTGCGGACCCGCCTGGAAAAGTTGCGTACGCCCAAGGAGCAGCCAGACGTCGATCGTTAGCCGGCGCGTCCATCCCGTTGGGCCCCGTATGGTCAGGACGAGGTACGGGCTGCGGGCTGACTCGCTCGGATGGCGGCAGCGAGCGTCGCCATACTCTGGGTCACCGCGTTGGGTAGCGCGGCGAGCAGGGCCCTCCGCCGCGAGGGCGACCTGATGTAGCCAATACTCCGTACACCTGTGGCGTGTGCTACCTCGATGTCGGTCAGTGAGTCGCCGACGAGTACGCAGTCCGACGCAGGGGTGTCGAGGATCGCGAGCACTCGGTTCACCGGGTCGGGATGTGGCTTCATCAGGTCTGGCCGGATGGGTTTTCTCCCCACGACCGCGAGGACGAGGTGGCTGAGCCCATGGGCATCGAGGAATGCCTCGATGGCCGGCGCGGAGTTGTTGCTGACGATGCCGAGCGGACGACCTGCTTCGTGGCAGGCCAACATGGTGTCCGCCGCGTCGGGCGTCGGTAGCGCGTCGGCGACGGCGCGGAGTTCGGCCTCCCGGAGAAAGTCTTCGATCTCGGTCATCACGTCGGCCTGCCCGAGCTCGTACGCGTAACGCAGAATGCGCAGGGGGTTGTACGCACTGTTGACCTCGCCTGGTGGCTCGATCTCATGGCGGCGGAGGATCGCGCGCATCTCGTCCGCGACCTCCGCATCTCGACCATCGGCGAAGACGGCGCAGATCGGGCCGTCGAAGTCGAGGAGGACACAGCGCGTCTTCGCAAGCACATGCACCAGAGCGCTGGGAATGGTAGTGGTCATGACGTCCACATGATCGCCGAGCGGTCCCCCAGTGTCCTGTGCCAGATGCTGATCAGGTCACCCTACCCGTCACATGTGAGGAAAGGGCGGGAACGACTGATATCGGGTTGCCTGGCTGATCCGGCGCGGTCAGAGTTTCGTCCCATGGACGACGACGAACTCGCCACGCTGCTGGCCAACGAGCGCTACCCACGGTCCGCTCGATATTCGATCCGCTGGATGGTCGACAACGCCATGGGGCCGAACCCCGTCTGGCTGGCTGAAGCGCTGACGCAGGTGATGCCGCTCGAAGCCGGCATGCGGGTTCTCGACATGGGATGCGGCACGGCCCTGACGTCGATCTTCCTCGCCAAGGAGTTCGACGTCGAGGTGTGGGCGGCCGATCTGTGGGTCAAGCCCACGGAAAACTGGTCCCGGGTGGCAGAAGCAGGTCTCCACGACCAGGTCCATCCCCTCCACGCCGAAGCCCACGCGTTGCCCTTTTCCGAGGGCTTCTTCGATGCCCTGGTCAGCATTGACGCTTACCACTACTTCGGGACCGACGATCTCTACATCGGCTACTACTCGCGGTTCGTCAAGCCCGGTGGCCAGATCGGAATCGTCGTCCCCGGCCTGGCCGAAGAGCCCGAGACATTGCCGCCGAGCCATCTCGAGCGCTACTGGAAGTGGGACTTCTGCAGTTTCCACAGTCCTGCCTGGTGGAGGTATCACTGGCAGAAGACCGGCCAGGTCAGCGTCGACGTGGCCGACTGGGTCGCCGACGGTTGGCACGACTGGCTGCGATGGAACGTTGCGTGCGACCGCGACCGAGGAGAACCAGGCGAGGAGGCGGCCATGCTTCGCGAGGATGCCGGCCGGCTACTCGGCTTCACGCGGGTCGCGGCTCACCGCAGATGAGAAGGATCTTCTCGACCCTGGTCACCGCCGTCGCCGTCCGGACGTGAGCAGGCGTCGGACGGCCGCCCGCCGGACCGATGGTGCCGCCTTTTCCAGCCAGTCCAGCGGCGTGCGGCCGTGGCTGTCACGGGCGTGTGGGTCGGCTCCATGCTCGAGGAGGACCTCGATGGTGTTCAGGAACCCTGCCTTGGTGGCGTAGTGCAGAGCTGTCGCGTTGAGGGCCCCGACGCCGGAGGTGCCTCCGGAGTCGCTCGTACGGCGATCATCGGCGCGGGCACCGTGGCGCAGGAGCGCGCGGACATACTCCGGATCGTCCTTGCGGCCCTGGTTTCCGGTACAACTGGCCCCGATCCACGAACCTGAGGAGTCGATCGACGCGCCCCGACCGGCAAGGAGCGAAGCGAGTTCGGGATGCAGGACCCAGCGTCCGACGTCGATCCGGGTCGCGTCCGCCCCGTACGCCAGCAGCAGTTCGACCATCGCCACGTTGCCCCTTGTGGCGGCACCGCGCAGCGCCCGCACCCCGTCCGGGAGCCGGCGTGGGGCGTGGCCGAGGAGGAGTCGTAGCGCGGCGATCCGCCCGCCCGCGACCGCATGGTCGACCGGCGTGATGTCGAGAACGTCGCCCGCGGGATCCGCCGCCTGCGCAAGGTCCGGATCGGCCGCGAGCATCCCCGTGAGCCTGGGGATGTCGCCGAGGAACGCGGCGGTGAAGACGTCCTCCCTCGCGCCGGCGGCAGTGAGGAGCGTCTCGACCGCGGAACGACGTTTCATCCGCGCCGCGCACAGCGGCGTCACAAACAGCACCCGCTCGTACGCCACACCCGTCACGCCCACCGGAAGGTAGTAGGGGTGGTCGGCCCCGACGCCGCGACCCAGCAGCGTCCGGACGACCTCGGCACGGCCGGCCAGAGTGGCCGCCTGCATGATCGCCGCGGCGTACGTGGGACGCAGCAGATCCGGCGCCTCCACCACGGCCGCGTCGACCCCGGCGACATCACCGCGACGAGCGAGATCCATCGCCTTCTTCACCGTCCGGGCGCCGGATCCGCACCAGGCCACCTCCCGGGCGACGCCACTCGTCGCGCTCGGGTCGCCGCTCTCTCCACTCCTCTGCCTCCGTCTGGCCGGGGCCACCTGCTCGTTGACGAGAGCCAGCGCCAGCGAGCGGACCTGCGCGAAGATCGCCGAGCGGTCGTTCTCCGCCGCGATCGTCGCCTCCAGCGCCCGGCGGAAGTGCCCGAGCCACCTGCCGGCCAGCGCCGACGTGATCGGAAGGCTGTCGTGGCGGTGCCTCAGACCCGCGTTCGACTGCTCGCTGTAGCGACGGGGACCACCCAGCCACTCGGCGAAGAAGAGCTTCTGCATCGACCGACCATCGGCGAGGTCGCGCGGGAACAGGGGTCGCAGCTGCTCGTCGTCGTCGAAACCGTCGTAGAGCAGGTCGACCAGTCTGTCTATCGCCGGCTGGCCGCCGATCCGGTCGAACAGATCAGTACCTCGGAAAGGCCGGAAACCCGGCGGATGATCCAGCAGCCAGCGGTGCTCGAGGGCCGCGTGAGAGGGAGCGGGCTGCTTCGGCATGGCTACATCCATTTCCGGCAGGACCCCACGCGTTCCGCCGAACGAAGGCATGCCGGCCAGACAGCGGTGATCCCGGGCCCCGAGAGACCTTGACCGGCGATGCCACCGTGGGCGTGGGCGCGGGTGGCGGCGGCGGACGGCGTACGGCGTACGGACCATGCCGTAGCCGGCACGATAACAACCGTTGTCAACACGCTGTCCATGCCTCCGCCTTGACAGCCAATTCCGGGATGCGGGGAGCCGCGAGTCAGGCGACTCCCCTTGGAATTGGCCATCTAGGGTAGGAGCCGAAACCGAGGAGCAGCCGATGACGCGCGATGATCTGCTGGCCTACTGCCTCGCCAAGCCCGGAGCCTGGCGGGACGAACCGTGGGAGGGCGATGTCGTCGCCAAGGTCGGCAGCAAGATCTTCGCGTTCCTAGGCGGTGACGCCGGGTCCTCGGTCGGAGTCAAGTGCGGCCCCAACCGGGAGATCGCCGACGAGTGGCTGGTGCGCTACCCCGACGACGCGACGGTCATGGCCTACATCGGACGTTCGGGATGGAACACGCTGAACGTCGGCGGGGCGATTCCCGAGGACGAGTTGCTCGAAGCGATCGACGCTTCGTACGACACGGTGGTCAGCAAGCTGCCCAGGAAAGAACGTCCCGCAAACGCCTGACGACACGCGGAGTATCCCTGACCACAACCGCCCGAGGGCTTGACCTACGCGCGCCGCCCGAACGCGGTGTACGCATGGCGCATCCCCAAACGGACACGTCGAGGCGGATGAAGTCGATCAGCCAAGCCGCGCAGCCGCCGTTCGCAGCACACTCTCAACCCGTTCGACTATTCCTCGCCCGTCGGCCCGTGCACGTCCGGCCACCTGGCGGGGAATGAACTGCAACCAACTGGGGCCGAAGGCCAGCAGGGCTCGGATGTCTGCGCGCGGGTCGATGTGCAGGCCCGCCTCGGCTTCGTACCGCCGCAGAAAGGCCTCCGCAACCTCGGGCGAGAACAGCACAGCTAGCCCGAGCCGACACCTGCCAACGTCGACTTCGCGCTTACCGCTGCCGGCGTAGGTCCAGTCGACCACGCCCGACAACCGCTCATCGACCCATAAGACGTTGAGGGGCAGGTAGTCGCCGTGCACAAGCACCTGCTGCCCCCCGGGCGGGGCGGCCGCTGCGGCTTCGGTCGCAGCGTGGGCAAGCGCGGGATCGCCGATCCAACCGCGATCGACCTCTTTGCAGAAGCCGTGAGGATCGGTCGATTCCAGCCCGGTCGGCACGATGTCGTGGATGCGGACGAGCACGTTCGCCATCTGACGCACGACACCGGGCAGATCCGACGGCTCGAACAGTGGCTCGCCAGGCAGCGCCGTCATCAACAGGCACGGCACGCCCGCCTGTTCGCCCGTGCGGTCAGCGGCCAAGAGTCGTGGCACCGGCAGATCGTGCTCGGCGAGCGCCAGCAATGCGGCCGTCTCGCGATCGATCAACCCGGTTGCCCACGTTGCCCATTTGTCCGACCACCGACGCAGTACGACGTCGAACGGGCCCCTACCGGCAGCGATCGTCAGCCGGTCCATGTCGGCGGTCAGCCCACCGACGAGCCTTGACGTGGCAAGAACCCGAGCATTTGGACCCAGAGCGGCTTCTACCCACCCAAGAGTCTGCCCGGACGGTTGTCTGTAGCTGTCGGCCACATCGCACGAGTCTGGTCGACAGCCTTGGTGCATGACTACGGAATTTACCGAAGGTGTCCACGCCCGGCTGGCTCTCGCCTGGTCTCCGGCTCAGGGCTTTCGAAATAGTGTCGACGCGGCCGGGACGAACGGGCAGCCGCCGTTCGTCTGGTGCGCGATGTATTCGTCGCGGAAGTGCTTGATCGACGAAATGACCGGACCGGTCGCGAAGTCTGCGAGAGCACACAACGATCGTCCGGCGAGGTTGTCGCACAGGTCGAGCACAGTGTCGAGGTCCTCCTCGCTCCCGTCACCGTTCTCCAGCCGTTGGAGAATCTGAGTGAGCCAGTACGTGCCCTCACGGCATGGCGTGCACTTGCCGCACGACTCGTGTTTGTAGAACTCCATCCAGCGCAGCACGCAGCGAACGACACACACGGTCTCGTCGAACACCATCGGCGACCCGGTACCGAACTGGGATCCGGCCGCGGCGACCGCGTCGTAGTCGAGCGGGACGTCGAGATGATCGGCTGTGAACATCGGTGTCGACGACCCACCCGGCGTCCAGAACTTCAGCCGATGCCCCTCGCGGACGCCCCCGGCAAGCTCCAGCAGCTGACGCATCGTCGTGCCCAGGGCGGCTTCGTACTGACCGGGCCGCTTCACATGCCCCGACAGGGAGTAGATCACCGTGCCGCGGGCCTTCTCCGTTCCCCGACTTCGGAACTGCTCCACCCCGCCGCGAATGATCGACGGCACAGTCGCGATCGTGCAGACGTTGTTGACCACCGTCGGCGACGCGTAAAGCCCCTCCGCGGCGGGGAACGGCGGCCGCAGTCTCGGCTGTCCTCGACGGCCTTCAAGTGAGTCCAGCAGTGCGGTCTCCTCGCCACAGATGTAGGCGCCCGCACCGGCATGGACGATCAGGTCGAGTTCGTACCCGGTGCCGAGAACATCGGTGCCCAGGTAGCTCTCCGCGTAGGCCTCGGCGACGGCGCGCTGCAGCCGTCGTACGACATGAAGAACCTCGCCGCGCACATAGACGAACGCCCACCGGGCCCGGATCGCGTAGCAGGAGATGATGACGCCCTCGACCAGCGTGTGAGGGCTGGCCATCATCAGCGGGATGTCCTTGCACGCTCCAGGCTCGGACTCGTCAGCGTTGACCACCAGGTAACGCGGCTTGTCACCGAGCGGCGCCAGCAAGCCCCACTTCATTCCGGTCGGGAAACCTGCGCCACCACGACCACGCAGGCCGGAGTCCTTCACCATCTCGACGATGGCATCCGGGTCAAGCTTGACCGCCTTGCGCAGCGCGTCGTAACCGCCCTGGTCGACGTACGCGTCGTGCGTCCAGGCGCGGTCCTGGTCCCAGTTGGCGGTGAGCGCCGGCGCCAGCAAGGCCGTCATCCTTCACCCCTCTCGCCGAGCCTGCACCCGACAGCACTCTCGTCGCTGATCAGCCGTGCGGGTCACTGTCGCCTGTCGCCACCAATTGTCGCGGCGACCAGCCTGCTTGTGAAGCTAATCACAAATCGCCCTCATGTCGAAGGCCACTGGCCGGCCGCGGCCACCTCGAATGAGAGGCGCGTCTGACTGCCGCTGGACTTGCCAGCCACTTCCCATCTGTTCTATAACTGGAACGACAGTTCTATAACTTTGGTGAGGTGCGACCATGACGGGCGTTCTGGCGCGTACGCAGGAAGACGAGCGGTTCGCGATGCGCGATCCCGGGCCAGCGGGGCGGTTTGGAGCCTTTGGCGGCCGCTGGGTGCCGGAGTCGCTGGTGCCGGCGTGCCAGGACGTCGCTGAAGCGTTCGCCGAGGCATGGGGCGATCCGGGATTCCGGGGCAGCCTTACGCGGCTCCTGGCCGTGCACGTGGGTCGCCCCACGCCGGTGACACCGGCTGTACGCCTGTCGGCCGAGCTGGGTGTGACCGTCCTGCTCAAGCGTGAGGATCTGGCGCACACCGGCTCACACAAGATCAACAACGTGCTGGGGCAGGTGCTGCTCGCCCGGCGGATGGGCAAGAGGCGGCTGATCGCGGAGACGGGTGCCGGCATGCATGGTGTGGCCACCGCTACGGCGGGAGCGTTGCTGGGCTTGCCGGCCATGGTGTTCATGGGCGAGCGCGACATCGAGCGGCAGGCGCACAACGTCTTCCGGATGCGGCTGCTCGGCGCCGACGTGGTCCCGGTTCGGGCGGGCAGCCGCACGCTCAAGGACGCGACCAGTGAAGCGATGCGCCACTGGGTGGGGGCGGCGGACGAGGCGTACTACTGCATGGGCTCGGTGACCGGGCCGCATCCCTACCCGTGGATGGTCCGGGAGTTCCAGCGCATCATCGGTGAGGAGGCCCGCGCCCAGTGCGCCGCCGAGCTGCCCACCGGCATCCCTGACTACGTGGTGGCGTGCGTGGGTGGTGGCTCCAACGCGGCCGGCACCTTCGCCGGATTCGCCGACACCGGCGCGCGCCTCGTGGGTGTCGAGGCGGTGGGCGGTGCCGGCCGCGACCGGCGGCGAGGTCGGGATCCTGCACGGGTTCCGGTCGCTGTTCCTGCAGGATGCTCACGGGCAGGTCCGGGAGGCGCACTCGATCGCGGCCGGACTGGACTATCCAGGCGTCGGTCCCGAGCACGCCCACCTCCGCGACATCGGCCGGGCCCGCTATGTCACCTCCGGCGACGATGACGCGGTGGCGGCCGCTGTGCGGCTGTCCCGTACCGAGGGCATCGTGCCCGCTCTCGAGTCAGCGCATGCGGTGGCGTGGGTCCTGCGCGCCGCCGGGTCGGACGAGCTGCCTGCCGGATCGACCGTGCTGCTCACCCTTTCCGGCCGCGGTGACAAGGACGTCACCACCCTCATGACGCGTACGGGCGTGACCGCATGACCGAACGAAGTGAGGTCATGAACCAACACAGCACCACCCTGGAGCAGCACCTGCGTGCCCGCCGCGACAGTGGCCACAAGCTGCTGATGCCCTATCTGACCGGCGGCATCACGAAGGACTGGGTGGGATACCTGCAGACCTTCGCCGACGCCGGCGCCGACGCCATCGAGGTCGGCATTCCGTTCTCCGACCCGACCCTGGACGGCAAGACCATCCAGGAGGCGTCGGACGCGGCTCTCGCCCGCGGAGCCACGCCGTCCGGCATCCTCGACGCACTCGCGCGAGCAGGCGTGGGCGTGCCGATCGTCGTCAGCACCTACGCCAATCTGGTCCTGCGGACTGGTGCCGACCGGTTCTGCACGGCTCTGCGCACGGCCGGTGTGAGTGGATTGATCGTTCCCGACCTGCCGCTGGAGGAGGCCGGCGACGTCGAGAGGGCCGCGGCCGGAGCCGGCGTGGAGCTCGCCCTGCTCGCCACTCCGGCCACGCCGGCCGAGCGGTTGGGTGAGATCGCGGCGCGCAGCCGGGGGTTCGTCTATGCGGTCTCAGTGATGGGTACGACGGGCGAACGGGAGGAACTCCCGGCCTCGGCGGCGCACCTTGCGACGCGGATCGGGCAGGCCACCGATCGGCCCGTACTCTTGGGCTTCGGCGTCTCCACGCCCGAACAGGCCACCGCCGCCGCCCGGTACGCCGACGGCGTGATCGTCGGCGCGGCGATCATGCGCCGGGTGCTCGACGGAGCCGGTCCTGCGGCGACAGGAGCGTACATCGGGGCGTTGCGCGTCGCGCTGGACACCGCGAACGGAACTGTGGGAGCCGCGGATCGACGCGGCTGAGACAGGCTTTTGAAATGGACTGGGGACGGACCGGACGAGGATGACCCACGACGTCAGACGCGAGGCGAGGTATCGCAGGATCGCCCGAGACCTCGAGGCAAAGATCCGGGCCGGACACTATGCCCCCGGAGAGGCGCTGCCGCCGCAGCGTGAGCTCAGCAGCACCTACGGAGTCACCCTCATGACGCTGCGTCAGGCGTTGAGGCAACTCAGCGACGACGGACTGATCGTGCAGCGGCCCGGTCGCGGGACCTTCGTCTCGCCACCGCAGCTGGCGTACCAGCTCGGTTCCCTACGCAGCTTCGCCGACGACCTCCGCGACCAGGGCCATGACCTGCGTACGACAGTGGTGCAGCGAGCGGTGCGTCGCCTGCCCTCCCGCGTCGCGAGGCAGCTGCGCGCCCGTGTCACCGACACCGGTCTGCGGCTGGAGCGGGTCCGCGAGTTCGCCGGCCGCCGGGCGATCCATCAGGTCTCCTGGGTGCGTCCACCACACGCCCAGGATCTCCGCGAGGTCGACTTCACGGCCGTCTCCCTCTACGCGTCCCTGGCCGATCTGGGCGTCGCGGTCGCTCAGGCGTCGGAGACGATCGGCCCGGACGTGCTCGGGGACGATGTTGCCCGCCACCTCGACGAGCCACCGGGGGTGCCGGTCCTCATCAGCGAACGGATCACCTACACAGCAGACGGCATCGCCATCGTCGCCGACCGGGCGACCATTCTCGGCAGCATGATGCAGATCACCACCCAGCGCGCCGCGAACGGCTTGTCCCTCCACTGGGCGGCCACCGGCTGACGCGCAGCCAACGCCCTCGGCGGTGGCGGGTCGCATGAGGTCCCCTCATCCGATGGAGGTTCGCATGAGGGCGCCCCTCATCCAGTGCAGGCTCGCGGCAGGTGCCCCTCATCCAAGGCAGGTTCGCGTCAAGCGCCCCACAAGCGCCTGACAGCAAATTCGTTCAAGCCGGCGGTCGATCCACTCGGCAGGATGGGGTCATGGGTTCCCGGCCGGACGTGTTCGCGGCGTTCCTCGACGTCCTGACGGAGGCGCTGGACGATCACGAGGCGACCGGTGCCGACCTGGCGGATCGGATGCACCTGTCGCGATTCCACCTTGACCGGGTGATCGCGGCGGCCGCCGGGGAGCCGCCGGCGCGGCTACGCCGACGCGTGCTGCTGGAACGCGCGGCCTACCACCTGGTGACCACGGCCCGGACAGTGCTCGACGTCGCCGTGGAGGCGGGGTACTCCACCCATGAGTCGTTCACCCGGGCCTTTGCCAGGGCGTACGGATCGCCACCCGCCCACTGGCGCAAGAGCCCCACCCGGATCCGGATCGAGGCGCCCAACGGCGTGCATTTCCATCCACCCGACAGCCTGCGGCTGCCGGCTCAGACGAAGGTGAGTGCCATGGACCTCCTTGTCCGCATGGTCGAACATCACATCTGGCTGCTCGGGGAGATGCTGACCCGTGCCGAAACGCTCCGCGACGACCAACTGGACGCACCGATCGAGATCTCGGTTGAGGGCGTCGACGACGAGCCGTCCCTGCGGTCGCTGCTGTCGCGGCTCGTCGGTCAATTGGAGATGTGGAGTGCCGCGATACAGGGACGGGCGTACGACTTCGCCGTCGAACGCGGCGAGAGCATCCCACACATGCGTACCCGCCTGGCCGACGTGGGCCCGGAGTTTCTTGCGCAGGTACGCGAGACCTGCGCGCAAGGTCGCCTTGACGAGGCGATCGTGTGCCCCGGTGACCGGGTGGAGGTCTACACGTTCGGCGCCGTCATCGCCCACGTCCTGACCTTCGCCGCCCATCGCCGCACGCTCGCGGCTGGCGCGCTGCACGATGCGGGCTTCACCAACCTGGACAGCGGCGATCCCATTCGGTGGATCACCCAGCATGCCTGACACCCATGGCGCGCAACGCCTCGTCCGCCGCCGGGCCCACTAGATTCGGGGGCATGTCCGAGGTGGAGCAGACGAGCGACCATTGGACGGCAAGACTTCCGAAGAAGCGGATGGCCGCCGGCGCCTTGTTCTTCGACAAGGATGGCCGGGTACTGCTCGTCGAGCCCACCTATACCCCGGGCTGGGACTATCCCGGCGGAGTCGTGGAAGCGAACGAGACCCCGTACGTCGCGGCATGCCGGGAGATCGAGGAGGAGCTCGGACTCTCCACGAAGCTGGGCGCACTGTTGGCCGCCGACTGGGAGCCCGCCCGCGACGAGATCCCGTTGGAAGGCTTCGGAGTGGTGTTCGACGGCGGGGTGCTGTCCGACGACGAGATCGCTCGGATCCGGCTTCCCGCAGAGGAACTGCATCGCTTTGGCTTCTTCACACCCGCCGAAGCCGCTGAGTTGCTCCCGGCGCATCTCTGGCGCCGGGTGTCGGCAGCGATGCGCGCTCGCGACGATGCGACAGCGGTCTACCTGGATGACGGCTATCCGGTGAGGTGAACCGACCCGGTTGGCTCCTTGGAGGTTTGCGGCAAGTGGTGCAGGCCGGTGCTTTCGTGCGTTACCGCATGAAGCCGGGGTCAGGCATCCCCTCTGGGAACCGCACGAGCGCCTCCGCCGTGAGGTTGGCGAGCCGCTCCACCGCACTGACCACGTGGCTCGTCGGCCACCCCACCCGCGCCCAGTAGACACCGATCGCGCCGACCGGCGCCGGCATCAGGATCGGAGTAATGAGCATGCTGCGCACGAAGGTCGGCCGGTAGGCCTCCTGCGGAATCCGCTCATCCTTCTCGGTGTCAGGAACGATCGCGGTCTCCTTGGCCAGCATCGCCCAACCGCTGATGCAGTCGGTGACGGGGAAGCGCTGCCCCTTCCACAGAGGACTCATCGCGTCCTCGTCGGCGTAGTAGCACATGTCCGATTCAAGGAGAACAAATGTGGCTCCCTGTGCGCGGGCAGCCCTGCGCGCGGACACCTTCACGATCTGTTGAACATCCTCGAGACGCTCTGCCGCATCGAGCTGACGGGCGACATGGTCGAGGAGCACCACACTCTCGGTCATCACGAACCCTGCCTCACAAGCTGAACCCACCATCGCTTCCGACAATAACCCTCACCCGCGGGTCGTCCGGAATCGGACCGCAACCCTTGACGCCCCGCCCTCGGTGCGGGCAGCGTGGGGACGCCGCAGAACGCACATTTGCCCCACCACGAAAGCGAAAGACTCTCCTCGGACGGCAACGCCGGCACGGAAGTCACCGGATCGATGGAGATCGCGAACGCCAAGTGAAGGGTTTGCGTCACATGGCAGCAGAGGAAACGTCGGCCGGGCCGTCGAGCCCGTCGGTTCCCGAGGGCCCGTCGATTCCCAAGGGTTTCAAGGGATACGTACAGTTCACCGGCCCCGGCCTGCTGGTGGCGATGGCCTGGCTCAGTGCCGGTGACCTCGTGACGGCCTCCGTCTCCGGCGCGGACTATGGCTACGCCCTGATCTGGGCGCTCGTCATATCCCTGGTCGCGCGGTACTTCTTCGTTTCGGCGATCGGGAAATACATCCTCGCCAACAACGAGGAAAGCGACTCGATCATGGCCGGCTTCCGCCGCCTCTGGCGTGGCCTGCCGATCCTCATGGGCGCGGTCGCCTTCGTCGTCGGCTTCATCGTCCAGACCTACATCATCAAGGGCGCCGCCGCTGCTCTCTACAACCTGGCCGGACGCCCGGGCGACTCGGGATGGGGCGTCTTCGTCGTCGCCATTCTGCTGGTCGGGCTGACGACCGCGATGCTCCTGGCCGGACGCCAGTACAAGGTGCTCGAACTCCTGGCCCGGCTGTCCGTGGTCGCGCTGCTCGTGACATTCATGATCATCGTTGCGCTGCGCGGATTCGACGCCATGGAGCTGCTGCGTGGATTGGTCTTCCAGGTTCCCGAGGACGCGGGAGGCTTCCGGTCAATCGTCATCGTGGCCGCGATCATCGGCGCCGTCGGCGGATCGGCCGCCAACCTCCTCTATCCGTACTTCCTGCGCGACAAGGGCTGGAACCGTCCGGAGTACCGCAAGCTGCAGATCGTCGACCTGCTCATCGGCATCGTGGCCATGGTCATCATCAACCTCGCCGTCTGGATCATGGCGGCGGAAACCCTGCAGGGCCGTGACTTCAGCATCCAGGACGAGAACGACCTGGCCCAGATGATGCAGCTGGGAATCGGCGCGCCAGGGCCGGTTCTGCTGTGGCTGGGGCTGTTCTTCGTGACCTTCAACTCGTTTCCCGCATATTCGTACGGCTTCACCAAGGTGTTGCTCGACGGCGTGCGCCACACGTTCCCTCGGGTGTCGGACCCCGCGGACGACCTGGAACGCATACCCGGGTTCCGGTGGCTCCAGATCGGTGTGCTCCTCTGCCTGCCGTTGCTGTTCTCGTTGCCGATGGCGCCGAACTTCGTCGTGTTGACGATCGCCGGTCAGGCCCTCCAGGCGTTGACCGGGCCGATCATCATCGTCGGGATCATCATCCTCACCAGCAGTCGCCGGTTCATGATGGCTGCGTACGTCAACAAGTGGTGGGAGACGCTGGCTTTGCTGCTCATCGGCGCCATCGGCCTGTGGGCGACGTTCGGCACGATCAGGAGTTTCTTCGGCTGAGGACCATTTTGCCTGAACGGCGTACAGTGTTCTGGCGTTTCGAGCAGGATGCGCCTCATGGGCGATGGCACTCCTCGGTCTCCGGCCGGCCGCTCGCCTGCGACACTTCGCCGGTGGCGCCGCATGCTGGCTGACGAAAGGGAGGAAGCCAGGGTCTACCGTGAGCTGGCCGGCCGCAGCGACGGTGAGGAACGCCAGATCCTGCTCGGTCTGGCAGACGCCGAAACACGCCACGCGGCCTACTGGGAACGCCTCCTCGGCGAGGACGTCGGCCCGCCCCAACGTGGCTCACCCAGGATGCGGCTGCTGGCCCACCTCGCGCGGCGGTTCGGCTGGCTGTTCGTCCTGGTCCTCATGCAGCATGCGGAGAGCCGGTGGCGCTATGCGGCCGACGCCGATGTCCCGGCGGCGATGGCGGCCGACGAACGGATCCACGCCGAGGTCGTCCGGGGTCTTGCCGCCCGGGGGCGGGCCAGACTGTCCGGCACGTTGCGCGCCTCGGTCTTCGGAGCCAACGACGGCCTGGTGAGCAACATCTCCCTTGTCCTCGGCGTGATCGGCGGCGGTGCGAGCAGCCGGAGCGTCCTGCTCGCAGGACTCGCCGGGCTGCTCGCGGGCGCGCTGTCGATGGCCGCCGGCGAGTACATCTCGGTGAGTTCCCAGCGTGAGCTTCTGGCCGCGTCGCGACCCGACGACCAGGCAAGGATCTCCGTGGCACAGCTCGACGTCGACGCCAATGAGCTCGCCCTCGTCTACCGGGCCAGGGGTATCCCCGCCGACGAAGCGGAGCGCCGGGCGGACGCGGTGTTGCATCGCCAGTCCGCAGGGCCGGCACCGCCGACCCGTGCGGGAATCGACGGCACCGATGTCGTGGGAAGTGGCCTCGGTGCAGCGATCTCGAGTTTCGTCTTCTTCGCCGTCGGCGCGTTCATACCGGTGCTCCCGTTCCTGCTCGGAATGCAGGAACTGACGGCCGTGCTCGTCGCCGGGGTACTCACCGGTGTCGCGCTGATGATCGCGGGCGCGACGGTCGGGGTGCTGTCGGGCGCGTCCCCACTGCGACGCGCCCTGCGCCAGTTGGCGATCGGAGTCACCGCGGCGACAGCGACCTATCTGCTGGGCCTGGCGTTCGGCACGATTGTCGGCTGAACGAGTCGGATCGAGCGGCCTACCGCCGGGCCTTTTCCTTGCTCCTACGCTCTTCTGAGCGCCGCTGCCGCGGTGGACGTGCCCGACGCTTCTCGTCCGGCTCTTCCTCGCCCTCTTGCTCCTCCTCTTCCTCGGCGCGAGGTTCCCTTTCCTCACGTTCCTCCTCGCCGGTCGGCTCCTCGCGCTCCTCGCCTTCACCTTCCGGCTCTTCGCCACCCTCGCGTTCCTTCTCCGCCTTGACGACCTCGTCGTGGTCGCGGACTATCTCGCCGTCGCGGACCTCGCCACGCCAGCCGTTGTCGGCATCCTCTTCCTCGGCCTGCATCATCGCGTAGCGACGGAAGAGTTTGAGGTCCAGGCGTGCTCGTCGACCTGGTGCCCGCCAGAGGTTGGCGGTCTTCTCGAAGAATCCGTGCGGAGTGTACTCGAGCACGACAAGGATCTTGGTGAGCTCGTCCTCGAGGGGGTGGAAACTGACCGTCCCGTTGACTTCCGTCTGGCCCTCCGTCCGCCAGGTGATGCGTTCGTCGGGTATCTGCTCGGTGATCGTGGCCTTCCAGCTCCGGTTGGACCAGGCGACCTTCGCCTTCCAGTTGCTCTGCGTACGGTCCCCCTCGTCCACGTCGACGCTCTGAGCACCCTTGGACCAGCGCGGGAACTGGTCGAACTGCGTCCAGTGGTTGTACGCCACTCTCAGGGGGACGCCGACGTTGAGGTCCTCGACGATGTTCATCGACTTCCGCCCGGATCCGCCGCCTTTGCCGCCGCCCTTGAACATGGACTTCACCTTCTCCCCCACACTTTTCACGCCGGCCTTCGCCATCGCCTTTCCAGGTGACGCACCACCGAGGGTCTCCTTCAACGTTCCCGCGAGCAGACCGCCGGGACTCGCCTTGCCCTCAGCCACATCGGAGAGCCCACGCGTCATCCCTCCGATCTTGCCGCCGAGACCCTGAATCATCCGCTGCGCCTTCGCGGAGACGTACTGCTGACCTTCGTCGAGCAGTCGCTGAGTCGCCGGGTTCTTCGCCGCGGCCTTGCGTACCCCGTCGCCGATGTCGGACAGGTTGGCTTGACCACGTTTCCCCTTGGCCGCTGTCTCGCTCATGTCGTCCCCCTCATTCGGATTCAGTCGCGGTCGCCGCGAGAGCCGGCACCCGCGGGCGTACGGCGTCCTCGGGTACGGGACATGCGGTCCGCCGCGCTCCGGGTTTTCGGGCGGGTTGGTTGGGTCGGTGGACGGCGCCGCCGCGGGCGCTGCTCGTCCTCCCGTTCCTCGCCCTGCTGCCCGCGGTCCTCGCCGCGATCCCCCTCATCACCTTCACGCTCGTCGCGTTTCCCCTCGTCGCCTTCACGCTCGTCGCGTTTCCCCTCGTCGCCTCCACCCTCGGTGCGGCCTTCCGTGTCCTCAGACTCGTCCTCTGCCGACCGCTTCGACTTGCCGTCCGGTGAGGGCTCCTCGGACTCGGCGCCGGTGAGCTTCGACGTCCGCTGGTGCAACCCGTCCGCCAGCTTGTTGAGTGGCGCGCTGAGCACCGCACCCGCGGCCGAGCGCCCCGTCGACACCAACTCGCCACGAATCTCCTCGCGGATCTGGCCGAACTGCGCTGACTCCGCGATTCGTCCCATCGCCTCCCTGCCGAGGGAACGTACGTTGAGCCGCTTACCGACCAGCACAGATCCCAACAGGAGAGCCATCTTCGCCTTCTTGCGCCGGCCGAGCACGTACCCTCCGACCACGGCGGCACCAATCTTCGTCGAGGTGTTCATCAACGCTCCTCCTCCTGACGCTTCGTTTCTATTCCCCCGCAGCGCGTGCGTCGGCCTCCTCGAGCAGGTCGAGAAGTTCGTCCTCTCGCTCGTCGAACTCCTCCGGGGTGAGCACGCCGTCATCGAGGGCTTGCGAGAGTTCCTGAAGCTCGGCTCGGATCCGCGCCGGGTCGTAGTACTCGTCCTCACCCACGTCGGCGATTCGCCTCGCCACCCAGCCGATCCCCCGCGCCGGTGCCAACGGAAGGGTAAGAAGTCCCGTCACCAGTCCCATCCGCTGCTCACCCCTCCTGCGCACCTACGAAGCTGTACGGAGGTAGCGGGCCGATCCGCTGCAGCCGGACGTCCGGACCGAACCACGCGTCGAGCCGATCCACCGCGTCGACGAACTCCGCCGTTCGGTTCCGGTCCACGAGAAAGCTCGCATTGACGGCGGCCCCCTTGACCGGCGGACCCGGAACACTCCGCTCGGCCAACGGTTCGAGCGCTTCGTACATGTGCTTTCCGATGTGGTCATACCGCGTCTGGATGGCCTGCGCGACATACTCACCCAGTTGGATCCGGTCCTCGATCGACGTGGCGGGTTGGGTGCGGAGGCGGCGGATCGTCGGGTCGGTGGTCGCGACCTCCCGGACCATCTCGTCCTCGTCGCAGAACACCTTGATGTTGATCTCGATCCGACCCTCGAGCTCGGCGAGCAGGGCGAGGTGTGCCTCGCCGTCCTCGATCAGCTCTTCGCGCAGGCTTTCCTCGTCCCGGGCAATCACACCGAACCGCATCGGCAGGACGGTGCCCTGCGTGGTCATCGCATCAAGGACGCGTTGGTGAGCCGTCACGTCTCTGCGCTTGGCCCGCAGTTCGGTGGGTGCGTCGCTGACGACGGCTGCCACTTGCCCGGCATCCAGCCTGCGCAGCCTTGTCGGTGGTTCGCCGACACCCTCGACCTCCTCAAAGTGGCAGGGGTGTTCGGCGCCGACGATGCCGTAGACGTACGTGGCTTCTGACCGGGTCGCGCGCGGTTCGGTCGGGTCAGTCATCGCGCCGCTCCGATCGTTCACGGCTACTCCCGCGCGGACGCGGGATCTCCTCACGTTCCCGTTCGTCTTCGTCCTCGCCGCCGCCGCGGCCCTTGCGGAACGCCTCGGTGAACGTCTCGGCGGCTCCGCTCAGTGCACCCTTCGTCTTGCCGCTCGCCCCCTGCTCTGACAGCTCGCCGACGAACTCGGGAAGCTGCCGGGGTTTCTTCTCGGAGAGATCAAGACGGTTCACCGCTTCGGCAAAGCGCAGATAGGTGTCGACACTCGCGATGACGACCCGGATGTCGATGGTGAGCAGTTCGATGCCCACGAGCGACACCCGGATGTAGGCATCGATGACAAGACCCTTGTCCAGGATGAGTTCGAGAACGTCGTACAGGCTGCTCGAGTGGCCCCGGCCGACCCCTCCTGAGCCCTGGTGCGGCATGACAGTCATGGGTGAGCCCTTCTTCCTGAATCAGTCAACGGCATGCCCAGGTCGAGATCCCGGGCCGAACCAATGGGGGGCGGATGGCGACGTTGCCGACCAACGAAGTCGGTGAGTTCCGCCGTCTGCTGCTCCAGCGCCATCAATGACCGGCCAAGCCGTTCCACTTCGGCCTCGGTGAGGGTGCCGGCATCCATCCGACGCAACGCCTGGCGTTCCAGAAGCTGTCGCACGATGTCGACGAGAACGACGACGAGCCCGGCGATGCCTGCCTGGCGGTTGTCGTCTCCTTCCGCCCGGTTTCCCGACGAGTCGCCACCGGTGAGATCGTTCGCGGTACGAATCAGAGAGGCGGTCTCTTCGCCGTTCATGGCGGTCGCAGTCCGTTCGGGCACAGTCCGTTCGGGCGCAGTCCCTACGGACGCGGGCATTTCGCGGAACGGTGCGTTGCTGTCGAGGACCTCATCGCGTGCGCGGACCTCTGCCTCGCGGGGAACCGCTTCGCGTCGCTGCCCGGCTGCCAGGTGTCGGCTCTGCTGGGCGGAACTGTCCGGGCGCAACGTGTTGACCGATGCCAGCAGGAGCCGGAGATCGAGTCTCACCAGGTCGACACCCGCGAGGGTGAGCAGCACCGTCCCGTCGAGGTAGGCACCCGCGTCGAGGAGCCGGTCGAGAACGTCGACCAGCGAGCCGTCGTCGAGCGCGAGCCGGCGGTCGCTCATGACACCACCCCTTGCCGGGTAGGTGTTTTCGTTGCTCCGGCGTCTCCGGGCTCTCGCCTGGAGGGGATCCCCGACGCCTTCTCCTCCACAGGTACCGGCTCATCCGTACGCATCGATACGAAGTGGTACGGCGGCCACGGACCGGTGACCTCCAGGCGCAGGCCCTCCTCCGCGTGGCGCGAACCGAGGAGGTCCAACGCTTCGTGGAAACGGGTCTCCGCCGAGTGCGGTATGAGATAGACGGCATCGAACGCCAGAGCAGCGGAATCTCCCTGCCGTGAGGCCGCGCGGATGACCGTCTCTCTGGCATGCGGTGACAGTGCATCGTCGATCTGGGCCGCCATCTCTGCGCGCAGTTCGCGGGAGTGCGTGCGCGCCTCCGCGGCCGCTTGCCTGCGCCTCATCCATTGCGTACCGTCCGGCGCCTCCGGCCCGCCCGTCGCAACGGATTCCGCACTCGAATCATCGGCCAGCGGACCCGTGGCGTGAGCTTTGACGCCCCACTCGGCGGCACCGTCGAGGCGGTCGAGTTCACACCGGAGTTCGTCTGCCCGGGCGTGCAGTACGCGACGCACATGATCGCGACTCGGATAGAGCGCGCCGAACCTGAACGGCAGCGCGGTGGCATGGCGGCACACGCGGTCCAGCACGTTCTCGTGCGCGCGGACCGACTTGTTCAGCCAGCCTTCCACGCTGAGGTCCGGTTCGTCGCCGCTGGCGCGGAACCCGCGGAGGGGAACCTCGGCGGTGACGGCGGCGAGATCGTCCGTGGTGACCAACTGCACCCGTCGCGCTTCGACGCCGGCGATACCGTCCGCGATCACGCCGGCCACGTCGTCCTTTCTGGCGATGGCGTAGAGGTACCAGGCGGTCTCGCCCGCGAGTTCGCCCGGAGCGGCCGATGCGGCTGGAGCGGCCTGAGTGGCCGGCGCGGCTGGCGCGGCTGGAGCGGCCCGTGCGGCTGGCGCGGCCGGCGCGGGCGGCGAACGCTGCGGTGGCGGCGCTGTGGAAGGTCGCGCCGCAAGCCACTGTGCGACGGCGGCACGGTACTCCTGGGCGAGCTGACGGGCGAGTTCGTCGCACACGAGGTCCCGGGCACGCCGATCGGCGTCCGCCACGAGCGACTCGATCTCCTGCACGGAGGGCGGCCGTCCAGTCAGAGGAGCATCACCCATCGGACGCTCCGTTCCCACGACGCGTCGATGCCGCCCGGACCTGCCGGTGCTCGCCGCCGGTCGACGACCCCTCCGGCTCGGGCAGGCCGGCCGCCGCCACCTGGCGTTCCAGTTGCTCGATGCGGCTCTTCAGCTCCTGATTTTCCCGTTCCAGTTGGTTGTTTCCGGTCAGGAAGGGATCGGCGGTCCACCAGTCGATCCCCATGTCCCGAGCAGTGTCGACCGAGGCGATCAACAGCCGTACCTTGAGCGTCAGAAGCTCGATGTCGAGAACATTCACCATGATGTCGCCGGCGATGACGACTCCCTTGTCGAGCACCCTTTCAAGAATGTCTGCCAACGAGTCATTGGAACGCGACACGGGTGCGGTGCCGGTTCTGCGGTATTCGGGCCGAGCAGTCACAATTCACCCGCCTGATTACGCGGATAGCGGCGAGTGCGGTGATAGGAGAGGACATTGCCGTCCTCGTCGGTTCGCGTCTCATAGCTCGCCAGCACACTTGTCGAGTCAGGTATCCGGTCGAGTTCGACGATCTCGACCTGGAAAAGCCACCCATCCTCGTCGTGTTCCAGGCGGGAGACGCCTTCGACCGCACGACTGGTGAGCATGGAGAGCTGGTCCATCGCCTTCCGGGACACTGTCACCGGACTGCGATCACCAGACGTACCACCACGTCGTCCACGTTCGTGCTCCCGACCGGTGTCATGCCTCCGTCCGTCCGCCATCGCAAGCCCTCTTCCGCGTTGGCTCGTCGACGTACGCTTCGACGTTTCCGCCCGCGATGCGCCTGAGGAATTCCTCTACCTCTTTCGACCCACGTTACGCAGCAGGTAGTGAACTTTCGACCGGCGCTTCCCGCTAACTATCTCCGGGACAGCGAGAAAATAGGGAAAGCGGTCGCGGGGACCGGACATGTCTTTGCTTGGCGACTCTTCCGGAAATTCCTCGCTATGGCGTGGTGAAGTTCACCGGCATTCGACGAGTGCGGGGTGGCGCGGATTGTCGAGCAGGACCACGACGTCGGCCTGCCGGCTCGGTTCAGCCTCGACCTCATACCGGCCGTACGCAGGCAGTGTCCACCGCTCCTCCTCTGGCGTACCGCGGGCGAGCGCGGAGGGCGACAACGCCAGGTGCACGCTCAGGTCGGCGGGCAGGCCACATCCCAGCAGGAGTGAACCACTGACCAGGACCACACCGCCCGGTGGAACGGCGACATACTCCGAGCGGTACGCCCGGTCGAGCGCCGCATCATGGCGCGCCGGAAGGATGCGCCCGGTGCCGCCCGCCGCCAACGGTGCGAACACCTCCCGGACCAGCGCGCCGGTGTCGAGCCAGTCCTCGTACATCACGTCGGGGTCGTCCCGGCCGCGTTCGAACCGGAGCGACGCCGGGCGGAGGTAGTCCTCGGCGGACACCTGCACGACGGGGCGCCCCCGCGTGCGCAGGGGGTCGACCAGCGCGCCGGCCCATTCCCGCGGCCGCGTGGGCGGGCTGCCATCGACAAGCACCCGAACCCAGCTGTCGCGCGGCCGGTCGTCGATGGCGTCCACGACCTCCGCGACGAGCCGGTCAGGGGTGAGCGGACGGACGTGCATGCCCCCATTCTCGTCGACCATCTGGGCCGGATCCCGCGCGGCCAGTTCGTTCGCCGGCCACGCTCGACCTGCGCTACCTGCCGTCCGGATATCGTCGCGGGTGTGCTCGAGCCGTATCGCGCGCTCCTTCGCCTTCCTGGAACGCTGAAGTTCTCCGCCAGTGGACTGCTGGGCCGGCTGCCGATCTCGATGGTCGCCCTCGGCATCATCATCCTGGTCTCGGCCAGGACGGGCTCCTACGGCATCGCCGGCTCGGTGGCCGCGGCGTACGTGATCGCCAGGTCGGCCTGCTCGCCACTGCAGGCCCGGTTGGTCGACCGGTACGGCCAGCGGCGGATGCTTCCGCTGATCGCGTTCGTCCACGCGGCGACGCTCGGCGGGCTCGTCGTCGTGGTGGACCTCGACCTGCCCGTTCCGGTCCTCCACGTCCTCGCCGCGCTGGCCGGTGGCAGTTCACCGACGATCGGATCGTACGTACGAGCCCGCTGGAACCACCTGCTCGGCAACACGCCGGAGTTACAGACCGCGTTCGCGCTCGAGGCAGTGGTGGACGAACTGCTGTTCATGATCGGCCCACCCGTCGTGACGCTTCTCGCGACCGCGGTCAACCCGAGCGCCGGAATCCTGGTGGCGTTGGCCTCCGGGTTCGCCGGGACGCTCCTGCTGGCCTCGCTCCGCGGCACCGAACCGCCGGCGCACGGTCGGAGCGGGGCCGGAACCGCCTTGCAGCCGCTCGGGTGGCGGCTCCTCCTTCCGGTGGTGGCGGCGAGTGTGGGGATCGGGACCCTCTTCGGGGCCTTCGACATCTCGGTCATCGCCCTCGCCTCCGAGCAGGACGCGCGGGCGTGGTCCGGGGTACTCCTCGCCATCACCGCCACCGGCTCCATGCTCGCCGCCGCCATCCTCGGCGGCCTGCGGTTGCGGAGATCCGCCTCGGCGCGGTTCCGCATCGGGACGGTGGCCATTGCGGTCGCGATACTGCCGCTGCCGTTCATCAACCACCTCGGCGTCCTCGCGGTGATCGTCTTCGGAGTGGGGTTCACGATCTCGCCCACGCTCATCGCGAGCACGGCGCGGGTATCGGAGACCGTTCCGACCTCCCGCCTCGCCGAAGGGCTCGCCTGGACGACCAGCGCCGTCGTGGGCGGCATCGCCCTGGGTGGGGCGGTCGCGGGCCAGGTCATCGACCACGCTGGTGCGAGCGCGGGCTTCGTCGTCTCGATCGCGGCCGGCGTCCTCGCCGCGGCCGCGGCACTCGCGAGCCCACGCGGCAACGGGCCCGGTCAGATGAGATAGCGCAGCCAGAGGTACGGCAGGCTGAGCAGGACCGTCGCCGCCGCCACGACCAGGCCGTACTTCGTGAACTCCCAGAAACTGATCGGGTGCCCGTTGCGCTTGGCGATGCCGAGGACGACGACGTTGGCGCTGGCTCCGATCGCGGTCGCGTTGCCGCCAAGGTCGGCGCCGAGGGCGAGCGCCCACCACAGCACGGTCTCGCCCGCAAGCGGGCCGTCGGGCGCTACCAGTTGGGCGACGACCGGACTCATCGTCGTGACGAACGGGATGTTGTCGATGATCGCCGACAGGACCGCCGACCCGAACAGCAGCAGCGGAACGGCGCGGGTCGCCTCACCGTCGGTGGCGGCACTGAGGGCGTCGGCGATGGTGTCGATCACGCCGACCTTGACCAGTGCACCCACCATGATGAACAGCCCCGCGAAGAACAGCAGCGTCTCCCATTCGACGTCCTCCATGTACGCACCGGTCGGCAGCCGGCTCACCAGTACCAGCAGGCCCGCACCCAGCAGGGCAACGACCGACGGCTCGATGTGCAGCACCGGATGGAGAACGAAGCCGGCGAGGACGGCGGTGAGCACGATCAGGCTGCGGACGAGGAGTTTCGGATCGCCGATGGCCTCCCGTTCGTTCAGCTCCATCATTTCGGCGACCCGGGCCGGATCGGCGACGAAGTCCTTCCGGAACAGCACTCTCGCCATCAGGAGGAACACCGCGAGGAGGACGACGACCAACGGCGCCAGGTGAACCAGGAAGTCGTTGTACGACAGCCCTCCCCGGCTCGCGATGATGATGTTGGGCGGGTCGCCGACCAGTGTCGCCGTACCTCCGATGTTGGAGGCGAGGACCTCGGCGATCAGGAACGGTACCGGTCGCAGGCCCAGTCGTACGCACACCAGGATGGTGACCGGCGCGACCAGCAGCACCGTGGTCACGTTGTCCAGCATGGCGGACGCCCCCGCGGTCAGCACGCAGAGGAGGACCATCAGCCGGTACGGCTTACCTCGGGCCTTCTTGGCCGCCCAGATCGCGAGGAACTCGAAGACGCCCGTCTGGCGCAGCACGCCGACGATGATCATCATCCCGAGCAGCAGGAAGATGACGTTCCAGTCGATGCCGGTGTGCTCGGAATAGAACAGGTCGTGGGCACCGACGACGCCCGCGGCGGCGACGATTCCCGCGCCGACCAATGCGATCATGGTCCGCGGCAGCCGGTCGTGCACGATCAGGACGTACGCGAGGGCGAAGACCGCGACCGGCAGGATCCAGCCGGTCATCGCGACAACTCGCCTTCAGCGCCCCGCCGGACAACCGGCGCGGCGCCTGTCTGAGTGGCTGGCTGGCCGGCTGTCTGGCTACTGGTCACGAAGGCGGCGCTCAGCGAGCCAACAGGCATGTGGGGATCCTCCTCGGCGGTCGGTGATGGGCACCGCCGACCAGACTTCCCGGCACACCTGCCGGGAGCCTACCGAGATCGCGGCCTCCGGCCCGCACCGGGCCAGCCGGAGCACGGGGCCAGGACGTGACTCATGATCATGAGTCACGTACAGCGGATTGACCGGTGCGGAGAGCGACATTCGGGCACCGGCCTGCTCATGAACCCACCAGAGCGGAGCCCAGACTTCCTCGTCCTGTGACGACGATGCGATCGAGGCCGAGCCAGTCGGCCATGTGCCGTAGCTCGACGGCAAGCTCTGCCGCCACCTCGGCTTCGTCGACGCCGGGTTCGGCGTGTGCGGCCTGGACAACCAGGGCGGACCCGGTGCGGTCGGCCCTGAGATCGACCCGACCGACCGGGCGGTCACCGAGGAGGAACGGGAGGACGAAGTATCCGTAGACCCGCTTTTCCTTCGGTTTGTAGAACTCGATGTGGTGGTCGAACTGGAACAGGCGCGGGCACCGCAACTGCCCACCGAACACCGGGTCGAACGGCGACAGCAGGGTACGGACGTGGACCCGGCGCGGTATCCGTGCCTGGTGCCAGACGTACGCCGGCCCGCGCCAGCCCTCCACCCGCACGGGCAGCAGCTCCCCCGCCTCAACCAGCGAGGCGACGAGGACCTTCGACTCGCTGGCCGGCAGGAACCAGTGGTTACGCAGGTCGGCCGCAGTGGCGACGCCGAGTGCCCGGGCCGCCAACCGGATGAGCTCGCGTTGGGCGTCTTCCTCGGTGGGCGTCGGCATCGCCAACACCTCTGGTGGCAGCACGCGCTCGGTGAGGTCGTACATCCGGGTGAAGTGGGGGCGGGCGGCGATGCTCACCTGGCCGGTGATGAAGAGCCACTCCAGCGCGACCTTCGCGTGGCTCCAGTTGAACATCCCACCGCCGCCGGGGCGACGCCCCTCCGTACCGATCTCACCGGCACTGATCGGTCCACGCTCCGCGACAACGGCGAGGACCTCGCGGACGTAGCCCGCCGGCAGCTGAGCGATCCGGGCGCTGCCCGACCACTCCTGCTCCGCCGCACGCTTCATCCGCCAGCGAAAGAGGGGGTGCATCGAGACCGGTAGCAGGGTCGCGGCGTTTCCCCAGTACTCGAACAACGCGCGCTGTCGTCCATCACCCCAGGCGAGGCGATCCAGGAGCCTTCGTGGGTAGGGCCCGAGGCGGCCGAACAGGGTCGCGTAGTGCATCCGGCACAGCACGTTCAACGCATCGAGCTGGAGGTAGCCGACCCGGTTCACCACCCGCTGGATGTGCCGGGCGTCGACTCTGCCTGCCGGCCGCGGATCGAGAAACCCCTGTGCGGCCAGGGCTATCCGCCGCGCGGCCGCAGCCGAGAGGGGAGTCGACGTACGCACGAGGCAACCTGCCCTGGCCGGAGCGGGGATGCGGACGACAGCCTAGAACCGCCCACCGACACCCCAGGCGATCGCCGAACTCCCTGCGCCGGCTCAGCCCAGGTAGCCGGTCCTGCCGTCGAGGATCTCGCGGATCGCGTCCATGTGGCCGAGGTGACGCGCGGTCTCCTCGATCATGTGGTGCAGGATCCACCGCAGGGAGGCGGGATTGTCGCCGCCGTGCTGCCCTTTCTCGAGATCGTCGAGGGTGTGGCTCGCGGTGATCGCCCGTGAGCGCGCGCACTCCTCGTCGTACTCGTCGAGCAGGTCCGCAAGCTTCCGGCCGTCGACCCGCATCTCGGCGTCAGGGTCGCCGTCGTCGCGCCAAGGCGTCTGGCCCGTGTCGGGTTCGCCGAGCAGATCGAGGTGGAACCAGGAGTACTCCACCCAGCGCAGATGCGCCACGATGCCGGCCATCGTCATGAGCGGCGACGACGGAAGGACGGCACGATGTGCGTCCGCTTCGGACAGGCCCTCGCACTTCATCCGTACGCCGGCACGTTGCAGGTCGAGCCATCCGGTCAGCTGGCTACGTTCGTCGGCGGCTCCGGACGGACGAAGATGCTTGATCGACACCGATCCCTCCCCCTCATGGTCCCGCACCATCCAAGACGCCGAGCACGTGCCGCGTCAAACCACGTCGGCACGACTCCGGTGTCACCCCGTTTGGCACGCCGGGCAGCAAGAACCCCCACCCGAAGTAGGCGTCCTTCAGGCTGAACCCGACCAGGAACAACCACTGTGAGACACCATGGCGTTTCAGCTCGCCCGCGGATGGTTGGTGTCAAGGTCCGCCGTCCCTGCCGACGGATGCGGGCCGCATCTCACGCCCGACCTCCCCGGCCCACCGACGCTGAGCTGAAGCAGGTTTGACGCAGCAGGTCCGTACGGTCGTGCCGACTCCCGCCTCCAGGTGCTGGCACCCCGGGAGACACCGAGACACCGCACGCTTCCGGACCGGGACTGCGCCGCGTCCGGGGGGCGAAACGACACCAGTGACACTCCAGCGGAGGCAGCCGTCATGCGTACGGACGGAGTAAACCCGAGGAAGCACGCGTTGATCGTCCTCGCCGCGATCGTCGTGGGCTCTCTCGCCCTCGGCGGGGCGTCGGCAGCTCTGGACCGCATCCTCCGCTCGGGCGAGGAGAGCATCACCGGCGGAAGCGCCGACCGGCCAGATCGGAAAGCCACCGCTTCCGAGCCCGCCCACTCACCCACCACCAAGCCCACACCGACCCTGCGCGAACTCAGGAGCGTGACCGCGGCACTGACCAGCGCGGGCTATGCGTGCTACGAGTCGCTGACGGAACCAGTTGTCGTGCACAGCTGCTATCTCGAACCGGGCTCGAGCAGCCTCGACGAGCAGACAGCCCGGATCCAGACCGCCCCCGACGGCTCGGTCGCCGTGGTCGATCTCAGCATCGACTACTTCGACAATCCGGCAGCGTCGTTGAAACTCTTCCGTACGACGGTCGAGGCACTCGACGGCACGATCCTGAAGGCCGGCGAGGCGCGCGCGATCGTGGATGGTCGCGACAAGGACAGGGCACCAGACACCCCCGGCACGCACAGCTCGTCGCGGCTTTCGTGGGGAACCTCGGCGCTGTTCGTTTCCGAGCCTCGGGATGCCTATCAGCTCGAGCTGGTCGCACACGGCGCGAAACCTCGCGTGATTCCCTCCGGCGACACCGAGGCCGGGATCGTCGAAACCCGGGAGCACTACACGGGTCAGGGCTTCCGCTGCACTCTCGACCGAAAACTCCAGGCGCTGAAGTGTCAGCGACGGGTTCCGGACGCCGTCTACACCATCTTCGCCATCGACCCGTGCCTCGGGCGGGGCGAGAAGTACGAACTGATCTGCAAGGGCCGCCAAGCCACCGAGATCAGCGCCAGCGTCGGCTTCGGCGCCGGCCTTTCGGACAAGCAGTACGAGGATCTCCTCGCGTTCCTGCTCCAGAGCGCCGACCACTCCATGGGCGGCATGACGGTCCAGGCGCGTCGATGGTTTCTGCAGAGCATCAGCGACGCCAAGGTGCACCGCGCCGACTTCCAGCGAATGCACGTGGACTTCGAACCGGGTGCAGGGGCGCACGAGGAGTTTCCGAACAGCGTCAGCGTCACGGTCCGAGGGCTCAACTTCTCCACCTGAAGGTCGGTCGCCCATTCATGCTCGCCTCACTTCGTGATGTGCCACCCTTCGGGCAACGTCAGCGTGAGCGGCTTCGCGCCCTTGAGTGTCTGCTCAGGAAGCTTCGCCGGAAATTGGTAGTTGAACGCCATCGTCTGGTCGTACCGAACCTTTTCCTTGCCCTGGTCATCAAGGACCGGTGTCGACCGCATGACCGACGCCACGGGTAGGAGGGTGTGCGGGTCGATGTAGTAGACGACGTGCAGACCCTCACCAGGGCCAAGCCCTGTGTACCAAGGCCAGGTCTCCGGATCCAGGCCCGTTTCCTCGAAGGCAAGCGTGAAGATCATCGTTCCCCAGTACCTGCCGTCCTCGAGCTTCAGTGGCGTGTAGTCGACCACCTGTCGAACGTAGGTCTTTCCGTCGATGGTGATCAACACCGGTTTCCCAGGATGGGCGAAGCCGTCGAACTCGTCGCGCAGAGCGGCGACAACCTTGTCTGCCTGTTTCCCGGAAAGCCCACTGGTCACCACGCCGTCGGTCGACGCCGAGTGCATCAGCGTAGGGATCTCCGCACAGTCCTGGTCACTGGACTGGAGGTGGGACCACTCCTCGTCGTAGCTGCTCCAGTAGTAGTACTTGCCGTCGACGCACCGGTTCATCGTCGACGTACGGCCTTCCTGGTAGGAAGTCTTGGCAGCGGTGAACTCGCCGGTACGGCGATCGATGCCCAGCTGATTGACGTAGTACGACTTGTGTTGCTCGAAGTCCTGAGGTTTGGCGAAGTAGGTGCTCGTGATCAGGCTGATGGGCCGAGTCATCTGGCGTTCCAGCAGTTCCCAGTAGAACTCGGATGGCGACACCTGTGCCAACCGCTCCTTCGTCACTTCTTCGCCCGGCCGGATCGTCTCAGGCACCTGCTGGCGAGGTTGTCGCGACCGCTCCGGTGATCCGGTCTGGGTGGCAGCGGGCTCCGCGGCAGGAGCGCCGGACCCGTTCACCCGGATCAGGTAGCTGGCCACAGGCACGGCAAAGGTGGCGACGACGAGGCAGGCGACGAGGCCCGCGACCAACACCACCCAGCCGGGACGTCGCCACCATTTCGGCCTCGGCCGCCACTGGTGACCATCCCAGACCCACTTACCGTCGGGCGACAGCTGATGAGACATAACCCCTGCCAGTACGAAATCCACCACATGCCAAGGCGGCAGGGTGCGGGCTGTCCTGCCGGCGACAGTGTGGCAAGCGCCTGCTTCATTTCGGCTTCATGTGCTGTGCCGACGATGGGGCGACGGCCGACCGTGGTTGCCCAGCTGACCTGGCACAATGATTCGGCGGCGCCACGGGTGGGCTGCGACGATCCGGGCCTTGCGGGCGCCGACGAGCCGGTCGTCGCGAAGGGGGCCGTGCTGTGCGCAGTGACGATCGGGCTGACGGCGTGCTGACGGTCAGGCTGCTGGGACCCTTCGAGGTGCTGCTCGACGGCCAGCAGGTCACGCTCACCACCGGCCGGCTCCGGACCGTCCTGGCGGTCCTGGCCATGTCGGCGGGCCAGCCGGTCTCCACCGAGCGGCTCGCGACCGCGCTGTGGGACGAGGACCAGCCGGACAACGCCCGGCGGGCTGCGCAGACATACGTCACGAGGCTCCGCGCCGTGCTCGGCAAAGGCCACATCGGCCGGACCGCGAACGGCTATGTCCTGCGCGCCGATCCGGACAGCGTGGACACCCTCCGGCTCATGCGGCTGCTGGACGCCGCGGGGCGAGCGCCTGACACGTCCACCGAGAGAACCCTGCTGGAGGAGGCGCTGGCCCTGTGGCGTGGCAGCCCGTTCGACGGCGTGCGTTCGGACTGGCTGGTGCACACCCAGGCACCGCGACTCGTCGAGCAGTGCCTGGTCGCGATCGAGCGGCGGATCGACGTGGATCTCGCCGATGGCCGACACCGTGACCTGATCGGGGAGCTGAGTGAGCTGACGGCGCGCCACCCGTTGCGGGAACCGTTGTGGGTCCGGTTGCTCACCACCCTCGACCGCTGCGGTCGACAGGCCGAGGCACTCGAGCAGTACGAAAGGATCCGCGTACGCCTCGCCGACGAACTGGGTACCGAACCGGGACCGGAGCTCCGGCAGATCCACGCCGACCTGCTGGGAGGGACGCCGGTCGGGCCGGTCGCCCCGATCGCGCCCGGCGACGCCCCGGCCGCGCCGCACGTCGCACCACGGCAACTGCCCGCCCGCGTGGACGGGTTCGTCGGCCGTGCCTTCGAGCTGAAGGCATTGGACAACCTGCTCACCGACCTGAACGGCGAGGCCGCGAACGCGGCGGTCGCCGTGATCGCCGGCACCGCCGGCGTCGGCAAGACCTCGCTGGCGTTGCACTGGGCACACCGCGTGGCCGCGCGGTTCCCCGACGGCCAGCTCTACGTCAACCTGCGCGGCTACCATGCGTCCGGCCAGGCCATGACGCCGGCGGATGCGATCCGCGGGTTCCTGGAAGGTCTCGACATACCGCCCCACCGGGTTCCCTCCGAGCTGGACGCCCAGGCCGCGCTGTATCGCTCGCTGCTGGCCGACAAACGCATGCTCGTGCTACTCGACAACGCACGCGACGCGGACCAGGTCCGCGCCCTGTTGCCGGGCACGCCCGGTTGCCTCACCCTGATCACGAGTCGCGACCAGCTCACCGGCCTCGTCGCCGGCGTCGCCGCCCACCAGCTGACCCTCGACCTCCTGACCACGGACGAGGCGCGGGACCTGCTGGCCTTTCGGCTCGGGACCGATCGGATCGACGCCGAGCCGGAGCCGACGGACGAGATCATCACCCGGTGCGTACGCCTGCCGCTCGCCCTGGCGGTGGTCGCCGCACGGGCCGCCACTCAGCGCGACTCACCCCTTCGCGCCCTGGCTTCTGACATCCGCGAGTCCCGGTCGAGCCTGGACACACTCACCATCGGCGACCCGACCACGGACGCGCGGGCGGTGTTCTCCTGGTCCTACCGCACGCTCAGCCCGCCGGCGGCACGGCTGTTCCGGCTGCTCGCCCTGCATGCGGGCCCGGACATCTCGACATCGGCGGCGGCGAGCCTCTCCGCACTGTCGAGACATCTCGTCCAACCGCTGCTGGCCGAGCTTTGTCGTGCGCACCTGCTCACCGAACACCGCGGCCGCCGGTACAGGTTCCACGACCTGCTCCGCGCGTACGCCGCGGAGCTCGCCGACACCCACGACTCCACCACGGAACGACGAGCCGCCATGCACCGGCTGCTCGATCACCACGTTCACACCGGTCACGCCGCGGCCACGCTGCTCAATCCGCACCGCAAACCCCTCACCCCCACACCACCCCTGTCCGGCGTCACGGTCGACACTCTCGACGGTCACGAGCAGGCGATGGAGTGGTTCACCGCCGAACGTGAGGTCCTGCTCGCCTCCGTGGGCGTCGCCGGCGACCACGGTTTCGACGTCCACGCCTGGCAGATCGCCTGGACGGTTGCCGAGTTCTGCTACCGCCGGGGGTACTGGCACGACTGGAGGATCACCCAGCAGGCTGCCCTCGAGGCCGCAGTGCGGGTCGGCGACTCTCCCGCGCAGGCCATGGCCCACCGCAATCTTGGCTCGGTCAAAGCGCTCCTCGGCCACACGGAGGAGTCACGTGCCCATCTCGTGAGCGCTCTCGACCTTTTCGACCGATTGGACGACCCCGCCGGCAAGGCTGACGTCCACTGGCATCTCTCCCTTCTCTTCGAGCAACAGGACGCCGGAACCGAGGCGCTCCACCACTCCGAACAGTCCCTCGCGTTCGCGCGGGCCGCGGGCGACCGGGTCCTCGAAGCCAGGGCGCTCAACGCGGTCGGCTGGGACCACCTGGAACTCGGCAACACGCACGAGGCCCTGGTGCACTGCCGGCAGGCGCTCACCCTGCACCAGGAGCTGGGCAACCGGAGCGGCGAGGCGAACACGTGGGACAGCATCGGCCTCGCGCACCACCGGAGCGGCAACCACACCGACGCCATCACCTGCTATCAGGCCTCCCTTCGACTGACTCGAGAGCTCGAGGTGCGCTACTCCGAGGCTGACACGCTCCGCCGGCTCGGTGACGCCCACCTTGCCGCCGGGGAGCCGAGCGCCGCTGGGGCCGCGTGGCGGCAGTCGTTGACGATCCTCGACCAGATCGACCATCCCGACGCCGCGCAGGTCCGCGCACTGCTCGACGCCTTGCCCCACTGATTTCTCCGTACGCAACACCCGGCCTGACCTTGACGGCTCAGGTCGTGAAGGTTCAGGCCGTGTAGAAGGTGAAGACGCACCACCCGCCGTCCTGGTAGAACGCGCTGACCCGTCCCACGGAGACTGGCTCGCCGTTGACCGTGCCCTTCAGGTCGGCAGCGGCGAAGTCGGGTTTGCTCAGCACCTGTCCGACGGTGTTGATCTCGAGGTTCGCCTTGCCCTGGATGGCGCTGGCGAGCTCGACCTGGCTGTCACTGTCCGCGCAGAGCAGACGCATCGCTCCGGCGGCGTCCCCGGCATTCGTCTTGTCGAGGAACGTCCGGATGAGTGCCTGCCCCTCGGCGCCGTCGTGGGGCGTCGGCAGATCGCTGCCCGCGCTCGGACCGTCGGAGCCGCTGGCGGAGTGCTGCACGTTCTCCTTCGGCGTCGTGGTCGGGTCAGCCGCGCCGCCGACGACGGGGGCCTTTCCGTCGCTGAGGAAGAAGCCGGGTTCGACGAACCCGGCGACGCCGAGCCCAGCGAGCAGCCCCACCACGCTGGCCACAACCGCGACGACCGCACCAGTGCGCTTCCGCTGCGAGGGGCCGCCCGCATGACCGTGGCCGTCCTGGCCGGTCTGGAAGCCCGGGTGCCGGTGGCCACCGGGTTGCTGGCCACCGGGTTGCTGCTGTCCCGGCCCGTGGGGCTGGTGAGAGGGGTGGACCATTCGCGTACTTCTACCGACGGCCGGCCTCATTGTGGATTCAGATCAGCATCAGCGGGTGGCCCGTCCGCCGTCAGACGGGTGCAGTCCGTACGACCCTGTCGTCGGCGTCGCCGGAGAAGGTGTGCCAGAGGTCGGCGTAACGGCCGTCGGCGGCGACCAGTTCGTCGTGCGTACCGGACTCCACGATCACGCCGTCGTCGACCACCACGATCCGGTCCGCCGCCTGGGCAGTCGTGAGCCGGTGCGCGATGACGAGCGTCGTACGCCGGGAGGCGAGCCGCTGGGTCGCCGCCGACACCGCCGCCTCGGTGGCGATGTCGAGGGAGGCCGTCGCCTCGTCCAGCAACAGGATCGCCGGATCGGTCAGCTCGGCCCGCGCGAGGGCGAGGAGCTGCCGCTGTCCGGCCGACAGGCTGTGCCCGCGTTCGCCCACCGGGTGCAGGTAGCCGTGCTTCAACGTCGCGATCATCTCGTGGGCTCCGACGGCGCGGGCGGCGCGCTCGACCTCCGCCGGTGCGGCGTCCGGCCTTCCGTAGGCGATGACGTCCCGAACCGAGCCGTCGAAGAGGTACGCCTCCTGCGGGACGACCCCGAGCCGCTGCCGGTACGCCTGCAGGTCGAGGTCGCGCAGGTCCTGCCCGTCGATGCGTACCGCGCCTGCCGTCGGGTCGTAGAACCGCGCGACCAGCTTGACCATCGTCGACTTCCCGGCACCGGTCTCGCCCACGATCGCGACGGTTTCGCCGGGTTCGATGCGCAGGTCGACATGGCGAAGTGCCTCGACCAGGCGGCTCCCCACATCAGCCGGGTCCCCGTCGCCTGAGCCCTCGGCGGCAGAGCCCCCGTCGCCAGAGCCCCCGTCGCCAGAGCCCCCGTCGGCAGGGTCACCATCGGCAGGGTCCGCGTCGCGGATCGCATAGCTGAACCGGACCTGGTCGAACTCGATCTGACCGGCGATCCGGCCGAGCGCTACCGGCTCGGTGGGCAGCGGGGTCGACGTCGGCGTACGCAGCAACTCTCCGATCCGGCGCAGCCCGACCTTGGCCCGCTGGTAGCCGTCGACGACCTGCGAGAACTGCTGGATCGGTGAGAACAGCATTGTGACGTACAGCAGGAAGGCGATGATCCCACCGACAGTCAGCTCTCCTGCCCCGACCAACCCGGCACCGACGCCGAGCACGATCGCGGCCGCGACCTCGTAGGCGAGCTCGGTGACGGAGAAGAACCACGCCAGGTGGATCTGGGAGCGGCGACGCCGCGCCAGCAACCCCGTCGCCAGGTCGTCGAAGATCTCGATGTTCCGACCCTCACGGCCGTACGCCTGCGCGACGCGGATCCCCGCGATGTTCTCCTGGAAGTTGGCGTTGACGGAGCTCAGCTGGTCACGCGCCTCGTCGTAGGCCTTGGTCGACACCTTCCGGTAGACGGCGACGGCGACGGCGAAGGCAGGCAGGAGCGCCACGGTCGCCAGGGTCAGGGGCGGACTGATCTGGACCATCACGCCCAGGACGCCGACGAAGGTCAGCGCCGCGACGACGACCATGCCGAGGCTGCCCTGGATGAACGCCCGCACCGCGTCGACATCGCTCGTGAGGCGCGTCATCACCTGACCGCCCCGCTCCCGCTCGTAGAAGTCGAGTCCGAGGCGTTGCAGGTGCGCGAACATCTTCACCTGCAACCAGTAGAGGACGCGCTCGCCGTTTCGCCCGACGGTCCCGACGTTCGCCATGGTGACGAGCCACCCGGCGGCCACGGTCACGAGCGCGAGCCCTGACATGCCGAACAACACGTCGGCGGCGCCCTGGGTGACACCTTGGTCGACGCCCGCGCGGGTCAGCCACGGCACGGCGAGGCCGAGCGCGGCCTCGACCGTCACCAGCGCCGTGCTGACCAGGATGCCCGTACGGAAGGGGCGCCAGAGTTGCCGCAGGCTGAACGTCGGCTCGGCTTGTCGGGCCTCGTCGACGTCGACGTCGGGCGTCGCCTCGACGGCCGGGAGGGCCGCGACCTTCGCCTGCTGGTCGGGCGGCAGCGTCGCCTGGCCCAGCGCTCCGACTCCCACCAGGTCCTCCGCCGGCGGGTTGGACCACAGCTCCGGTGTGTGCGCCGGCGTCGTCTGCTCGGCGTCCGGCCGCAGCTGATCGTCAGCTCGGCCGACACCATCCAGTGCGGCGTCCAGTACGACACCATCGGTTTCGTCGTCATGGCCGGTGAGCAGCAGGCGGTAGCGCGCGCAGCGTCCGACCAGTTCCTCGTGGGTCCCGACGTCGAGGACCTCGCCATGGTGGAACACCGCGATCCGGTCGGCCAACTGCAGGGTGCTGCGCCGGTGGGCGATGAGGATCGTCGTCCGTCCCTGCATCACCTGTCGCAACGTGGCATGGATCTCGGCCTCGACTCCCGCGTCGACCGCCGAGGTGGCGTCGTCGAGCACAAGGACGTGCGGGTCGGCCAGGATCGCCCGCGCCAGTGCGATCCGTTGCCGCTGCCCGCCGGAAAGGGTGAGGCCGCGCTCGCCGACCACCGTGTCGTAGCCGTCGTCAAGGGCGCGGACGAACCGGTCCGCCTCCGCGGCCCGGGCCGCCGCTCTCACGTCGTCGTCGGTGGCGTCCGGACGACCGAACGCGATGTTGGCGCGGATCGTGTCGGAGAACAGGAAGCTGTCCTCGAAGACCATGCCCATACGCCCGCGCAGCGAGCTCATCGACAGCCGGCGGATGTCCTGACCACCGAGCCGGACGGAGCCGCTCCACGGGTCGTAGAACCTCGCCAGGAGCATGGCGGCCGTGGACTTGCCCGAGCCCGCTCCGCCCACCAGCGCGAGCGTCTCGCCGGGGTCGACCCGCAGTGACACGTCGCGCAGCACCGGGTTGTCCGGGTCGTAGCCGAAGGTCACGCGGTCGAACTCGATCGGGACCGCGCCCGCAGGTGCGTCGCCGGCATCCGGCGCGTCCGTGATCGTCGGCCGGGCGTCGATGATCTCGAAGATCCGGATCGCCGCCGCCTTGGTGGTCTGCGCCTGGGTGATCTGGCCGGTCAACATCATCAACGGACCGATCATCGAGCCCAGGTAGGCGGCGAACGCCATGAAGGTCCCGAGCGAGATGTCACCGCGCAGGGCGAGGTAGCCACCCACCGCCAGGATGCCGACCTGGCCCAACGCCGGCATCCCACGGAAGAACGGCATGTACAGCGCGACCAGCCGGTTGACCCGGATGCCGGCGGCGTACACCTCGGTCGCGGCGCGTTCGAGCTTGCGCTGTTCGCGATGTTCCTGACCGAAACCCTTGACGACGCGGACGCCTGACACCGCCGCTTCGACGACCCCGGCCACCTCACCCCGGCGCTGCGCCTGGTCCCAGGTCGCGGGGAAGAAGACACTGTTGCCGCGTCTGGTCACGAAGATCACGATCGGTGTGATCAGCAACGCCACGCTCGTCAGGATCGGCGACAGCACGGCCATGATGACCAGCGCTGCGACGAACTGCACCGCGCTCGCCAGGAGCAGCGGAACCATCGACATGAGCCGTTCGACCAGTGTGACGTCCGACGCCGACCGGCTCACGACCTGTCCGGTGCGTAGCCGGTCCTGCTGGGCGCCGTCGAGATGCTGCAGGGACCTGAACAGATCCATCCGCAGGTCGTACTCGAGGCCGTACTGGACGTTGCCGACGTACCACCGGCGGAGAAAGGCGAACACTCCACGTCCCACGCCGGCGAGGATGAGCAGGCCCAACCATGGAGCGAGCGGCTGTCGTTCGGCCAGGATGACCTCGTCGACCACCTGCCGCACGACCAAGGGCGTCAGCACGGCGATCGCGGTCACGCCGAGCGAGCCGACCAGGCCCAGCAACACCGCGCGGCGCGACCGCCAGCAGTAGCCGGTGAGCCGACGGATCCATCCCATGATTTGTCTCCCCCCACTTCGATTTCCCGCGTACGCAGCAGAACGGCGTCCGCAGGCTCCCGCAATGCCGTCTCACCCTGTGTCGTCTCACCCGGTGTCGTCGGCGCGCCCACACTAGCCACGCAGACCCGAACCCAGAAAGGGAATTTGATCGCCTGGCGTAGCATGCATACGAGCGTGTAAAGCCGATGCCTTTCGTCTTGTCGGCGCACTCGTCGACGACCGGGACGAGACAACGTGCGACAGTGTGCGCAGCCGTGAGCGGCGAATACAAGTCTTGTTTTCCTGTGCTAGTTGCGATGAAATTGATCCAACGGCAAGTTGAAGCTGTTGTTTCTCAGCCCGCACGCTTTCTTTCGAGAGTCGTCGCGAGGGCGCCGGCCCATTCGAGAAGCTGCTCGTCGCCTCCGGCGCGGGCGATGCACTGCAGGCCGCGCGGGAGGCCACCAGGCCCGTCGTAGACGGGAATGCTGATCGCCGGCCAGCCGGCAAGAGACCATAACGACGTCAGCCAACTGTCGCCGGTGTTCTCGTAGCCGATGGGCGCGACACTTGCGGTCGCCGGGCAGATCCAGCAGTCGGCCTCGGTGTGCGTGGTCGCCTGATCGAGCAGTACGGCGAAGGCTTCGCGTGCGTCGCCACGCTGGTCGTCATGCTCCACCTGCCTTTCCCAGCCGTGACTGCCCGCCACCCGACACGCGGGTTTCATGATCATGAGGCAGAAACTGGGCTTCGGTAGCCTTAGAAAGCCGACCTTCTGCCTCATGATCATGAAACCGGCCGCCGCCCGGCAAACGGAGGAGCCGAGATGAGCTTCCAGTCCTACGACGAGGCGATCACCCAGCACCGCTGGGCCATCCCCGCGCGCTACAACATCGCCGAGGATGTCTGCTTCAAGCATCCGCCCGACACACTTGCCATGGTCCACGAGGACTTCGCCGGCAACGTGCGGACGGTTCGCTGGGGCGAGCTGCAGGAGAAGGCCAACCGCTTCGCCAATGTCCTGCGCACCCACGGAGTAGAGCGGGGCGACCGGGTGGCGATGCTGTTGCCGCCCACGCCTGAAACGGCGGCGGCGTTCTTCGGCACCTACCAGAGCGGAGCGATCCTGCTGTCGATGTCGGTCCTCTACGGCGACGACGGTATCCGCCACCGCCTCACCGACTCCCAGGCGAAGGTCCTCGTCACCAACGCGGCCAACAAGCACCGGATCGATCCGAGCCTGGTCGAGCATGTCCTCGTCCTCGACGACGATCTCTTCGCGACCGGCGATCCCGAGTTCGCCGCCGTCGACACCGCGGCAGACGATCCCGCCCAGCTCTACTACTCCTCCGGCACCACGGGCCTCGCCAAGGGCATCGTGCACGCGCACCGTTATCTGCTGGCGCACGAGGAGTTCGTCTACTGCCACGACGTCCGCGAGGGCGAGGCGTTCCACGGCATGGGCGAATGGGCCTGGGCCGCCGGCATCGCGCCGCTGCTCGGGCCGTGGCGGTTGGGTGCGGTGCAGTACGTCTACCAACGCGAGGGCGGCTTCGACCCGCACAAGCAGCTCGCCTTCCTGAGTCGCCACCAGGTCACGAATGTCTTCACGACGCCGACGGCCGTGCGGTCGATGATGGCGGTGCCGGACGCCGCGGCGCGTTACCCACAAGCGTTCCGCGTCGTGTGCTCGGCCGGCGAGCCGCTCAACCCGGAAGCGATCCGGTGGTTCCGCGAGCAGTACGGCGTGACCGTGCTCGACTACTACGGCCTCACTGAGTCCTACCCGCTGTGCGGCAACTTCGGCTTCATGGAGGTCCGCGAGGGTTCGATGGGCCGGCCGATGCCCGGGTGGGACGTGCAGATCCTCGACGAGGACGAGAAACCGGTCGCGGCGGGGGTGCGCGGCGAGATCTGTCTGCGGGCGCGGTCGAACCCGCACTACCCGTTGGGCTACTGGAACCGTCCCGAAGACACGGAGGAGGCGTTCGGGGGCGAGTGGTTCCACACGAAGGACGCGGCAACGGCCGACGAGGACGGCTACATCTGGTACGCAGGACGCGCCGACGACGTGATCATCTCCGCGGGCTACCGGATCGGTCCGTTCGAGGTGGAGTCGGCCTGTCTCGAACACCCCGCCGTCGCCGAGGCCGCTGTCGTGGCCTCACCGGACGACCGCCGCGGCACCGTGGTGAAGGCGTTCATCGTCCTGGCCGCGGGCAACGAGAGTTCCGACGAGCTGATCAAGGCGATCCAGGAGCATGTACGCAGCCGGCTGTCGGCGTACGCCTATCCACGCAAGGTGGAGTTCGTCGACTCCCTGCCGAAGACCCTCACCGGCAAGATCCGCCGGATCGAGCTGCGCCAACGCGAACTCGACCCACCCGGCTGAGGCGGAACCGCGGCCACCCGCGGCTGAGGCCGAAGCGCGGCCACCCCCGCGCGGCGCCCCACCTGCGCGGCTGAGGCGGAACCGCTGCCACCCGCGCGGCGGCCCCAGCTGTTGGTCGCCTGGTCAGCCAGGCCTGTGCTCACCGGCGAGGCGCCGACGCCTTGCCCACGTGCCACAGGCATGCTCAGCGTGGTCATTTGCGGCCCGGCGAGGCGGTGACCGGCACCTACCGTCAACCGGGGACGGGGCGGATGTCACGACTGCTGGTACGCCTTCGCCTGCAGGTGGTAGAGCTCGGCATACAGCCCGTCTTGGCCGACGAGATCCTCGTGGCTGCCCTGCTCGACGACCCTCCCCTGGTCGAGCACGACGATCAGATCCGCCATGCGTACGGTGGAGAACCGGTGCGAGATCAGCAGCGTGACCCGCCCGGACCGGGCGTCTCGCGCGCCGGCGGCGACCTGCTCGAACAGCGCGTGCTCGGTGTGCGGGTCGAGGGCGGCGGTGGGTTCGTCGAGCACCATCAGCAACGGGTCCGAACGCAGCATCGACCGGGCCAGCGCGAGCTTCTGCCACTCGCCGCCGGACAAGTCCACCCCGCCCTGCCACGACAGGCCCAGCTGGGTCTCGACCCCGCCGGGGAGGCGTTCGGTGAAGCCGGCGTTCGCCTTCGCCAGCGCGCCCCGCACCGCGTCCTCGTCGTCCATCCGGGGTAGGTCGCCGACGCCCACGGCCTCCCGGATCGCCAACTCGAAGCGCATGAAGTCCTGGAAACCGGCCGTGAGCCGCTTCCGGTACGCCTCGATGTCGATGTCGGCCAGGTCGATGTCGTCGAGGAGGATCCGGCCCTCGGTGGGTGCGTACATCCCGCACAGCAGCTTGACCAGCGTGGTCTTTCCCGCACCGTTCTCGCCGACGACCGCAACGACTCCGCCGGCCGGTAGCCGCAGCGAGACGTCGGACAACACGGACCGATCGCTCCCTGGGTAGCGGAAACTCACCCGGTCGAGGTCGATTCCCGCCCGCAGCTGGGTTGGAGGTGGCTCCGGCTCACCACCCGTAAGCGAGGGACTGGCCTGCCCTTCGAGCCAGTGGTAGTGCTCGGAGGCGGTACGGGTGCGGAGCAACGACCCGGCAAGATCGGACAGGCGGCCGGCGGCCAGCACCACGGCCGCGGCGAGCCCCAACGTCAGTGCCACATCCCCGGCCGTCGCCCGCCCACCCGCCGCCTCGCGCAGCACCAGGAGCAGGGCGCCGACATAGGTCACGGCAAAGAGCAACCAGCCTCCGGCGTTGACGGCCACCGCCAGGAAATGCCCTGTCTCCATGCCCCGGTGCACGTCCCTGCTGACCTGGCGGTGGCGGTCGAGCAGCTCATGGTGCAGGCCGTAGACGCGCACCTCGGTGGCCGGTCCGGCGGTCGAGGCGAGCGTCAGCAGGTGCTCGGCCGCCCGGCGGCCCTCGGCGGTACGCAGGTCGGCGGCCCGTCGCAGGGCTTCGGCGCGCCGGCTCAACCACGCCGCCGGGAGCGCGATGACGGGGACGAGCAGCAGAACCGGCTGCAGCCTGCCCAGCAGAATCGCCGACACCGCCAACTCCGCCAGGAGAATGGGACCGATGACGGCAAGGGTCATGCCCGTCGCCAGGTCCTCCGTGCTGCGTTCGAGTAGCCGCAGCCGGTCCCAGAACGCGGGGACCTCCACGTGCTCCACCCGAGGTGCGCCGCCGGCAAGGGTGAGCACCCGGCGCTGCATCACCATGATCGCCCGCTCCCTCTGCCGGATCGTTGTCCACCGGTAGAACGTCGGCGCCAGCGCGGTCAACGTCAGCCCCACCGCACACACGGCGGCGCCACCGAGGATCTGGTCCGTCCGACTGGACGTGATGCCGTCCACCAGCGGCCGCAGGCCCAAGGCGAGAAGTAACGGCGACACCGCGCCGATCACGCGCACGCCGATGAAGGAGAAGACCACGACCGGTCCGATCTCCCAGGCGATGCCGAAGAGCAGCCGCCCCGTCCGCAGCCATGCGTTCACTGCTCGCTCACCGCCGCTTCACCGAACCGGGACGCCTGGAGGGTGAACATCTCGGCGTACGCGCCACGGCGGTCGAGCAGGTCGTCGTGGGTGCCCTGCTCCACCACCCGGCCACCGCCGAGCACGACGATCGAGTCCGCCCGTCGCACGGTGGAGAAACGATGGGAGATGACGATCGTGGTCAGCCCTTCGGTGATGGCCATGAAGCGTTCGTAGAGTTCGGCTTCGGCCCGGGCGTCCAGGTGGGCGGCGGGCTCGTCGAGGACCAGAACCGAGGCGCCGTGCCGGACCGCGAACAACGCCCGGGCGAGGCCCACCTTCTGCCACTCGCCGCCGGACAGGTCGGCACCGCCGGCGTACGCGGTCGACAGCGGTGTGTCCCAGCCGAGCGGGAGCGCATCGATCGGCCCGGCGATCCCGGCGTCGGCGGCGGCTGCCTCGATACCGGCACGGTCGCCCGCCGCGTCCGCCCGCCCGAAACCCACATTGGCGTACGCCGGCACCTCGAAGCGGGTCGAGTCCTGGAAGACCGGAGCCAGTCGGCGCCGCCACTCGGCCGCGTCGAGCTTCCTCAGGTCGGTACCGTCGACGGTGATCCGGCCCGCCGTCGGCTCGTACGACCGGCACAGCAGCTTGATCAGGGTCGACTTGCCGACCCCGTTGGCGCCGACGATGGCGAGCGAACGTCCCGCCGGGATGAGGAGATCCAGGCCACTCAGGACCTCGACCGTGCTGCCCGGGTAGGAGAACGCGACGCCCTCGAACCGGATCTCCTCGATCGGCCGTCTGTCGACGGCCCGTGTGTCGACCGGGAGTCTGTCGACCGGTGCCACGTCGCTCCCCGGCGGTGTCGCCGGCCGGGTCGTCTCCGGTGTCGCCTGCGGTGTCGCCGCCGAGTGCCCGGCCTCGGCAACGGCGGCAACGGCGCCGCCGTATCGGCGCAACGTCGCCAGCGCCAGCTCGTTCTGCAGGCTCGCCCACGAGGACGTGTGGATACCGGCGAGGCTCACCATCAGCGCCTGCACGTAGACCGCCGCCGGGGCGGGTGCGATCCGGCCCGCCACCGCCTCCCACGCGATCCACGCCAGGCCGAGCAGGACGACGGCGAGCAGGACGAGCGCCGCGACCAGGGGGCGGTGTCCAGCAGGAGCGAACACCTCCACCATGGACCGGCGCCACAGGGTCGAGAAGCGGTCGAGCAGGAACCCCGACAACCCGAAGACCCGCACCTCCTTCGCGGCTGGCGGGCGTACACCCAGCTCGTAGTAGTACGTCGTACGCCTGGCCAGCTCGGTGCCGCCATGATGGTGCTCGGCCTCCACCCGGGACGCACGCTTGTCCTCGTACGCCGCCCAGATCCCGCCGACGAACAGCGCCGCCCCGAGCGCCGGGTGGAACGGGACGAGCATGACGCAGGCGCCGGCCAGCATGAGGCGCCCGGCGACCACGCCACTCACCGTCCGTACCAACCGCCCTGGCCGCGACCACGGCGAGCGGAACGTCTCCCGGCCCACACTGATCAGATCGAGGGCCGTCGGGTCTTCCAGATGCGCGACACCCGCGGGCGTCAGCACGGCGTCCATGAGTTCCCGCGCCAGGGCGGCGTCGATCCGCTCGCCCAGTGTCGTGACCGCCGCCATCTGCAGAGCGCCGGACGCCCACTGCAGCAGGAAGAAGGCGCCGGCGGCCCCTGCCCACCACAGTGCCGCCCGCCCGGCAGGTGAGTCCAGGCCGTTCGCTGCCACGTCGGGGACCTCCCCGACGACCGCGCCGAGCGCGGCGACGGCGGCGAGGGGAGCCGCCGCGGACACGAGGACCGCGAGAACGCACACCGCACACAACGCAGGGCTCGCCCGGACCGCGACGCCGGCGAGATGCCGGTAGGAACGCACGTTCGTCGACAGGGAGGTCCGGAGTTCGTGGGTCGTCATCGAATCGCGGGCACTCTCATTTCCGGCCCTTCTGTGGTGGCATGGCGAACGTCATTCTGCGCGGGAAAGAGAACAAAAACGAGTCTTGTCCCGCGCCCGCCCGTCATGATGGAATTGAGCCATCGGGCCGAGAGGCCCGTTTTTCTTTCCCTCCGAACCCGCGCCGGCCCACACGTCGGGAGCGAGGAACCCGGCTCTTCCGGTGCCGTCCGCCCGAGCGTGATATCACGGAGGCAGGGACGGGGGCAGGCCATGGCGACATTTCTCCCCACCCCCCAGGACCCGGCGAGTCGTCTGCGCGAGTTGGAGGCGATGATCGACGCGATATCCAGTCTGGTGATCACCAAGCTGGACATCCACGGTCGCATCGAGAGCTGGTCCCCTGGCGGGCAGGCGATGTTGGGCTACACCGACGACGAGGTCCTCGGCCAACCGGTGTCGATGTTCTACACCGAGGAGGATCGGCAGGCCGGGGTCGCCCAACGCGAGCTTGCGGAGGCGCTCCGCTCCGACATGACCACGTTCGAAGGTGTTCGGGTGCGCAAGAACGGCGAACGGTTCTGGGCCGGCATCACCGTCTCGCCGATCCGCGACGACACCGGTCGGACGACCGCCTTCGTCCGGGTGATGCGTGATCTCAGCAGGCGCCGCCACCACGAGGCGCAGCTGCAACGACAGCGGGACGAGATCGTCGAGCTGTCCACACCCGTCCTGCAGATCTGGGACCGCGTCCTCGTCCTTCCCATCATCGGCACGCTCAACTCCCTGCGCACGGCCCGGCTCACCGAAGCCGTCCTGAACAAGCTCGCCGATACCCGGAACGACGTCCTCATCATCGACGTCAGCGGTGTGCCGGTCATCGACACCAACGTCAGCCAGCATCTGCTGCAGACCGTGCAGGCAGCCGCGTTGATGGGTACGGTCAGCATCCTGAGCGGCGTGCGGGCAGAGGTCGCGCAGGCGATGGTGCGCCTCGGTGTCGATCTGGGGCAACTGCGCTCGAGCAGCTCGCTCCGCGACGCGTTACTGCTCGCCCTTCGACACCTTGGCGAACGTGGTGCCGCGGGGCTCAGCCGTACTGCGCCTCGTAGTTCTCGCTGATCAGATCCGCCTTGCGCTGCAACCGCTTGTTGAGCCGGGAGAAGACGGCCTCCACCGAGTCGGTCGAGGAGTAGAGCTTCTGCAGCGCCGCGTCCATCATCTCGCCCGCACTCGGCACGATCGGTCTGATCAGGTCCTGCGGCTTGGTCTTCGGCAGCTGGTTCAGCGCGGTCCGGTAGTTGGGGTCCTCCTTGGCCTTGTCCACCAGGGCCTTCTCCTCCTGGGCGGCCTCCACGACCGGCATGTAACCGGTGTCGATCGTCCACTGGGCCGACTTCGCCGGTTGGGAGAGCCACCGGAGGAACTCCATCGCGGCATCCTTGCGTTCCTGGGCTGCCTCACGCATGACCCCGATACCGGAACCGCCGGTCGGGCAGCCGAACCCGTCGTACTCGGGGAGGAACGTCGTACCGACATCGAACTTCGCGTCGGCGGAGACCGACGCCAGGCTTCCGGTGCTGAGCATCGCACATGCCGTGACCTGGTTGGTGAAGTCGACCTGGGAGTCGGCGGACAGGTAGGCCGCCTTGTCCTTGCGCACCAGGTCGACCATCCAGTTGCCGGCTTCGAGCGACTTCTCGTCGTCGAGGGTGACCTTGAGGCCGTCGGAGTAACGGCCGCCCCACTGCCAGACGTTGCCCTGGAAGTACCAACTCGCATAGACGCCGGCGAGGGCAAGCGCGTATTTCGTGTGGTCCTGGAGCGCCGGTGCCCATTCCTTCAGGTCGCGCCAGTTGGCGGGCCCGGTCTCGGGCAGCCCTGCTTTGCCGAAGACCTCCTTGTTGAAATAGAAGAGCGGTGTGCTCCGCGCGAACGGAATCCACCACACGGTGTCCTTGACGGTGCCTTCGTTGATGAAGTTGTCCTGGTAGAGGTCCGCTGTGTAGTCGCCGCCGAAGTAGTCGTTGAGCGGTTCCAGCTTGTCGGCGAGGTGCATCTTCCGCCAGGTGACCTCAGAAAGAACCACGATGTCGGGGATCTGCCGCGCGATGAGCGACGCGGAGAGCTTCTGGACAGTGGTTTCGTACGAACCCTGGAACTGCCCTTCGACGAAGATCTCGTCCTGCACGCCGTTGAACTCGTCGATCAGCTTGTCCATCGCGATCCCGAGATCACCACCGAACGAATGCCAGTAGACCACGTGCAGGCGGCGCCGGTAGTCCCGCGGAACGCTCCCGACCACCTGGACATACTGTCCACTTCCGCAGCCGGCGGCCAGTGCCGCGGCCGCTCCGCCGGCGGCGGCGAGAAAGCCCCGGCGACTCAGGGCACCTCGTGCCGTCATGCCAGCCCGTCCCCTCATGAAAGAGCCCTTCCCCTGCCAGTCCTCACAAAGCCTGTACGCATGGCGCCGGTACGCATGACCTCAGCCCTTCGTCGCGCCCGCGGTGAGTCCCGCGATGATCTGCCGCTGGGCGAAGAAGAACACGACGAGGACGGGTACGACGACGAACACCGAAGCCGCCATCACGACGCCGTAGTTGGTGTAACCCTCGTCGCTCTTCAACATCAGCAGACCCACCGGCAGTGTCCGCATCGTGTCGGTCGTGGTCACGATCAGCGGCCAGATGAACTCGTTCCACTTCTGCACCAGGGAGATGATGACGACGGTGACGACCATCGGCCGCGACATCGGCACGATGATGCTCCACAGAATGCGCAGATGGCTCGCTCCGTCGACCCTCGCCGCCTCGGTCACCTCGATCGGGAGGGTACGCATGTGCTGCCGGAGCAGGAACATCGCGAACACGCTGCCGAGGCCCGGCACGATCAGTCCGGCGTAGCTGTTGACCCAGCCGAGGCCCGCGACCGTCAGGTAGTTGGGCAGGAGCACGACGGTTCCGGGCACCATCATCGCGCCCAGGAACACCATGAACACGACGTTCTTGGCCGGAAAGCGCAGGAACGCGAAGGCGTACGCCGACAGCACGGCGACACAGATCTCCAGCGCGGAACCCACCACCGCGAAGACGATCGAGTTGACGTAGAGCCGGCCGAAGGGCGCGGCGTGCCACGCGTCGACGTAGTTGCGGAGCTCCCAGGTCCACGGCATCGGGAACCACTCCGGCGGGAAGTGGTGCACCTCCGCCGAGGGTTTGAGCGAGCTGATGATCAGCCAGTAGACGGGCACGAGCGCCGCCAGGGCGACAAGGGCCATCAGCAGATAGAGCGCGATCTTGCCCAGCAGCGGCACGATCGGCGATCCGGTGTCGGTAGGCCCGGACGTGGCCGGTCGCTCCTCGGTGGACGTGGTCGTTGGCGTGGCCGTGCTCATCGGTAGTGCACCCTCCGCTCGAGGAATCGGGCCTGCGCCGCGGTGATGAGCAGCAGGATGACGAACATGATGATCGCGGCGGCACCCGCGCGGCCGGCGTCGAAGGCCTGGAACGCCTCCTGATAGATGAACCACGACAGCGTGGTCGTGGCGTCGCCGGGACCACCGCTGGTCATGATCGCGATGATGTCGAACGCCTGGAACGACCCGATGACCGTCACCACGGCGACGAAGAACGTCACCGCCGAGAGCAGCGGAAGGGTGATCCGGCGGAACAGCGTCCAGGCAGTCGCACCGTCGATCTTCGCCGCTTCGTACAGATCGGCAGGCATGGTCTGCAGCCCGGCGAGGTAGATCACCGCGACGAAGCCGATGTTCTTCCAGAGATAGACGAGCACCAGGGCAGGCAGTGCCCAGCCCGCATCGGTGAGCCAGTCGGGCGAGCCCACACCGATGACGCCGAGCAGCTGCTTCATCAGCCCGAAGTCCGGGTCGAAGATGTAGAGCCAGACGGTACCGATCGCGGCGCCGGTCACGATGTACGGCGCGAACGACGTCGTGCGCACGAGGTTGCGGCCGAACAGCCGCTGGTTGAGCAGCATGGCGATGGCAAGGCCCGCGACCATGCTGCCGATGGTGATCCCACCGGAGAAGAGGATCGTGCGCAGGAGGACGCCGAGGAAGTCGGGATCGCTCAGCATGTCGATGTAGTTGGCGAGCCCGACGAACGGCTTGAACTCCGACAGCAGGTCCCAACTGGTCAGGCTGAGGTAGAGGTTGTAGAGGACGGGCCAGTACGAGAACACCCCGAGCAGGATGACGTTCGGCGCGACGAAGGCCAGGAAGAGGAGATACTCACGGCGCCGCGAGGCACGTGCGCCAGACCCGTCGGGTGGGACCTTGCCCGGCGTGGTGCCGCGGTCGGCCACGGCCGTTGGTGAGCGTTCGGGGGCTGTCAACGGGCGTCCTCCTCCGTCGGGCGGACCACCGCAGGAAAGTTACGTGATCTGCAGAGGTGCCGCAGGATACCGGCGGAGGCTAGGCCTCTTTGCCCTGGTATGCAACACCTTCCCGGAAGTTGTTCACGATCAGTTGTGCGATTGCTCGCCAACGACGGCGTGCGATGCACTGCCGTTCACCTCACCGGGTCCGCGGCTCACCGGCGCTCCCGGTCAACGGGTCGTGCGAATCACCTCGTCCCCGGTGGTCGGCATCGGTGGCGGCCAGGGAGGGTAGCAGTCGCCTGTGGGCTTCCTGCGTACGCGCGAACGTCTGCCGCCGAGCTGGCAATTACGCCGGAGCGTGCGGTGACGAACTTCGTGTTCAGGCTCTACGTCGCCGGGGAGGCGGACCCCTCACACGCCGCCGTCGCCCGGCTGCGCTCACTCTGCGAGTCCCGGATCTCCGGGCATTACGAGCTGGAGGTCGTCGACATCACGCAGCGCCCTGACCTGGCCGAGGTCGACGGGATCGTCGTCGTTCCCACCGCGATCCGGCGGGTGCCGTTTCCGGAGCACCGGGTGATCGGCGATCTCTCCGATGACGTACGTACCGCCGCCGGGCTCGGTTTTCCCGATCCGGACCAGCTGGCGGCGGAAAGGCGGGGGTGGCGATGAGCGACGGCGCGGCGCTCGACCGGGTTCCGACCGGAATCAGCGGCTTCGACCTGGTTGCGCTGGGCGGCCTCCCGGCCGGTCGGTGCACGCTCGTTAGCGGGAGTACGGGTAGCGGGAAGACCCTGTTCGCCATCGAGTTCCTGGCCCGCGGAGTCGACCGGTTCGACGATCCGGGCGTCTACGTCACCTTCGAGGAGTCGCCGGCCGACCTCCGCCGGAACGCGGCGGCGATGGGGTTCCCGATCGAGCGGTGGGAACGCGAGGGCAAGTGGATCTTCGTCGACGCCTCGGCCGAGATCGCCGGCGAGACGACGACCGTCGGTGTCTACAACTTCGCCGCCATCACGGCCCGCATCGATGCCGCGGTCCGACAGATCGGCGCCCGCCGCGTCTCGCTGGACTCGGTGGGGTCGATCTTCACCCGTTTTCCCGATGTCGCCATGGTTCGCTACGAACTCCACCGGATCGCCACGGCCATGGAAGGGCTGGGCGTCACCTCGGTGCTCACCGCGGAACGCACCGTGGAGTACGACGGCGTGTCGCGCCTTGGTGTTGAGGAGTTCGTCCTCAACAACGTCATCATCCTGCGGAACGTGCTGAGCAACGAGCGGCGCCGCCGGACCGTCGAGATCATCAAGCTGCGCGGCGCGGCGCATCGCACCGGCGAGTGGCTGTTCACCATCGACGAGCGGGAGGGCATCGTCGTCATCCCGCTCGCCTTCGTCGCACCCCGGGCGACGGCGTCAGCGGAGCGGGTCTCCTCGGGCAATCCCGGTCTGGACACCCTCTGCGGCGGAGGCTTCTACAAGGACGCGGTCGTCCTGCTCACCGGACCCACCGGGACCGGCAAGACGCTGACCAGCCTGAAGTTCGCCGCCGAGGCGGTTCGTTCCGGCGAGTCCTGCCTGCTCTACACCTTCGACGAGAATCACGACCAGCTCGCCCGCAACGCCGCCGGCTGGGGCCTCGACCTCGCCGCCATGGAGGCCTCCGGGCTCCTTCACGTGTCCGCCGACTATCCGGAGATGGCTTCGCTGGAGGTCCACTTCCTCAACGTCAGGCGCGCCATCGAGGAGATCCGTCCGTCGCGACTCGTCATCGACACGTTGTCGGCCCTCGAACGGATCGCCACCTCGCGCGCTCTGCTCGACTTCGTGATCGCGCTGGGATCCCTGCTCCGTCGACACAATGTCACCGCGCTGCTGACGGCCGCGCCGAGTGGATACAGGCCGACGGCCGTCTCCTCGGCGATCGCCGTCGAGCTCGGCAGCCTCGCCGACGTCACGATCATGCTCCGCTACGTCGAGGCCGAGGGTCAGATCCAACGCGCGATCGCCGTGCTCCAGACCCGCGGCTCCGCCCACGACAATGCGATCCGCATGGTCGACATCGATGCCGACGGGATGCACATCGGCGAGCCCTTGTCAGTCGTGTCGCATGTCATCCCGGGAGGGCATTACGTCCCTCCGACTCAGCAGTGACTACTCAACCGGACTGCTCAACAGGGACCGCTCAGCAGCGAGCGGGGGCCACCCGACGTCACTCGGGCCTGACATCACTCGGGCCAGCCAGCCGAACGGCTGGCAGCGATCCACCGGTCCAGGAGCGTTGCCGCCGCACCGGAGTCGATCGCGCCCGCGCACCGCTCGATGCCGGCCGCGAGCTGCTCCGCCAATGACGCGTCGCCCGGCTCGACCGCCACCAGTGCGGCAGCGGCATTGAGCAGAACGATGTCGCGGACCGGCCCACCCGTACCTTCCAGCAGCCGGCGTACCGTCTCGGCGTTCTGTTCGACGGCGCCGCCCCGGAGATCGGTCGGCGTGGCACGCGGAAGGCCCACGTCCGCGGGATCGACGGTGGTTCGGCGTACGCGACCGTCCCGGATCATCCACACCTGGGACGTGGTCGTCGTCGTGAGCTTGTCGACGCCGTCGTCGCCGCGGACCACCAGCGCCGAGCACCCCCGCGCGGCGAGGACGTCGGCGAGGACGCCTGCCATCCGTACGTCGGCGACACCCACGACCTGGTGCCGGGGACGGGCGGGGTTGAGCAGTGGCGCAAGGACATTGAAGACAGTGGGAACGCCCAGCTCCCGCCTCACCGGCGCCGCGTGCCGGAGCCCTGGGTGGAAGCTCGGCGCGAAGCAGAAGGTGATGCCGACCTTCTCCGCCAACGTCGCGACCCGCTGCGGCTCGAGGTCGAGATCGAGGCCGAGGTACTCCAACAGGTCGGCCGAGCCGCAGGTCGTGGAGGCGCCGCGTCCGCCATGCTTCACCACCGGGACGCCGGTCGCGGCGACGACGAGGGATGCCATGGTGGAGACGTTAACGACACCGCTGCGATCGCCGCCCGTCCCTACGATGTCGACGAACACCCCGTTGATCGGGAGGGTGCCCGCCTGGTCCATCACGGCGCGCGCCATGGCCGACACCTCGTCCGCGGTCTCGCCCTTGGCCCGAAGTCCCACCAGGAAGGCACCGAGTTGGGCCGGCGTCACATCGCCGCGGACGACCTGATCCATCGCCCAGGCGGCGTCCTCGGTCGAGAGGTCCCGCCGGTGGGCGAGCGTGCCGAGGATCCGGCTCCAGGACGCGCGGTCCGCCTCGTGCGTACGCGTCTGCATGGTGGTTGTTGTTGTGGTGGTGGTGGTCGGGTCGGGTCTCATGTCGGTCTCCTCCACAGGGTGGGCGCTCGGTGCCCTCGGATGAGACCCGTGCCTGGAGGATGATCCTCGAACGGCCGCCGCACCAAAGGGCGGCCGCGAAAGTGCGCGCGAAGCGTGGGCCGCCTACAGGGCGGGCCACCAGCGAAGCTGTATCGGTCGCGCGATCACGGTTCTCACCATACCGGCCGCCTCGCCGGGGGACCTTCGCCACCGGCCTAAGAACTCCGCCACCGGCCGGAGAACTCGGCCGGCCGGGAGGCTTCCGTCGGTTAGCCTCGTCCTTCGCTGCCCGCCGGTTGCAGGAGGTACGTGAGATGGCCGCGATCTCGGCGACACTGGCCGCCAACGAGCAGATCCGCGCCCGGCTGGCCCGCGGCGAACCCGTCCAGCACCTGGCCTTCGGGGAGGCCGGCATCCCGGTGCATCCTGCGTTGGCGGAGGTTCTCCGGCGGGCGACCGGTCGTGGCGGGTATCCCTCGGTGGCAGGCGACACCGCGGCGCGGGAGGCGGTCGCCGGCTATCTGGGTCGACGTGGCCTGACGGCCAGCCATGCCGATCCCGATCACGTGCTGCTGGCGCCGGGAAGCAAGTCCCTGCTGTACGCCGTCCTCGCGGTCCTGCCTGGTGACGTCGTACTCCCCCAGCCGTCCTGGGTGAGCTACGCCGCGCAGGGCGCGCTGATCGGCAAACGGGTGCTGCACGTGCCGGTGCCAGCCGAGGCGGGCGGGGTGCCGGATCCCGCGCTGCTGGAGGAGGCACTGAGCCGTACGCCTGGGGCGGATGGCAGCCCACGCCCGGGAATCCTCGTTCTCACCAGCCCCGACAATCCCACCGGCACGGTCGCTGGCGAGGCGCTGCTGCGCGACGTGTGCGCGGTCGCCGAACGCCACGGCCTCGTCATCGTCTCCGACCAGATCTATTCCGACCTGACCCACGACGGGACGGTGCCGACCAGTCCGGCCGAGCTGGTGCCGGACCGGACCGTGGTCACGACCGGGCTGAGCAAGAACCTCGCCCTCGGTGGTTGGCGGATCGGTGCGGTCGCGCTGCCGCGGTCACCGCTCGGCGTCTCGCTTCGCGACTCACTGCTGCAGTTCGCGAGCGAGGTCTGGTCGGCACTTCCGGGGCCGATGCAGGAAGTGGCGGCGTACGCATTCGCCGAACCCGACGACCTCGTCGCGCACGTCGAGCAGGCCCGGCGGTTGCACGGCACCGTCGCACGCGCCGTGCACACGATCCTCCTCGACGCAGGGGCGCGGTGCCGTGCACCACAGGGCGGGTTCTACCTCTACCCGGACTTCTCCTCCCTCGGCACAGCCGGAACACCTGGTTCGATCGGAACGACTCGCTCGGTCGGACTGCCCGCCGACGGCGAGTCGCTCGCGGAGACGCTGCTCAGTAAGCACGGCATCGGCGTACTTCCTGGCTCGGCGTTCGGCGACGACCCGAGCAGGCTCACGTTCCGTGCGGCGACGAGCCTGCTCTACGGCACCGATGACGAGCAGCGGTGGGCCGCGCTGCGCGATCCAGACCCGGTTCGCCTGCCGTGGATCAGCGAGTCCCTCGATCGGCTACGCGCCGGTTTCGCCGCACTGACCGGCGCCGCCGGGGCACGCGGGTGAGCATGGTCGGTGTCATCTCCCGGTCGCGGAGAACCACGCCCCGGTAGGTGAGGTGACGAAGACGACCGGTGCGATGCAGGAGTCAGGCAGGTCGACAGTGGTACTGATCCTCGCGTCACCACTGGCGGTCGCGGGGACGAGGCCGGTCTCCACGTTGACCGTGGTCGCAGCGCCGGTGTCGTCGGTGCTCACGCAGCTGACGATCGCCTTGAACGAAGGGGACGGGTTGACGCCCTGCCGGTCCGGTGGCACCGGGGCTCGGCGGGCGAGGACCAGTCCCTCGACGTTGATCTCCAGCTTTCCGTTGCTGTGGAGCTTGCCCTCGGCCTCGTCGATCTCCCAGGGCAGTCCGCCTCCGGCCAGGTCGCGAATCGGGTTCGCCGTACCCGTGAAGGGTTCGCTGACGGGTGCCATCGTCTCGAACGCGAGCATCTCCCCACGCCCCGAGGCGCTGGCCGCCGCTGGCACGGCGAGCAGAAGGGCGAACAGACTGGCTGCGAGCACGGTCGTACGTCGTCTCATCGTTGTCTCCCTCTCCCCCGTGTGGCGGTGACTGCCTCCTTCCACACGTCCGCCACGGACGAAGGGTTCACCGCACTGCCCACTCCGGGCGAATGACCCGGCTGGTCGGACGTACGCAGGATTTCAGGGGCGTACGTCGAGCCAGACCACCTGGCTGGGGCGCCACCGGAAACCACCTGACGTCGGAGCCGAGTTTCCCCTTACGTCATGAACGAAACCGAGATACTCGCCATCGGCGAGACGCGGGTCTTGCCAGCGACGCCACGCGCCGCCCTCACACCCATCGGTCAGCGATTCGGGCGCTCAGCCTGCCCGTGAGCCGAGACCCACGCAGCGATCTGCGCGCGGGACGTAAAGCCCAACTTCACCAGGATGTTCTCCACGTGGCTCTCCGCCGTCCGTTGCGCGATCACCAAGGCCGCCGCGATTTCCTTGTTGCTCTGCCCTTTGGCGACGAGTTCGGCGATCTCGCGCTCCCGCCGGGTGAGGTGTACGGCTTCGCCACGCGCAGGGGCCGGCCGCGCGTGGTGCTCCTTCTCCCGCAGCGCAAGGGAGATCGCCTGGTCGAGGTTCAGGTTGGCGCCCTGCAGGACCATCGCGTCGTACCCCTCCGCGCCCAATGCGTCGCGCACCCGGTTCACGCACGCCTCGTGGTATCCCGCCAGATGTCCGTAACCCGACAGTGGCGCCCCGGTCGACCGCTTCAGCTTCTGCAGTGCCCCGAGCAGGCTGGCCGAGTGCTGGAACTGGCCCACCGAGGCGGCAACCCACGCCAGCACCTCGAGGTTGAGCGCGATGCCGAGCCGTGCGTCCAACGACCGGTTCATCCGAAGGCTTTCCTGTTCGATCACCGTCGCCCGGCGCGCATCGCCCTGACGCCACACGTCGATTCCCATGGCCATCAGGGCGTACGCCTTGCACCAGATGTCACCGACGGCGTCGGACAGCTTCACGCACTCCTCCCCCATGGCGATCGCCCGTTCGGAGTCGCCGAGGAAGGAGTAACCCATACAGAGCCGGATGAAGGTCAGTGCGAGTCCCTGCTGGTTTCCGGCAGCGAGATGAAGCTGGCGCGCCTCGTCGTACCGGCGAAGTGCGGTGGCACTGTCTCCGGAGTACATCGCGGCAAAGCCGGAGAACAGCGCGACGTAGCCCAGGATTCGCGGCGAGTCGAAATGCTCACCCAACCGCCGGGCCTCGTCGAGCATCACCTGGGCGGCCGCGGTGTCGCCCTGGATGATGGCCAACCAGCTGTCGGACCAGAGTGCGTCGGCGCGGGCCCGCGTGGGGGTGGTGTCCGCGGCGAGCATGCGGTCCAGCCAACGCCGACCCTCGATGAGGTAGTAGCTCCGTACCCAGTGGAAGAGCAGGTCGGCCGCCATCCGCAGGCCGTTCTGCGCCTCGCCGGGGGTCGTGAGGCAGTACTCCATGGCGGCGCGGAGGTCGGCATAGTCGAGAGTCAGCCCGCCGAACCACTCGACCTGGTTCGGTCCGAACTGCTCGACGGCCGTTCGCGCGGCGATCCGCTGGTAGTAGTCCCGGTGCCGCAGTCGGGTCCTCGCCTCGTCGCCGAGGCCGGCCAGCTTCCGTCGACCGTACTCCCGGATGATGTCCAGCTGCCTGTACCTCGCGACCCGCCCAGACTCCTCCCTGACCAGGATCGACTTGTCGATCAGCTCGGCGACGAGATCGATCACGTCCTCGGTCTTGATTCCGTCGCCCGCACAGATCGCCTCCGCGGCCGTCAGGTCAAAACTTCCGGAAAAGACCGAGGTACGCATCCACAGCAACTGTTCGGCGCTCGACAACCGCTCGAAGCTCCAGTCGATCAACGCCTGCAGGGTCTGGTGACGTGGGGCCGCACTTCTGGGGCCGGTGGTCAGAAGCCTGTACCGGTCGTCAAGGCGTTCGAGGATCTGCTCCGGTGTCAGGGTTCTGAGCCTGGCTGCGGCAAGCTCGATGGCCAGCGGAATGCCGTCGAGCTGGCGGCAGATTCCGACCACCGCGCTCTGGTTCGCCTTGGTGAGGGCGAAGTCGTGGTGGACTGCGACAGCACGGTCGACGAAGAGCGCCACAGCGCCGGACTGCGCGGACAGATCACCCGGCAGCGACGTCTGCCCGTCCTCTGGCAGCGTGAGGGGGTGGACCGGCATGGTGTGTTCGTCCGGGATGTTCAGGGGCTGCCGACTCGTGGCGAGGATGCGCAGTCCGGGTGCGGCACGCAGGAGGGCGTCGGCGACCGTCGCGCACTCCTGCAACAGATGCTCGCAGTTGTCGAGGACGAGGAGGACCTGCCGGTCCCTGAGATAGTCGGTGAGGATCCGCAGTGGATCGCGACTCGACTGGTCATGGACCTGGAGCGTCTCGAGCACGGCCTGGACCACCATGCTCGGATCGGACAGCCTGGTCAGATCGACCAGCCACACCCCGTCATGGAATGCCCGCTGCATTCCCGCGGCGATCCGGACGGCGAGCCGCGTCTTGCCGACCCCGCCGACACCGGTGAGGGTCACGAGCCGTGCGTCGGAGAGCAGCCGCCGGACCTCGGCGACCTCGGACCGCCGGCCGACGAATGTCGTCGCGTCTGCCGGCAGATTGCCAGGCCGGTGTGCGGCGTGTGCAACGCTGGACATCATTTCCTCGAGACGCCCAGCCGACCGTGTCCTCGGTCCGGCTGACCGTCATCCGCCAGCGTATGTTCGTCTCCCGTCCACCGCTACCCGGCGGTGCGCACACTGTGGGAACAGGCGGTTTGGTGCGGGCGGATTTCACTCGTTGAAATGCGCGAAAAGTGACGACCACAATGGGCGCTGAGCGCCGAATACGACATTACGCCGAGTTTTGAGTCACTGGAAAATCCAAAACGCCTGAATACGCCCCACTCCAGAAAGACCCGGGATTCAGTCGTACGCAACATCGGCGGGCTGGCGGACCAGTCGCTGACCTGACAGCAAGGTCATCGGAATGCGTACGAACTGGCGCTCACCACGACCGGTGCCGATCGGCAGGGGCAGTGCCGCGAGATGGTCGATCTCGTACGGATCGGTCACCACCTCGGCACGGCCGATCGCGTTCACGCTCCAGCCGCGCCACTGCTCGAGGTCGATGTCGTCGACCTCGAAGGCGACCACCGCGTCCCGCACGGCGCGGGCCAGGTCGGAGCCGACGGCCGTACGGATGATGACAGCGTCGCCGTCGAGGACGAAGTTCACCGGCTGGACCGAGGGCAGGGTCTTGTCGGTGAACACGACGCGCCCCACGAGTGCGCCGTCGAGCAGCCGGAGGCACTCCATGACGTCGAGGACTTCGAATTCCTCCATTGTCTGGAAGCTTCGGGCAGCGCCTGCCATGGCGCCCGCCTCGTCAGCGCAAACCATCCGGCATCACCGCAATCGACCTGGTCATGAGGACGCCTCGTGCGAATCCGGGAGGAGCCACCATGCCGCCGTGTTGGGGGGCATCTTCTCGCCCACACCTGGGTCGCTGGCAAGGAGCGGTTCCCCTTGCGCGGGGGCTGCGACCGGACGGGACGAGCAGTTGACGACGCAGGCGAATCCGTCGCCCCGGGTGAACGCCAGAACGCCTGGCTCGCTCGGCAGCCAGCGCAGCTGATCCGAGGACAGCGCGGGAATCCGGTGCCGCAGGGCTATCGCCTCACGGTAGAGGTGCAGCATCGAACCGCCGTCGCGCAGCTGCTGGTCGACCGCGAGCTCGGCGAACCAGCTCGGCTGGGGAAGCCAGGGCCTTGCACCGCTTCCGCGGGAGAAACCGAGGGACTCCTGCGACGACGCCCAGGGCAGCGGCACGCGGCAGCCGTCCCGGCCACGGCGTACACCGCTTGTCCGCTTGAACATCGGGTCGGTAAGAACGTCGATCGGCAGGTCGACGACCTCGGGAAGCCCGAGTTCCTCACCCTGGTAGAGATAGGCCGATCCAGGCAGCGCGAGCATGAGCAGGGCAGCGGCCCGGGCGCGCGCCCGGCCGAGCTCCAGGTCTCCAGGACCCGCGCCCGGCGCACCGCCGGCGAACCGGGTCACCGACCGGGGCACGTCGTGGTTGTTGAGCACCCAGGTCACGGCCGAACCTTCCGCCGCGATCGTCTTCATACCGGCATCGATCACACCGCACAGGTCGGTGTCGTTCCACGCGGTGTGCAGGAACTCGAAGAAGAACGTCTGGTGCAGTTCGTCCGGACGCTGGTAGTCGGCGAGCTGGCGGGGGTCGAGGACGCCGACCTCACCGATGAGGACCCGCTCGCGGCCGTCGGCGCGCATGTACTCATCGGCGATGGAGCGCCACTGGCGCCACACGTCGTGCACCTCAGGCTGGTTCCATGCGTACGGATTCACCGGGTCACCGGTGAGCTCGTCACCGGCCGCGTACTCGTGGTCAGGCAGGCCGTCCCGCTTGTGCAGGCCGTGGGCGACGTCGATCCGCAGGCCGTCGACACCGCGGTCGAACCAGAACCGCACCACCTGGTCGAAGTGGTCGACCACGTCGGGGTGGCGCCAGTTGAAGTCGGGCTGCTCGGGGGCGAACGTGTGGAGGTACCACTGGCCCGGCGAGCCGTCGGGGTTCGTGGTGCGTTCCCAGGCCGAGCCGCCGAAGATGGACCGCCAGTTGTTCGGCGGCAGCTCGCCGTGCGTACCCCTGCCGTCGGCGAAGTGGAACCGCTGGCGTTCCGGGCTGCCGGGACGGGCACGCAGGGCGGCGGTGAACCACGGGTGCTCGATCGAGCAGTGGTTCGGGATCACGTCGATGATCACCTTGATGTCGAGGCGATGCGCTTCTGCGACCAACCGGTCGAAGCTCTCGACGGTGCCGCATTCGGGATCGACCGCGCAGTAGTCGGCGACGTCGTAGCCGTGGTCGTGCTGCGGCGACGGGTAGAACGGGTTGAGCCAAACACCGTCGACACCCAGCATCCGCAGGTACGGAAGCTTCGCGCGGACGCCGTCCAGGTCGCCGATCCCGTCGCCGTTGGCGTCCTGGAAGCTCCGTACGTAGACCTGGTAGATGACGGCATTCCGCCACCACCCGGGTGTGCTCGGCGCGCCCGGGGGGAGCGGCGAGCCCGGGCTGGCCTGCGCCTGGGGCCGGGTGACGCGGGGCGTACGCAGGGCGCGCGGCGCGCGTGCCGGGCCGGCGGACCGGGGACGCGACGCGCGAGCGACGCGGGCCTCCGGTGGCGCTTCGGCGGGGCTGGTGACGAAGGGCATCGGGTACCTCGGGCCTTTGGTCAGCTTCTCGGATGCTGCGGCGCGGAGGGCGACTGGTCGGGACTTAGGTCATCGCCTCTGGGTGCCGTTAGACCACGGTGGCGCCGGCAGATGGCCCCACGCATCGGGGGCTCTACCTAGATGCGTACCTAGATTTGGTCCCGAGCCGGGTCCCGGATCGGACGTTGGCGGGCAAGCCGGGCGGGACCTTGGACCTGAACGGGTCACCGCCGGTCCCGGATTACGCTGACGAGCAGGCCGGCGAAAGTCCCGCCGACCGTGTGTCCAGTGGGGCCGCCCACGATCCCCGACGCTTTTCCGACGATTCCGACGATCGGAGCCAGCCGAAATGCCCATCACGCGACTGAACCACGCGGTGCTCTATGTCCGGAACGTCGCCCGCAGCGTGGAGTTCTACACCGAGGTCCTGGGCTTCCGACCGGTCGACATGACCCCCGAGGGATTTGCCGGCGCGGCGTTCCTGCAGGCCGAGGGATCGGTCAACGACCACGACCTCGGCCTGTTCGAGATCGGCGCGGAGGCGGGGCCGTCAGGTGCCGGCAAGGCGAGCGTCGGGTTGTACCACCTCGCGTGGGAGGTGGACACGCTGGCCGAGCTCGAAGCGGTGCACGGCCGGCTGGTCGAGGCGGGCGCGCTCGTGGGGGCCAGCGATCACAGTACGAGCAAGAGCCTGTACGGAGCCGACCCCGACGGGATCGAGTTCGAGATCGCATGGTTCGTACCGCCGGACCGGATCGACGCCGCCACCCTCGCCGGTCGCACCAGCATCCGGCCGCTCGACCTCGCCAGGGAGAAGGACCGCTACGGCGCGACCACCCCGGGTGCCAGCTCACACGCGTGATGTGCCGTACGTGATCAATGTCCCGATTGTGTCGACTTTCCGTGTTACGTCGGACTCCAGGCGAAAATGACCAATTCAGGGAAAATGCCGTCGGCCGTCATCGTCCGGAAATCGATAGAAACGGCCGACTAGTTGCGCTCTGCCCGCGCCCACTGGTACCAATGCCACTTGACTCGGGGGCCGCAACCACATCCGCGCAAGGGGAGGGACGCTATGGGCGACCCGGTGACCGAGCAGGCCGGCACCGAAGCATCGACCAGTGCAACCGATTATCAACTGATTGGCGGAGCACCCGCCGTCAGCACTGTCGTCAATCGCTTCTACGAGCTCATCCTGACCGACACCCAACTGGCCCCGTTTTTCACCGACGTCGATATGGCCCGACTCAAACGCCACCAGGTCCTGCTGATCTCGCAGGTTCTTGGTGGCCCAGCCGAGTACGACGGCAGGGAACTTCGTGAGGCACATGCCGGCATGGACATCACGAGAGCGGATTTCGCGCGGGTGGTGACACATCTGGTGACGGCGCTGGAAGAAGCGGGTGTCAAACCGGACATCATCGACCGGGTATGCGCCGTGCTCGCGGGGGCTGAAAAGGATGTCGTCTCCGCCTCCAACGCGTGAGCTGAGCAGCTATGGATACGGCCGCACTGCAGAACAGCTGGGCTATTGTCGCCAAATCGGGTGACGAGGTACCACTGTTCTTCTATTCCCACCTGTTCCTCTCGCACCCTGAGCTGCGCGAGATGTTCCCGATTTCGATGTCGGCACAGCGGGACAAATTGGTCGGCGCACTCGGCCGAATTGTCAGTAATGTCGAGCAGCTCGAGGAGGTCACACCTTTTATTCAGCAACTCGGGCGTGACCACCGAAGATTCTCCGTCGTCGCGGAGCACTACTCGAAGGTCGGCGCCTCGCTGCTGGCGACGCTCCGGCACTTTCTCGGGCCGGCATGGACGGACGAGTTGGCCGCCGACTGGGCGGCGGCGTACGGCCTGGTCGCGAAGGTGATGGTGCAGGCGGCCGAGCAGGCGGCCGAGTCCACTCCCGCCTGGTGGCTCGCCGACGTCCTCTCGGTCGAGCGCCGGACGATCGATGTTGCGGTGGTGCAGGTGCGACCGCAGCAGCCGTTCTCCTACCTCCCCGGCCAGTCCGTCGCGTTCGAGACACCGTTGCGGCCGCGTCTGTGGCGGTACTTCAGCCCTGCCAACGCCCCGCGCGAGGACGGTTCACTCGAACTGCATGTCCAGATCGTGGATGGTGGCCAGGTCAGCGGTGCCATCGTCAGGGCGATGCAGCCAGGTGACACAGTCCGGCTCGGTGCGGCCGTCGGTGATGACCTCGTCCGCTCACCGGGCGACCAGCGCGACCTGATCATGATCGCGGGTGGTACCGGGCTCGCGCCCCTTCGGGCGGTTCTCGAACAGATCGACCGCGAGTGGCAGGCGGAAGGTCGCGCTCCGAACATCCATCTCTTCCACGGTGCCCGGGTGCCATGGAACCTGTACGAGAGCCAGCTGCTCGCCAAGCTGACGTCCCGACCCTGGTTCGCCTACACCTCGGTCGTGTCTGACGACTCCTCCTTCCCCGGCGCCCGCGGACTGGTCGGCTCGGTCGCGGCGCGGAGCATGCAGTGGCAGGGGCGTACCGCCCTGGTCTGCGGTTCACCGCACATGGTCACGTCCACTCTGTCCGAGTTGACGGCGGCCGGCATGCCCCGCGACGACATCCGATTCGAGAAGTTCGCCAGCGCCGGCGGTGACGGCATCCATCCCCCGCTCGAAGCCGCCAGGTCAGGTGACCACTCATGACAGAGATCACGCCGATGCCCACCGCCATCCGCAAGTCCCCTCGCGCAGTGCGCTACGCGACGTTCAACCAGCGCAGACGTGGCTGGGACCAAGAGGAAGTCCGCGAGTTTCTCGCCAGCGTGGCCGACGAGATCCAGGCCGCGGACAACGATCGCGCCGCCCTCCGCGCCGAGATCGACCGCCTCCGCAACAACCCGCCGGTGGACTCCGGTGGCGGCGATCGACCCGAGATCAACGCCCACGCCGTCGCACTGTTCAGCCAGGCACAGCAGGTCGCGGACCGGCTGGTCGCCGAGGCGGTGCAGCACGCCCGGGACCTGATGGTCAGCGCCCGTGCGCAGCAGCGGGAGATCCTGCAGCAGGCGCAGCAGGCCGCCGAGGCGGCGGAGGCCGCGGCAAGGAACGGGATGGCTTCCCAGCCTTCCCACCCGGACGGGCCGCAGGGCAGCCAACTCCCGATCCCGGAGGTCGAGTACGTACGCACCTTCGCCCATGTCGCGCAGGTCCAGTTGCGTTCGGTGCTGGACGCCCTGACCGAGCAGGTGGACAAGCTCGGCGAGGTTCCCCGGCTCGACCACCACGACCTGCCGCACTACCCACCCGGCCCGCCCCCACCCGGGGCGCGCCCCCCGGCCGGTTCGCACCACCTGGCCGGTCAGCCCATGGACCGCCCGCCGCCGCACCTGGACATGCCGTGGCAGCTTGAAGCCGAGGCTGGCCGGACCCGCCGCCCACAGGCCGGCTGAGCCGGCCGACCGACCCCGGATCGCTCCGTACGTCACCTCGGCGAACTCCAACCGGCTCAGGCTGCCGGTCGCCCGACCACAAGGTCACGCCGCCGGTCGCCGGTCAGTTCACGCCGTCCGCGGCGCCGTACTTGCCGATGATTCCCCTGGCCTGGTTGATGGGAATGGCGAAGCCGAGGCCCGAGCCGTCAGCTTTCGCCGCGGCCGCGTAGATGGCGGAGTTGATGCCGATGACCTGCCCGTCCAGGGTGACGAGTGGTCCACCGGAGTTGCCCGGGTGCAGGGTGGCGTCGGTCTGGATCGCTTTGTACGTCACGGATTTCGTCCCAGGGCCCAGGCCAGGCCGGTCGTCCACCCGCAACTCCCGGTCGACGGCGCTGACGATGCCGGACGTGACGGTGCCCCGCAGTCCCTGCGGCGAACCGATGGCCACGACCGGGCTGCCGACCTCGACCGCCGACGAGTCACCCAGCTTCGCCGGCGTGAGCCCGCCCACTCGATCGGCCTGGATCACCGCCAGATCCTTCGCCGGTTCGGTACCGAGCACCCGCGCGGACGTGGTCTCCGCACCGTCCGCACCGGCCAGCCTGACCGTGATGTCGCCACCGTAGGCGGTGGCGACGACGTGATAGTTGGTGAGAATCCGCCCGTCCGGTGACACGACGATGCCCGACCCGGTCTCCTTGCCGAGGCCGGACGTCACGACGATCTCGACCACGCTTCGCGACGCCGCCTGGGCGACCTGCGGAAGTAGTGATCCGCTCGGGTCCTGCTCTACCGAACGGCCGCCGGCGGCAGTGAGGGGATTCGGCGTGGCGCTGTTGGCGCCGAGAATTCCGCCGACGATGCCGCCGATCGCTGACGCGCAGAGTGCGATGGCGGCCACCCCTGCCGCAAGCTTGGCCCGGGTCGTCCGCCATGGCTGAGGCGGTGGCGTACCGGAGTCCAACACCTCGCCCGGCGCCTGCGGAGGTTGCCCGAAACCCGGCGACTCCTCCCGGACAGGCGTACGCCCCGCAGACTCGCCAGGCGACGACTCCTCCCGCGGTGCCCGTGGCGCCGGTACGCCGATACCGGGCATGTCCGACGGAGCCTGGACATCCTGCGATGCGCCCGGTTGTCGGTCTCCACGCGCGCCTGGTCCAGGCTGGGGCGGCCGGTCAGGCACAGAGGAGTCGGTCACAGTTCCAAGCCTCCGTGGGACGTACGGCCGGAACGGGAGTCGTCCGTCCCCTCCTCCATGGGCGATGCGGCGGAGGGCAAACCCGCCGAAACCCGCGCCGCCGTCACCACCCGAGCCGCCGCGGCCGCGCTGACACCCCTCAGCTGGTATCGCTGGGACGTTGGCGTTCCTCACCCGTGGGCTTGACCCGCACCGGGTGCTCCTCCTCCGATACCTCGAGGTGATGGATGACCTCGCCCAACCGGCTGCACGTGCGTTCGATCTCGTCCCGGGCACGGTCGCGTTGGCTGATGATCGCGGCGAAGAGCAGCGACCCGAGCACGAGGGTCATGTTGAACATCTGGAGGGACACCATGCGCATCAGCACGTCCTCGCCGGCGAAGGCGCCGACGGCGCCCACGGCCGCGTCAGCCGTCGTCACCGACACGATCAACGCACAGGGCGCAACGCCGACGAGCTGAAAGCGCAGCGCAGCCCAGCCGATGATCGGGAACGTGAGAAAGATGGCGTCCATGACGTGGGTCCCCACCCACGCGACGCCGAACGACGCCACCAACAGCAGGCCGAGCTCTGCGTACCGGTACCACTGGATGTGCCGGAGTCGCCAGTACTGACGGACAGCCAACAGGAACGGCGTGACGAGCAGGATCCCCATGGCATCGCCGGTCCACCACACCGACCAGACCTGCAGGAACTCCCTGGGTTCCAGTTGCCCCACATAGACACGGACGCCGCAGCCCACGAGGGAACTGATCAGCGTCGAGCCGAAGGCCGCAAGGAACACCAGGGCGAGAGCGTCACGCAGCCGGTCGATCTGCAGCCGGAACCCGACCCGGCGCAACAGGAGATAGCCGGCGAGCGCGGTGGCGGCCGCGGCGCCGGTGTCCATCACCACGCCGCCGAGCGGCACGAGTGGCAGGTCGGTGAGGAACGCGGCCGCCGCGATCCCCGGCAGGACTCGGATGCCATAAAGGAGCAGGGCGACCAGGGCCACTCCCGTGGGGGGCCACAGCGGGCTGACGTTCTCGCCGATCTCCCCCGCCAGGAGCCCCAACTGCCCGGAGCCGTAACAGACGGCAGCGACGGCAAGATTCGCAAGGCCCACCTCTATCGAGGAGGGGATCCGCCGGCCTCGCCATGTCCGCGCCATGCCGCACGCCTTCGCGTTCTCTGCCTTGCGTTGTCAGCCCGCGCAAATGACGCATGGAGCCAGATTCGCGACACTCCCGTAGCCGACTCGGATATGCCCTTCCCCATGCTTGCACCATCGAGGGGAACGTCCAACGGGGTCAGGCGTCTGGTCAACGAGACGGGCGCCGCAGGGCGAGGGCCACACCGACCATGAGCGCGAGTGGGGCGGCGACGACAAGCCAGGCGGCGGGCGGGTGGGGCAGGAGGACCACGCCCATCACCACCAGCGCGCCGGCGAGTGCGGGACCGAGCACCGGCGTCAGACTCCGCACCCAGCCCGCCAGCATCGCGACGTCCAGAGGCGCTGAGGCTCCGTCGAGGGCGTCCGCGCCTTCCAGCAGGACGAGGTACGCGACGGCCAGCAGCCCGATCGCCGTGGCGCTGAGGACCGGCAACTGGACAGCGTCCGCCGCCGTGGTTACGCCGATCGTCACCACGACAAGACCCCAGGGAACGTACGCACCGAACCCGCCGCCGAGCCCGGACAGCGCGACGGCCAGGGCGGCGCCACCACCGATCCACCGGTCGAGACCTGACGGAAGCGCGGCCACCAGGACCCCGACCATGGCGAGGCCGCAGGCAACGCCGGCCAGCCGGACAACTCCCCCGCCCACCCGCCGCCCGGCCGGATCCCCGCCGGCAGCGGTCGACCCAGCCGTCATCGCGGCTACTGCCGATCCAGAGGCCGACCCAGCTGACGACTCGGACATCAGCGGCCACCTCGCAGCATGGGTTCGAGCCGGACCCGATCGAGCGGCACGCCGGACTCCTCGTCCCACTCCAGGACCGTGACGCCGATGGCCTGCAGCCGGTGGACGAGCGCCTCGCGTTCGAGCCGCCAGATCCGCTGCGCCAGCCGTTGTTCTCTCACCCGGTGCCGGCCGACCCGCTCGACGGGACCCACCGGCGGCTCCCCCGTCAGGACGTCGATCAGCACGACCGGATGGCCGCGTTCGCGCAGGTCGCGGATCGCCTCGACGGCACGCGGGTCGAGCAGCGGTGTGAACACGAACGCCAGCGCACCGGGCGGCAACGCCTGCGGCGGAAGGTGAGCGAGCTCGGGTTCGAGGAAGCTGTTGTCCAGCCGGGAGGACAGGAGGGTCTCGACGATCCGGTAGTACTGCCGGATGCCGACGTCAGGGGACAGCCACCGCAGCGTTCCGCCGAGCGCCACGAGACCCACCCGGTCGGCATAGCGGAGGTACGCCTGCACCACGGCGGCCGCGCCGCGCACCCCGATGTCGAGACTGGACCGCCCAGGCGTACCCACGTCGACTGTCGTGTCGACGACCGCCACGATGTCGGCCGCCCGCTCCGCCGCGAACTCGTTGACGAACAGCTCACCCGGCTCCCCTCGGCGGGTGCTCGCCGCCCAGTTGATCCGGCGTACGGCATCACCCGGCGCGAACGAACGAATCCCGGCGAACTCCACCCCCGAACCTGCCCGCCGCGCGACGTGACTGCCGACCCGGGCGAGCAGCATCGGCGGCACGGCGATGTCGCGGGCCCGCCCCGGCGGCGGGAACACCGTCAGCTCGGTGAGGGTGAGCGCGACCCTGCCGACATAACCCCAGCCGGACGTCCGCAGCCGCAGGTGCAGCGGCCCGAGCCGCCACCGGCCCCAGCGATGCGCGCGGACGGTCCACGTCTCGGTGACCTGCGCGACGCCGAACCGGTGGCGGCCGCGTTCACCCTCGATCCCGAAGTACGTGGAGCCGCGCCGGGTCCGCCGTTGTTCGGACGTACGACTGGACTGACGGTCCACGCCCGATGCGGCCCTGTCGGAATCCCCGCCGTCCACGCTGGCGGTTCCACCCGGACCCGCTCCACCGCCGGTCTCGACGGCCGGCGCCGAGCGCTCCGGCACCCTCGGCAGGGCCAGGTCGAGCGCGATCTCTCCCAGGACGAAAGGCGCTCTCACCTGGACCTCGACCTCGACCGGGTCGTCCTCGAACGCCCGTAGCTCGGACACCGTGGCGGTCACCACCACCCGCTCGGGCCGTGGTTGCCGCAGTGCGACGACCACAGCGACGAGGCAGGGGACCGCGACCACGATCGGTTCCGGCCGCCCGGCCACGAGTCCGCCCAGCACGGCGAGGATCCCGGCCGCCGCGAGGCGCCACACGAGCCGGCTCACCTGCCAGCGCGGCGACGCCTCGACCCCGCCGACTGTCATGGCCGCGGACGCCTGCGCCGACGCTGGCACGCCGTAGGTCGTCATCAATCCCGGACGATCCGCGTCGGCGGAGTCGGTACCTCGGCCAGGACATCTGCCACGACGTCCTCTCCGGTCACCCGGCGTACCCACAGCTCCGGACGCAGCACAAGCCGATGCCCGAGCGCGGCCGCGGCGACCCGCTTCACATCCGCCGGTGTCACGTAGTCGCGACCGGCGAGCATCGCAGCACCCCGCGCCAACTGCGTGACCGCCAGCGTGCCGCGAGGGCTCGCACCCACCTGCGCCTTGGGATGCGACCGCGTCGCCTGGACGATGGAGACGACGTACGCCAGGACATCGTCGTGCACCTCGACGCGTTCGAGCGAGGAGATCATCGCGAGCAGTTCGGCCGTGTCCACGACCTGCGCCAGCGACGGTCGGGCGGCACCCCGCTCGAGCCGGCGGCGCACCATGTCGGCCTCGAGGTCGGCGGACAGGTAGCCCAACCGGGTACGCAGAACGAACCGGTCCAGCTGCGCCTCAGGCAACGGGTACGTCCCTTCGTACTCGATCGGGTTCTCGGTCGCGAGCACCACGAACGGCAGTGGTAGCGGGCGGGTGACGCCATCGGCGGAGACCTGGCGTTCCTCCATCGCCTCGAGCAGTGCGGCCTGCGTCTTCGGCGGCGTCCGGTTGATCTCGTCGGCGAGCAGCAGCTGGGTGAAGACCGGACCCTCACGGAACACGAACTCCGCCGTCTTCTGGTTGTAGATCGACGCGCCGGTGACGTCCTGCGGCAGCAGGTCCGGAGTGAACTGCACGCGGGCGAAGCTGAGCCCCAGCACCTGGGCGTACGACCGGGCGAGCACCGTCTTGCCCAGCCCGGGAAGGTCTTCGAGCAGGACGTGGCCGCCGGCGAGGATGCCGAGCAGGACGAGCTCGAGAGGGCCGCGCTTGCCGACGATCACGCGTTCCATCTCGTCCAGGACGGCGCTCGCCCGCTCCCGGGTCTGCGCGGGCGCCAGCGTCGAGGCGGTGACGGTCATGGCGTCCCTTCCTTCGATCCGGTGGTGCTCGATCCAGTGCTACTCGATGCAGTGCTACTCGATCCGGTGCCGCTCGATCCAGTGCTACTCGATCCGGTGCCGCTCGACCCGGCGCCTGCTACCTGGCCGGAGCGCAGACGCTCGATCGAGGACACCATGCGCTCCAGGGTCGGCAGGTCGACACCCGGCTCGCTGCGGGCGTCCGATGCCGGCCGGCCCGGCGCCAGCAGTGACCAGGTGGTCGCACCGAGCAGGTCACGACAGGCGTCCTCGGTCCGGGGGTCGGCCGGATCGATGCCGTGCCCTGCCTCCAGGCGAACGCTCGCCGCCTCGACCAGCCGCTTCCGCAACCCGACATCGAAGTCGCGCCGCGAGTACCGGGACCACGCGATCTCACCCAGAATCCGGTCGTACGTCGGAAGGCCCGCCCGCGTGGACGGCTGCCGCCACCGGCGCAGCCACTCCAGCGGAAGCAGCATCCCCCGCAGGAACCGAAGGCGGCGTTGCCACTCCAGGGCGCGGGACCTGTCGTGCGGTCCCGCGTCGTCGCGAATGAGGCGCGACCACAGCCATCGCCCCAGGCGGCGCCACCGCGCCCACCGTGGCGTCGAACGCCGACTTCTCCCTGGTCCTTCGAGCTGGAGGAGTTGGCAGAGCAACTCGTTGACGGCAAGCACCGTCAACCCGATCAGCATCCCGCGGAACCGCATGGTTACGACCAGTACGAGCAACGCGAGGACGAGGACGAACCGGAGCCTCCTCACGACCGCGCCCGGTCCTCATGTGCCGCCGCGTCGTCCCGCGCATGCCGCTCGGCCCGGGCACGGAGCTCCGCCTGGGCCCGCCGGTCCGCCTGGGCGCGGAGCTCTGCCTGAAGCCGGTTGAGCGCGGCGACCGCCGCCAGCCTCGCGTCGGCGGGCAACGCACGTCGGGAGAAGCGGGCACGTTCGAAGAGCCCGGCGAGTTCGCGGGCGGCGGCCTCACCGGTCGAGGTGAGCAGCCCGGCCCGGATGGTCCGCGCCAGCAGGTCCGACGGTGTGTCGGTCGCGCCACGGGCGACGCCCTGGTGGGCGAGCGCCTCCTCCATGGCCGCGTAGGCACCGATCACCGCGGCCCGAGGCTCGTCCACGTCGGCTAGCGCGGCGAGTCCGGCCGCGACCATGTGCTGCACCTCGTCCGCGGTGGGATCGCCGTCGCCGACCTGCGTGGACTCGAGGCCTGACAGGCGGGCGACCCACGTGAGCGTGCCGACGACCGCGGCCAGCAGCAGGCCGGCCATCGCCACCACCGGCCACGACCAGGACGGCGGCCGACCAGCCCCGTCCGCGCCCGGGTCCGCGGCGCCCTCGCCACCGGGTGCCCCTGGTGGGCGGCCGCCGGCGTCCGGTTCGCCGCGCTGGTTGAACAGGTCCTTCAGCTCGTCGGCATGGCGGAGCAGGAGATAGAGGAGCCCGACCAGGACGAGGAGCTGGACGACGCGGGCGACCAGGCTGGTCCGCTTCGGCTCCACCCCTCGTGGCGGACCGCCGCTTTGGGTGGCGAGCGCGACGACGATGAGGACCAGTCCCGCGACCAGGACGGCCGCGAAGAGCATGACCAGCCCGCGGGTCGACAGCTGCCGATCGTCGAGCGTGATCCGCTCCCGGCCGTCGAGACCCAGAGCGCCGAGGGCGAGGAGAGCGACCACCGCGGCCACCACGCCGACCCGCGCGGCCGGATTCGTCTGGGCGGATGTGCGAAGGTCGGCGAGAGCGCGAAACCGTGAGCCCTTACGCACAGTCGCCCCACACCTCCCCAGGCGCGCCTAACCGGTCACCCTAGGACGCCATGATCAGGATCCGTAGCGAGCAGCCGTACCGATTCGGCAACGAAATACCGCGGCATCACGCACTGTCAAGAGTGTCGCTGCCGGTGGTCAGCCCCGCCACCGGACGGCGTACGGGAGGGCGGACGCCGGACCGGAGTACTCGACCAGCCACCGGCCGTCTGGACCCATCACGATCGTGAACCGCTCGTCGACCGGCTCGGCGTAGCCGTCGCCACTGTCACTCACCAACCGCCCACCGCCGGCCCGGGACTGTGCCGGCCCGGGCGGATAGGCCTCGAGGACGATCGCGGTCGTGCCGTCCTCCGGCCGACGCTCCTCGGTCGGCAGCACGGCACCCGCGCGGACGAAGACCGGCGGCCGGCCGAGCGGTGCGTCCACCACGACGTCGCCGGGGCCGTCGTGGGCCGCACCAGTCCGCCGTTCGTACCACCGGCCCGCCGGCAACCGGACCACCCGCTCCCGCGCGCCCTCGACGAGCACCGGCGCCACGAGCAGCGCGCCGCCGAGCAGGAACGCGTCGTCGACTTTCCGGAGCGCGTGATCTGTGGTGTCCTCCCAGGCGAGCGGGCGGACGTACGGCAGGCCGGTGCGGTGGGCTTCCCAGGCAAGGGTGTACCAGTACGGCAGCAGGGCGTACCGCTCCTCCAGGACGCCGCGAACCTGCTCCAGGACCTCGGGTCCGTACGCCCACGGCTCCCGCGGCGGCGTGGACTTCGCACAGTGGGAACGGAAGAACGGAAGGTACGCGGCCAGCTCGAACCACCGCACGAACAGCTCCGCCGGCGGATGGCCGTCGAACCCGCCGATGTCGGGGCCGGAGTACGGCACGCCACACGCGCCGAGCCCCACGGTGAACGACAGCGTGACCGCGAGGTTGTCCCACCGCGAGGCGATGTCACCGGTCCAGGTCCCTGCGTACCGCTGCACTCCCGCCCAGCCGGCCCGCGTCAACAGGAACGGCCGCCGGTCCGGCCGCAGCCGACGGACGCCTTCGAAGGTGGCGCGGTTCATCGTCAGGCCGTAGAGGTTGTGCGCCTCGCGGTGATCGCCGCCGCGGCCGTCGAGGTCGGCCCGCGTCGACGCCGGCAGACTGGGATCGCCCCAGGCCGCGAACGCCGACGGTTCGTTCATGTCGTTCCAGAACCCGTCGATGCCGAGGCGTACGTACTTCGCGTGCTGGTCGCCCCACCAGGCGCGCGCCCGCGCGGCAGTGAAGTCGGGGTAGACCGTCGTGCCCGGCCACACGACGCCGTGAGCCACCCGCCCGCGGAGGTCGCGGCAGTACGCATCGGCCGCCAGCCCGTCGCGGTAGAGCGGCATGGACCGCCGTCGCGGTATCGCCGGGTCGACGATCGCGACCAGGTGGATGTCGTCCTTGGCGAGGTCGGCGGCGAACCCGCCGATGTCGGGATAGCGCTCCTCGTCGACGGTGAACACTCGCCGGCGGTCGAGGTGGTCGATGTCGAGCCAGACGCCGGACAGTGGCAGGTCCCTGCGCCGGTACTCGGCCACCATCTCCCGCATCGCAGCCTCGCTGCCGTAGGCCCACCGCGACTGGTGGAAACCGAGCGCCCATCGCGGCGGCAGGGCTGGCCGGCCGGTCAGTGCCGTGTAACCGTCGAGGGCCCGCTCCGGCGGTCCCGGTAACACGTAGTAGCGAAGAGGTCCGCCCGACAGCTGCATCGCAATCTCGTCACCCACCGTGACGCTTCCGGCCGAACTGTTGTCATAGAACGCGAGATGAGAGCCCGCATCGGTGACAACGAGTGAGACTGGCAGGCACATGGACAACGGATCGTCGCCACGGACGTACGTACCACCCGGATCGCTGTTCCACAGCCGGTAACGGCCGGGTCGCCGGTCGAGTCCGGCCGCGCGGCCACCCAGCCCGAGAACCATCGCGTCCGGGCTGAGGACGCTCCGATGGGTCCACGCCTCGCCTTCCCACCACGGCGGCTCGTCTCGCCGGAACGACGTCTCACGGTCAGCGCTGGTGAAGGTCAGCCGCCCGCCTGGGCCGACCGTGACCGTCAGGTCTCCCGCCAGGACGGTCCAGCAGTCTCCGGCCGAGGCCAGCCGGGCCCGCTCGTCCCACTCCGGCTCCCGACCCGCCTTGCGCCCCGCTTTGTCCCCGGCGTCCTGGCTGGCGTCCTGCCCGGTCTCACCCCCGACGAGCGCGTACGACGGAAGCGGTGTGGCTCCGTCCCACGCCACAAAGACGCCACCCCCTCGCAGGCAGCGGACGTCCAGACTCGCGTCGGTAAAGGTGAAGCGACCGCCCCCGGGCATCGCCCCGGCGGACAGGAGCCGGCCGGGGATGCGCGGCGCCTGCTCCGCGCGCCCGCCTCGGTCCCGCCGTGGGCGGCGCAACACCCTCATACCCTCGCGCCCCCGGCGGGGGCGACGGCGAAATGCCTTCGCGTCCAGCCGGTCCCGGTGGACCGAGTACGCGATCGCGCGAGCGCTGTTGACCGGCCCGATCAGCGCTGCCGATCGCAGCAGAGAATGAATATGGCGGCCCCAACCCCGGTGGGTTGGGACCGCCATGTTCGATTGTCCTGTCTATCCGACGTCGCTGAGAAACCGCTTTGTCAGCGGCCCTCGGCACCCCCACGCTGTTCGGGGAGCACGCCTGCCAAAAGGGCGCGCACCTCGGACTCGCGGTAGCGCCGGTGTCCCCCCAGCGTGCGGATAGAACTGAGCTTGCCGGCCTTGGCCCACCGGGTGACCGTTTTGGGGTCGACCCGGAACATGGCCGCGACCTCTGCCGGCGTGAGCAGAGACTCTGTCTCCGGCGTACGTGTCGTCATGAGCGGCCTCCTCCACGAGAACCGGACGGTTAAGTCCGTCCCGCACCCTCCATTGGTGCTTCGAAATCACTTATTGCAGAAAAGGAAATAACGGACATCCACCCCATTACGGTCACGCCGCGTTCTTCATCCCCCACGTGACGTATCGGTGTCAATCCTCCCCTTCCCTCACGTGACTCACCGTAACCCGAATCGGAGCGTTCCGCCCAGATTTTCCAGAATTTCCCGAACATGGCCCGGTGTTTCACGATGCGCGCTCCTTCACGCGCAGCGCCCACCATCGCTTCCGTAGTCGGTGGTAGGCCGTTAGTGCCTCCTCATCGTTACCCTGTGCTACTGCCCTGAGTGCAGTAGTGACATCCGCGGCCGACTTGTCGCTGGTCAGCGTGTCGGCGTCCATCAGGTGGACAAGCCCTCCGTAATCAAGCTCCACCCAGGAGTGCGGGTGGAACGCCTCGATCCAGCGGCCGAGCGCGGCCAGCGGATCGAGCTTCCAGTCCGGCCGGGACTGGCTGAGTAGCCGATGAGCGCGGCCCACCCGGCGTCGCGCCTCCACCATCGGCGTGCGGTAGCGGAGTTCGCGCACCGGATCCATCCCGACACTGCGTTCCTCATCACCAAAGATGACGAACCACACCAGCGGAACGTGCCATCTGGCGGTAAGGATGTGAGGCACGGCGTCCGGAGGGCAATCCCTCAACGCGCCGAAATCGACCCGTTCCAGGCCACCGGCCGGAAGCAGGGCCTTCAGCACATGGTCGGGCAAGGCCGTCATCAGGTCGCTCAACGCCTCACGGATCCGCAAGGCCGGCTCATCCGGACAGAACAGGACGGCTCCGTCGACCTCCATCGCGTACGCCCGCTGCTCGTGCTCGCCCGCGAACGCGCCAGGCGGAAGCACTGGCAGCAGGGCCGCCAGCGCCTCCCGCTGCTCCGCGACCACCAGCGCACCGGGCTGCGCCCGGTCGGGGACACCACCACCGGCCGCCACCCACGACGAGCGCACCCGCTCCGGAAAGGCGGCGACTGGCTCGTAGACGCGTAGGTAGCAGCAGTACGGGGTCAGGACCGAGGTCCGCATGCTCCCATCGTGCACCTCTCCGTTGGTTCGCGGCACCTGTCCGGAGAGATCGGAGTGGAGCCGTTCTCGCTCTATGGTGGTGTCGGACGCCCGCACCACCCATGTGGGCCGCCCGGACGAGGAGTCACCACCGTGGCCGAGTTCTTTGCCCGACATTCCGGGCACGAGCAGGTTGTCTACTGTGCCGACGGTCCGTCAGGCCTGAAGGCGATCATCGCCATCTACTCCACCGCGCTCGGTCCCGCACTCGGCGGTACCCGTTTCCACCCGTATCCGGACGAGGAGTCCGCGCTCGCCGACGTCCTCAGCCTCTCGACCGCGATGGCGTACAAAGCCGCGCTCGCCGGACTCGACCTCGGCGGCGGCAAGGCGGTGATCATCGGCGATCCCGTGCGGGACAAGTCCGAACGCCTGCTCCGTGCGTACGGCCGGTTCATCCAGTCCCTCGACGGCCGCTACATCACCGCATGCGACGTCGGTACGTACTCCCCGGACATGGACGTGATCGCCCGCGAGTGTTCCCACGTGACCGGCCGGTCGGTGGAACAGGGCGGCGCGGGCGACTCGTCGATCCTCACGGCGTACGGAGTCTTCCAGGGAATGCGCGCCTGCGCGTCCCACCGGTGGGGCACACCCTCCCTCTCTGGGCGGCGGGTCGGCGTGGCCGGGGTGGGCAAGGTCGGGCGACGACTGGTCGGACATCTGCGCGACGAGGGCGCGGAGGTCGTCGTCACCGACGTCTCGGCGCAGGCGATCGAGCAGGTCCTGCGCGACCATCCCGACGTGGTGGTCGTCGACGACGTGGGCGCACTCGCGGCCGCCGACCTCGACGTCTACGCGCCGTGCGCGATGGGCGGTGCGCTCGACGAGTCGGCGCTGGCGTCCCTGCGCGCGGGGATCATCTGCGGTGGCGCCAACAACCAGCTCGCCCATCCCGGTATCGACAAGCTGCTCCAGGATCGGGGCATCCTCTACGCCCCCGACTACCTCGTCAACGCCGGCGGAATCATCCAGGTCGCCGACGAACTCGACGGCTTCAGCTTCGAGCGCGCCAAAGCGCGGGCGGCCCGGATCTACGACACGATGCGCCGGGTCCTGGAGCTCGCGGCCGACGAGGGCGTACCTCCCGCCGCCGCCGCCGACCGGATGGCCGAACGCCGGATCGCCGGAGCGAGCGCCCGACGTACGCTCTGGCTCGGCCATCCGGCCGGCGGGACACCGCACGAGTGACGCTGAGACAAATGACCACGCTGCCCATGCTGCCGAACCGTGGGCAAGGCATCGACGCCTTGCGAAGGTCCACAGGCATGGGCAGCGTGGTCATTTACAGCACCGCCGGCGTGCCAGCTGCCGCGTCTCGCCCTATGACCGGCCGGCGACCCACTTCGCGGCGTTGCGGATGATCTTGCGTACGTCATCCCGGTAGTAGGTGGGGTTCTCCTCGTGCCCGGGCCGGAAGTAGAAGACCCGACCCGCGCCGACCGTGTACGCACAACCGGACCGGAACTCGTGCCCGCCCGGGAACGTCGAGTGGAACACCACCGTGTCCGGCTTGCCGCAGCCGAACTCCTCGTCGTACATCTCCTCCGGGTCGATCGAGAAGTCGCTGATCCCCTCGGCCACCGGGTGGTCAGGTGCCAACACCTTGATCTCCTCGGGACCCGCCTCGTGCTTGACGCCACCGATCCGGCCGTCATCACCGATCAGCCGGGTGAATGGCTTCGCCATATGCGAGGAGTGCAGCGCGAGGAAGCCCATGCCGCGCTCCTTCACGTGCCGCTCGATCCGGTCGACGGTCTCGTTGCGGACGGCGTTGTGGAGCATGTGACCCCACCACGCGAGGACGTCGGTCTCGGCGAGAGCTTCCTCTGGCACGCCCTGGCCGGGGTCGACAAGTTCGGCAGTACGCACGTCGAACGCGTTCGGCTCCTGCCGCAGGCCGTCGGCGACCGCGCCGTTGATGTCGTACGGATACATCTCCTTGGGAGCGGTGTGCTCCGACCAGACGAGGACGCGGATCTTTCCTTGTTCGCTCATGTTTCCTCCAGGCGGCGAGGGGGTTGGTTGACTCGGGTCGGCCGCAGGGTCAGGGCAGCCGAACGGTCAGGGGCAGCCGAACGGTCACGGCAAAGCTCGGGTTCAAGGGCTCAGGTTCCGGGCAGGACTCGACTTCCAGACAAGGCTCGGGTTCAGGGCTGTGGACTGCGCGAGCAGAACGCACGGACAGGGTTGGGGTCGATCTCACCGAGGAACTCCTCGGAGTCACAGGTCGGTGCGTACCCGAGGTCGGCGACGGCACCGGAGGTGTCCCACTCCCGGCGGGTGTTGGCCGACACGCCGTGGTAGACCCCGAAGCGGATGTCGTCAGCCTCGATCGCGCGGCCGACCAGCTGCCGCAGGTCCGGCGTCCCGAGCCAGAAGGCCATCGCACCCACCGAACCCGGGCGCCGCTGGACGCCCCCGAATCGAAGGCAGATGACCGACAGCCCGGTCCGGTAGCTGCAAGCGCGGCCCAGTGCTTCCGCGAACGCCTTGGTCGCGCCGTACGCACAGCACGGCCATGGCGGCCACTCCTCCTTGACCGGGTGCCGCTCCTGTTGCACGTAACCGCCCATCGCGTGCACGGAACTCGCGAGGATCACCCTTCGTACGTCGGCCCGCTGTGCGGCCTCGAGGACGCTGACCAGCGCTTCGACGTTCGGGGAACGGAGCGAGTCCCAGGTGGCGTTGGGGTGCGGGTTGGCCGCGAGGTGCAGCACCGTGTCGACACCTTCGACGACCTCGGCCGCGAACGAGCGGTCGGCCAGGTCCCCGCCCCGCACCTCCGGGGGCAACGCCTCCGCACCATCGACGTCACCGTCCCCCACCCCACGGCTGACGTCGCCCGTGGCCGCACCACCGTCGGGGTCCGCCGCCGCGCTGCCGACACCTCCGCCCATTGCTACGGCGCCGTCTCCCCCGGAACCGCCTGGCTGGACGTCGCCCGGCTTGACCAGGTCGACGAGCCGGAGGGAGTACGCCCGGAGTCCGGGTATCAGGAGCCTGGCGACGTGACCGGAGCCCCCGGTGAGCAGCACTGTCCGCTGGGTCATGCGATTGGGTGCCCTGCCGTTCGTGTGAGGGAGCACGGGCTGAGTCCGCGCCTCCAGCCGGCGTACGAAAGGTCTCCGATGACCATGTGTGCGGAGACCTTTGTATCCCAGCCAGCGGACTGCCTTCGAGCCGATTTCGGTGTCTGGACCGGCTTGCCCGATCCTGGACTCGGTCGGATAGTTTCGAAGTTGGCTACACGGGAGAGTTGACAGTTCACCCAATGTCACGCGATCCGGTACGAAGTCGGACACTCGAGTCTCGTCACCCCGGATTCCCGCTCGAATGATTGTGGAAAACCTGTGGATAACGACTGTCGGCGTCGAGGTGCGGGTCGGACCCGGCGTGCGGGATTACGGCGGCTGCCGGTACGGTTGACCTACGAACAGATGAGACCGTGAGCCCGAGGGTGCACGCCGGTGTTTCACACTGTGCCGTGTTGCCCCGGTTTATGTTGTGCGAGGGGGTCGACCCATGGGGCGCGGCCGTGCCAAGGCCAAGCAGACGAAGGTCGCCCGGGAGCTGAAGTACCGCACCCACGACACCGACCTCGAAGCGCTGCAACGAGAACTGTCGAGTCGTGAGGACGGCAAGAACGGCAACGTTCACGCCGAGCAGGATGACCCCGACGGCGAGCTTGACGACGGGGCCGACGAGGACGATCGCATCGCACGTCGCCGCTGACGCGGTCGAACGCGGTCACCTCCGCCCGTAGCTTCCCTCCAGACGCGCGGAGCCCTCACCTGCGAGCACTCTTCCGGCAACCCAGGCGTGGATGCCGCGGTCAACGAGCAGGTCGACCGCGGCATCGACGTCGGCGGATTCCACCAGGGCGAGCATGCCCACACCCATGTTGAAGGTGCGCTCGAGTTCGTCTGACGCCACGCCACCCCACTCACCGAGCAGGGTGCAGATCCGGGGCGGCGACCAGCTCGACCGGTCGAGCACCAGGTCCAGGTTGTTCGGGAGTACCCGGGCCGCGTTCGCGGCCAACCCGCCACCGGTGATGTGGGCCATCGCATGGACGTCGTACGCCTCAGCGAGGGCGAGACAGTCCTTCGCGTAGACCTTGGTCGGCTCGAGCAGCTCCTCGCCGAGCGTCCGACCGAGCTCGTCGACGTGACCGTCGAGCCGCCGGCCGGCGACCGCGAGGACCTTGCGTACGAGTGAGTAGCCGTTGGCGTGCAGGCCCGACGACGCCATCGCGATCACCACGTCACCGGCTCGGACCCGGTCCGGGCCGAGCACCGCATCGGCCTCGACGACGCCGGTCGAGGCGCCGGCCACGTCGTACTCCGCGGGCTCCAACAGGCCAGGGTGCTCCGCGACCTCGCCGCCCACCAGCGCGCAACCGGCGACGACGCACGCCTCGGCGATGCCCTTGACGATCGTCGCGATGCGTTCGGGCACAACCGAGCCACACGCGATGTAGTCGGTGAGGAAGAGCGGCTCCGCGCCACAGACCACGAGGTCGTCGACCACCATGCCCACCAGGTCGAAGCCGATCGTGTCGTGCTTGTCGAGGGCTTGGGCGATCGCGACCTTCGTACCCACCCCGTCGGTGGATGTCGCGAGCAGCGGGTGGCGGTAGTCGCGCAGGGCGGACGCGTCAAACAGCCCGGCGAAGCCGCCGATGCCACCCACCACCTCGGGACGGCGGGTCTTCTCGATCCAGTCCCGCATGAGGTCGACCGCTCGGTCGGCCGCCTCGATGTCGACGCCCGCGTCGGCGTACGAGAGGCCACGGTCTGTGCCTGCTGGGGCACCGGATCCACTCATGGCGACGTCCTCTCTCTCCCACGCGGGTTCGGATGAGGGGCACCCTCGGCCGGTAGGTTCACGTCAGGGGTCCCCTCACCCAAGGCCGGTTCGGATCAGGCGCACCCTCGACCAACAGGTTCACCTCACCCACACCCTCAGCCAACAGGTTCACCGGCCGCTGACCGCGACCTCGAGCTGGTGCTTGCCGAGGCGCGCGCCGTCGGGGATGGCGACCGGGTAGACCCCGTCGAAGCAGGCCCGGCACAGCTGGTTGGCCGGCTGCCCGCTCGCCGCGACCAGCGCGTCGAGATCGATGAAGCCGAGCGAGTCGGCCCCGATCGCCCGGCAGATCTCGTCGACGGCCATGTCGGCGGCGATGAGCTCGGTCGCCGACGCGAAGTCGATGCCGTAGAAGCACGGCCATTTCACCGGCGGACTCGAGATGCGGACGTGGACCTCGCGGGCACCGGCATCGCGGAGCATGCGTACCAGCGCGCTCTGGGTGTTGCCGCGCACGATCGAGTCGTCGACCATCACGAGGCGCTTGCCCTCGATGACCTCGCGGAGCGGGTTGTACTTCAGCCGGATGCCGAGCTGGCGGATGGTCTGGCTGGGCTGGATGAACGTCCGCCCGACGTAGCTGTTCTTGACCAGGCCGTGGCCGTAGGGGATGCCGCTCTCCTCGGCGTAGCCGATCGCCGCGGGCGTCGCGGACTCCGGCACCGGGATCACCAGGTCGGCGTCGACCGGGTAGTCCCGCGCCAGGTGGCGGCCGACCTCGACCCGGCTCTCCTGGACCGAGCGACCGGCGATCCTGGCGTCAGGGCGGGCGAGGTAGACGTACTCGAACAGGCAGCCCTTCGGCTCGGCCGCGGCGAACTTCTTCGACCGGATGCCGGTGCCGTCGATCGCCACCACCTCACCGGGCTCGACCTCCCGGACGAACGACGCACCCACGATGTCGAGTGCGGAGTTCTCACTGGCGACCACCCAGCCGGTGTCGAGTGCTCCGATGACCAGCGGGTGGATGCCCTGCGGGTCGCGAGCGGCGTACAGGGTGGACTCGTTCATGAAGACCAGGCAGTACGCACCACGCAGAGCGGGGAACACCTCGGCCGCCGCGTCGAGCAGCGGCCGGTCCGCGTAGCTGGCCAGCAGGTTGGTGATCAGCCCCGTGTCGGTCGTGGACCGCTCGTCACCGATCGGCGCCGCCAACAAGCTGGTCTCGGCCGCGCGCTTGGCGGCGAGCTCCACCAGGTCGCCCGAGTTGGTGAGATTGCCGTTGTGCGCCAGCGCGAGGCCGCCGGCCGCGGTGGACCGGAACGTCGGCTGGGCGTTCTCCCAGACGCTGGACCCGGTGGTGGAGTAGCGACAGTGACCGACCGCGATGTGGCCGGTGAGGGACTCGAGGATGGCCTCGTCGAAGACCTGGGAAACCAGGCCCATGTCCTTGTAGACGAGCACCTGGCGGCCGTTGCTCACCGCGATCCCGGCCGATTCCTGGCCGCGGTGCTGCAAGGCGTAGAGACCGAAATAGGTAAGCTTCGCGACCTCCTCCCCCTCGGCCCACACCCCGAAGACGCCGCAGGCGTCCTTGGGTCGGTGGTCGTCGGGATCGAGGAGGCGGGGGCGGGCCCCGGCAAGCTCCGGGTTTGCCCGGGGGACCCCCGGATCCCCCGAGGGATGTTGGGGGCTGGAAACGCCACTGTGGGAATGCGATCCATCGCCACTCACCGGCACGTTGTCGAGTCTAACCAGACGCCTTGGCCGGGGCCCACGTCGCGGTCGGCGAAACGCCGGGTGAGGTCTGAGTCATCCGCTTTGCCCCGCACTCCCGCACTCCCGCACTCGCGGCAATCCAGGCGCCGGTGTCGTAAGCCCACCCGCCGATTCCGGCAAATGACCACGTTGAGCATGTCTGTGGAACCCCAACCAGGCGTACATGCGTGCTCCGCTTACCGCAGGCATGCTCAACGTGGTCATTCATCTTGGCGATCCCGGGGCGTGCACATACACCAGACCAGCGCACCAGAAGGGCCGAAAGGTCCGCCGGTACGGTGACGCCATGTCCGACCTCTTTCCGAGCACGGCTCGGAGCCTGCTGCACCGGATCGCCAGGGAGCAGGCCGAGGCCCGCGCGCCGGCGCTGATGGCCGGTGTGGTCCGCGATGGGGCGCTCGTCTGGACCGGCTCCCGTGGCCGCGTGGACGACACCGTGCCCAGCAGCGACACCCAGTCCCGGATCGGGTCGATCACCAAGACGTTCACTGCCGTGCTCGTCGCCCGCCTCCGGGACGAGGGACGCCTGGACTTCGCCGATCCGCTCGAACGCCACATCACGGGCACGCCGCTCGGCGACCGGACGATCGCCCAGTTGCTGTCGCACACGTCCGGTGCCCAGGCCGAGCGCGACGGCCCCTGGTGGGAGCGGACGCCCGGCGACGACTGGCCAGCGCTGTCGTCGACGTTCGACGCGCACACGGTGAAGCATCCGGGCAGCCGGAGGTACCACTACTCCAACCTGGGCTTCGCCATCCTCGGCGAGGTCGTCGCGCGGCACCGGGGACGGTCCTGGTGGGATGCCCTCCGCGGCGAGATCCTCGAACCACTGGAGTTACGTCGTACGACATATCTCCCGGAGGCACCACATGCCGAGGGATACGCGGTCCATCCCTGGGCGGATCTGGTCCTGCCCGAGCCCGCCCACGACGCCGGCGCCATGGCCCCGGCCGGACAGCTCTGGTCGACCATTGGTGATCTGGCCAGATGGGCGGCCTTCATCGGCGGCGACACGGGCGGCGTGCTGAGCCCGGCCACCCTCGCCGAGCTCCGCGACCCCGTGATCCTCGAGCGGGCACCGGAATGGACGAACGGTTACGGCCTCGGCCTGCGGGTCCTGCGCCAGAACGGCCGGACCATGGTGGGCCATCAGGGCTCCATGCCGGGCTTTCTTGCCGACCTGCTCATCGACGTCGACGAGCAGGTCGGCGCCATCACGTTGGCGAACACGACGAGCGGCGTGGGCGGGGTTGCCACGGATCTCGTCGGGATCGTCCTCGACGCCGAACCGCGGCTGCCGGCGGAGTGGGCGCCGGTGGACGCGCTGGACGATTCCGTCCTGGAGATCGTCGGGCAGTGGTACTGGGGTCCCGCGGCTTTCGTCCTGCGGGCGCGCGGCAGAGAGCTTCTCGAGCTCACCCGGATGTCCGGCGGCGAGCGGGTGCGGTTCCGCTCGAACGGCGACGGCACCTGGATCGGACTCGACGGCTACTACGCCGGCGAGACACTACGGGTCGTACGGGAGGGCGCGGAGCGAGGCGGCAGCACTCGCGGCGGCCCGGGAGACTGCCGGGTCAGTCATCTCGACCTCGCGACGTTCACCTTCACGCGGGAGCCGTACGACCCTGAGGCGCCGGTGCCGGGCGGGGTCGATCCGGCTGGCTGGTCAGGCCTCGACCGGCCGGCCAGCGACGCCTGACCACCGCCAGACCGAACGCCTGACCCGCAGCCTTCCGCCGGACGTGAACCCGGCGAAGGTCATCGCTGCCTGGCCCCGGGCACGAGCCGGTCCTGGCGGGTGAGGGTGGTTCGGGCCCGCAGGCACATCGCCGCGACGGCATCGGCCTGCCGGCGAACGTCCTCCTCACCAGAGCTCGCGGCCGCCTGCGGTTCGGCGAACGCCCCCAGCGCGCTCATGAGAATGCTCCGGTCAGGGTGCGGGAGGGTACCCTCCAAATCGGCCATTTCGTCGGCACGGTCCTGGGAGCGGGCGTAGCGTGCGAGGATCGCCGTGCCGGCCAGGGCGAGTGCCTGGAGCCCGGCCTGGCCCAGGGCGATCGGATCGATCTCAGTCAGCGGGGCGAGACTCGGTTCGTGAGTCTTATTCGAATACATGTTCGAACTCTAGCAGCCCGTACTCCCCCTCGCTACGTACCAGCGAGGCGACACTCACCACGTTCTGACGCCCGATCACCTGCGGGAGGCGACAACGATGGCGACGAGACCGACCGCGCGGACCCTCATGCCGCGGGCCGCCAGGCTCTTCGGCGATCGGGTGCACGGCGTACCCGCTGATCTGTGGAAGGCACGCACCCCCTGCACCGAATGGTCGGTCCACGACCTGGTCAACCACGTGGTCGCCGAACACCTGTGGGCACCGCACCTGCTCCGCGGCGAGACCATCAGCGACGTCGGCGACCGATACGACGGGGACGTGATCGGCGACGAGCCAGCCACGCGCTGGGCGGCCGCGATCGACGACTCGCTCGCGGCGTGGGCAGGGGCTTCCGACGACCTGTCAGTGCACCTCTCGATGGGCGACGCGCCCGTCGCGGAGTACGCGAACCAGATGCTCATGGACCTCACCGTCCACGCCTGGGATCTCGCCCAGGCAGCCGGTCTGCCGGACCGGCTCGACCCGGACGTGGTTGAGTACGTATGGGAGTACGCCGAGCAGGTCGTGCCCCAGTGGCAGGGCACAAGCATCTTCGCGCCCCCGGTCAAGGTCGCGGGGAACGACCGGCAGGACCAGCTGATCGGCCTCACCGGCCGCCATCCGTAGGCCAGCGACCGGACACGGCGGCGGGCGCGGCAGGAGCGAGGGGTCCGGACGCCGGACCCGGTGGGAGACGTCGGCGATGCGTGCGTTGGTGAAGGCGAAGGCCGAGCCCGGGCTGTGGCTGGAGGAGATCCCTGACCCGGCGCCGGCAGCCGGTGAGGTCCTCATCCGGATCCTGCAGACCGGGATCTGCGGCACCGACCTGCACATCGTCTCGTGGGACGACTGGGCCCGCGCCCACGTACCCGTCCCGCTCGTCATCGGCCACGAGTTCGTCGGCAGGATCGTCGAGCTGGGCGCCGGCGTCACCGAGCTCGAGGTCGGCGACGTCGTGAGCGGCGAGGGCCACCTGGTGTGCGGGCGCTGCCGCAACTGCATGGCCGGGCGCAGGCACCTGTGCGCGCACACGCAGGGAGTCGGACTGTCCCGGTCCGGTGCGTTCGCCGACTACCTCACGCTGCCGGCGACCAACGTGTGGCGGCACCCGGCCGACATCAACCTCGACGCGGCGACGATCTTCGATCCGTTCGGGAACGCGGTCCACACGGCGCTCACGTTTCCGGTGCTGAGCGAGGACGTGCTGATCACCGGCGCCGGACCGATCGGGATCATGGCGGCGGCCGTCGTACGCCACGCCGGAGCGCGGTTCGTCGTCATCACCGACGTCAACGACTACCGGCTGGAGCTCGCCGGCCGGGTCGGTGTCACCCGCGCCCTCAACGTCGGGCGTACGACCTTGGCCGAGGCGCAGCACGAGCTCGGCATGAAGGAAGGTTTCGACATCGGCCTCGAGATGTCCGGCCACCCGACCGCGCTGCCCGCCATGGTCGACGCGATGGCACACGGCGGTCGGATCGCGATGCTCGGGATCCCGGCGGAGTCGGACCGGATCAGCATCGACTGGAGTCGGGTGGTGTTGTCGATGCTGACGATCAAGGGAATCTACGGCCGGCAGATGATGGAGACGTGGTACGCGATGTCGGTGCTCGTCTCGGAGGGCCTCGACATCACGCCGGTGATCACGCACCGGTTCCCGGCCGCCGACTACGAAGCGGCGTTCGCCACCGTGCGGGAAGGCCAGTGCGGCAAGGTACTCCTGGACTGGGACCAGAATCCGCCCGAGCATGCTGCCTGAGGGTGCCCCTCAACCCGACCGGGTTCGCATGAGCGCACCCCCTTGACCCGACCGGGTTCCCATGAGCGCACCCCCTTGACCCGACCGGGTTCGCATCAGGGCGCCCCTCATCCCATAGGTTCGTAACAGGGGCAACCTCATCCCATCGGGATTCGCCTCTGGGCGTCCCCCATCCCACGAGGGCACACACCACCCTCGTCCGGCACAGGTCGAAGGGAACGACGTGTACGGCAAGATCCGCGACCACCTCCGCGACACCCTCGACGAGATCCGTACCGCGGGTCTCTACAAAGCCGAGCGCCCTCTCACCACTCCACAGAGCGCGACGGTGGGCGTTGCCGGCGGCCGCGAGGTGCTGAACCTCTGCGCCAACAACTACCTCGGCCTCGCCGACCATCCAGAGCTCATCGCGGCCGCGAAGGCCGGGCTCGACGAGTGGGGCTTCGGGATGGCGTCGGTGCGGTTCATCTGCGGTACGCAGGAGCTGCACAAACGCCTCGAACGCCGGATCTCGGACTTCCTCGGCACCGAGGACACGATCCTCTACAGCTCGTGCTTCGACGCCAACACCGGCCTCTTCGAGACCCTGCTGGGGCCTGAGGACGCGATCATCTCCGACGCGCTCAACCACGCGAGCATCATCGACGGCGTACGCCTGTGCAAGGCGCGGCGCTTTCGCTACAAGAACGCCGACATGGCCGACCTCGAGGTCCAACTGAAGGCCGCGGCCGATGCGCGGTTCCGGCTGATCGCCACCGACGGGGTCTTCTCGATGGACGGCTACCTCGCACCGCTCGCCGACATCTGCGACCTCGCCGAGCGACATGACGCGCTCGTCATGGTCGACGACTCGCACGCGGTGGGGTTCGTGGGCGCGCACGGCCGGGGTACGCCGGAGCTGCACGGCGTCGTCGACCGGATCGACATCCTCACCGGCACCCTCGGCAAGGCACTGGGCGGGGCGAGTGGCGGCTACACCTCCGCCCGCGCCGAGATCGTGGAGGTGCTGCGGCAGCGGTCGCGTCCGTACCTGTTCTCCAACTCGCTCGCGCCGTCGATCGCGGCCGCGTCGATCCGGGCGCTCGACCTCCTCGACTCCTCTGACGAGCTGCGCGAGCGCCTGCGCGACAACACTGCGTACTTCCGCGCGCGGATGGTCGAGCTGGGCTTCGACGTGCTCCCGGGCGAGCATCCGATCATCCCGGTCATGTTCGGCGACGCCGTCCTGGCGGGGCGGATGGCCGCTGCGCTGCTCGAGCTCGGAATCTACGTGACCGCGTTCTCCTACCCGGTGGTGCCGCACGGCACGGCGCGCATTCGTACGCAGATGTCGGCGGCCCACAGCCGCGACGACCTTGACCGCGCCGCCACCGCCTTCGCGGCGGCACGCGAGAAGGTCGCCACCTCCCCCTCCCCGTGATCCTCCCCGTGATCATGACCGTGATCATGACCGTGATCATGAACCGAATGGGTCGGCGACATGGGCCCGGTGATCATGAAGGCAAACGGGTCCGTGAAGGGAAACGGGGCCATCTGACCTCTGCGGCTTCATGACCACGATCATGATCACCGGAAGTGGTGAGGGCGGTCCTGTGCTTGCCGTTTCAGTGAACCATCAGACGAGCGCGCTCAGCGCCGGGATCGTCAGGTGGCGCTGACGATCATTCCGGCGCCTACGGTGACGTTGGTGGCCTCGTCGATCAGGATGAACCCGCCGGTCCACCGGTTGCGGCGGTACTCGTCGACGAACAGCGGCTGCGCCACGCGAAGATCGATCCGGCCGATCTCGTTGAGCCCGAGCTGGCCGGCCGTCTCGTCGCGGTGCAGGGTGTTGACGTCGAGCCGGTAGTGCAGGCCCTTCACGATCGCCTTGGCCGTGCGCGTGGTGTGCTTGACGAGGATCCGCTGACCTGGCTGCAGGGGCTTGTCGACCATCCAGCTCACCATCGCGTCGACGTTCTGGGCGGCGTGCGGTGCGTTGTGCGGCCGGCAGATCATGTCGCCCCGCGAGATGTCGAGGTTGTCGGCAAGCTGCACGGTCACCGACATCGGAGGGTACGCCTCGTCGATCGGTCCGTCCGCGGTGTCGATGTGGGTCACTCGGGACGTCAGCCCCGACGGCAGCGCCATCACCTCGTCACCCGGCTTGAGCACACCGCCGACGATCTGACCGGCGTAACCGCGGTAGTCGTGGTAGTCGTTGGAGTGTGGCCGGATGACGTACTGCACCGGCATGCGGACGTCGACCAGGTTGCGGTCGCTCGCGACGTGGACGTTCTCGAGATGGTGCAGCAACGACGGACCGTCGTACCACGGCATGCTGGGTGACCGGTCGACTACGTTGTCGCCTTCCAGCGCGGAGATCGGGATGACCTCGAGGTCCGGGATGTTCAGCTTGGTGGCGAAGCCGACGAAGTCCTCGTGGATCCGGTCGAACACCGCCTTGTCGTAGCCCACCAGGTCCATCTTGTTGACACACAGCACCAGGTGCGGCACCCGCAGCAACGACACCAGGAACGCATGCCGCCGGGTCTGCTCGACCAGGCCGTTGCGGGCGTCGACCAGCACCAGGGCGAGATCGGCGTTGGACGCACCGGTGACCATGTTGCGGGTGTACTGGATGTGGCCCGGCGTGTCGGCGATGATGAACTTCCGCCGCGGCGTCGCGAAGTAGCGGTAGGCCACGTCGATCGTGATGCCCTGCTCCCGCTCGGCCCGCAGACCGTCGGTGAGGAGCGCGAGGTTGGTGTACTCGAAGCCCTTGTCGCGGCTCGTACGTTCGACCGCTTCGAGCTGGTCTTCGAAGATCGCCTTCGAGTCGTACAGCAGCCGGCCGATCAGCGTGCTCTTGCCGTCGTCGACGCTGCCGGCCGTGGCAAACCGCAGCAGATCCATCAGAAGTAACCCTCCCGCTTACGGTCTTCCATCGCGGCCTCGGAGAACTTGTCGTCGGCCCGGGTCGCTCCACGTTCGGTGACCCGGCTGGTGGCGACCTCGGCGATGATCTCCTCGATCGTGCTTGCCGTGGACACCACCGCGCCCGTGCAGGAGATGTCGCCGACAGTGCGGTAACGCACCGTCTGCTCGGTCAGCTCCTCGCCCTCCCGGCGAGGTACGAACTCCGACTCGGCGAGCAACATGCCGTCGCGCAGGAACACCTTCCGCCGGTGCGCGTAGTAGATCGACGGGATCTCCATGCCCTCGTCGGCGGTGTACTGCCAGATATCGAGCTCGGTCCAGTTGGACAGGGGGAACGCGCGGATCGACTCGCCGGTGTGGAGCCGGCCGTTGTAGAGGTTCCACAGCTCGGGCCGTTGGTTCTTGGGGTCCCACTGACCGAACTCGTCGCGGAACGAAAAGACCCGCTCCTTCGCTCGCGCCTTCTCCTCGTCACGGCGACCGCCACCAAGCAGCGCGTCGAACCGGTGCTCCTCGACCATCTCGAGGATCACCGGGGTCTGCAGCCGGTTTCGGGTCTCGCCCGGGCGCTCCCAGATCCGCCCCTCGTCGATCGCCTTCTGGACCGACCCCACGATCAGTCGCACGCCCAACTCCTCGACGCGCCGGTCGCGGAAATCCAGCACCTCGGGGAAGTTGTGCCCGGTGTCGATGTGCAAAAGCGGGAATGGAATCCGCGCCGGCCAGAACGCCTTCTCGGCGAGCCGGAGCATGACACAGGAGTCCTTGCCACCGGAGAAGAACAACGCTGGTCGCTCGAACTCGGCCGCGACCTCACGGAGGATGTGGATCGACTCGGCCTCGAGCGCCTGCAGGTGTGACAATCGGTAATCGACGGACATGAACTCCACCAGCCGTGGCATCGGGACGGGACGGACGCCCTGCGATGCTACCTGGGCCCTCCAGCGGCGGTCCGGTGCCTCTCCGCATCACGGACGCGGGAGCGGATACCCCAGCTGAGCCGGTCACTAGGCTGGCCGGTCATGACGCTGTACATCGTCGGTGCGGGGGGATTCGGTCGCGAAACCTACGACGCGGTGCTCGCGGCGCGTGATCATGCCGACCGTGGCGCCGAGCGCGATCACGAGGGACGCGGGTACGACCGTGGTCACGCTGCCCCCGTGGTGTTCTGTGATCATTCCCGCGCCGGTGAGCGAATCCGTGGGCTCCCGGTGATCCATCCGGACGACGCAGATCCGGATTCCGACCCGGCGGACGATACGGGCGCTGGCTTCGTCGTGGCCATCGCGGATCCGGCCGTACGAATGCGACTTTCCGCCGAGTTCGCCGCCCGAGGGTTCACGCCACGCACCGTCGTACATCCGCGCGCGGTCATCGGTCCGGAGACGACGGTCGGTGCCGGGTCGGTGATCCTGGCCCTCGCCCACGTCTCGTCGTCCTGCGTTCTCGGCCGCCACACGCAGGTCAACTACACCGCGTCAGTCGGCCACGACGCCGCCCTCGAGGACTTCGCGACGGTCTTCCCTGGAGCGAACGTCGCCGGTGCCGTCCGACTCGGCAAAGGCGTCACGATTGGCTCGAACGCGTGCGTACTCCAGGGTCTCGAGGTCGGATCGGGTGCCTACGTCGGCGCTGGTGCGGTGGTGACCCGTTCCGTCACGGCCGGGACGACCGTGGTCGGGGTGCCCGCCCGGCCGCTCACCAGGTCAGCGGCCGCGCCCCCCGGCTGACGGAGCCACGCGGTATTGAAGGAGGTCCCTCGTGGTCGAGGACCTTGCCTGGTCAGCAGGCGCGGAGGAGCTTGCGACCCTCGGCGTCGAGGAGGAGTTCGTCGGTCAGCGCTTCGGCGCGTTCCTCGTCCAGGTCGGACATGAGCGCCCGCTGGTCGGCGACGGCACCCTCTCGCGCGAAGACGACCCGGATCGTCCGCACGATGATCACCGCGTCGAGCCAGAGCGACCAGCGGTCGACGTACTCCACGTCGAGGCTGAGCCGGGTGCCCCATCCCACCGTGTTGCGACCGGCGATCTGCGCCAGTCCGGTGATGCCCGGCCGGACGTCGAACCGGCGGCGCTCGGTGGCGGTGTACCACGTGTCGTACTTCGGCAACAGCGGCCGCGGGCCGACAACGCTCATGTCCCCGCGCAGAACGTTGATGAGCTGCGGAATCTCGTCGAGGCTCAGCCGGCGCAGGAGCCGCCCGAGCCTGGTCAGGCGGCGGTGGTCGGGCAGGAGTTCCCCGCGGGCGTCCCGGCGGTCGGTCATCGTACGGAACTTCAGGACGCGGAACTGCCGGCCGCCCATGCCCGTGCGGCGCTGGCGGAAGAGGACCGGCCCGCCGAGGCGCCACCGGATCAGGAGTGCGACGGCCGCCATGACCGGAGCGAGGGCGAGGAGGCCGACGAGGGCGAGGACGACATCGATGCCGCGCTTGAGAGTGCGTCCTGGCTGAAGTCTCACCGCTCACCCCGTGTACATCTCGTCCTCACTGGAACGAACGAGCCGTCATCGGCGGGGTTACGTCGTGGGCGGGGTCCCGACACCAGCGCGCTGTGAGTGGCGGCGGCGCCACCTCGCCCCGGCCTTGGCCGGCTGACTCCTCCGTCATGCGCTGCGCGTCCGGGCATCGCTGTCCCCCATTTCACCGAACCCCATCCACCGCGCCGGGTCATGTGTGACGCGGCCGGCGGGTCGGATCGCCCGTCGCCCGCGTGCGGACGACCGACGGTACGACTCCGACCCGCCGGGTGAGCCCAGGAACGCAGGACCAGGCCAGGTCCAGGGACGTCAGACCGCCTGCGATCCAGACCACGTACCGCCTGCCGCCCATATCCGGGCAGACTGACGATCCAAGTACATCACTCCCGAGCCGGACATTGCGTTGCGTGGGTGTGGATAAGTCGCAGGCGTACCGGCAATTTCCCGCATTGTGGACTCCCGGGTTGGAAAGCCCGCAAGCGCTCGCGCAGAATGCGCAGGTCGGCCGCGGGGGCCGCAACCGGCACCACAACCAGGTACCCGGAGACCAGGTACCCGAACAGAACAGCGGCTCCCGGAATCACAGCCCCGCGACACGCACCTTCACGCTGCTCACGCATCGCTGATCCACTCGCGTCGACCGATCTGGCTGTCCTCACACGCCTGTGTGCCTGACAGTCGGGATTTCGGCGAGCCGTTCACGCCTGATGTCCCGACCCGGAGGAGAGCTTGTGAGGCTGTTTGCCGTCGAAATCCCGAGGCCTGACCGTCTTTTTCGCAAACGGCCGTCCTGGAAGTCCGTCGCCGTCTATGTCGGTGCCGCGGCACTCACCGCCGGGCTCGCCATCCCGACCTTCAGCGTCGACCGGAGCGGCGTTGATCATGCCGCGGACCAGGGTGGGATCACCGTCACCGGAGACAGCCAGGCAGGCGAAGAGGGGGTCGGCTCGGACTCCGAGAGCGGCGTGTCCGCCAGCGGGGATGGCGGCGATCCGGACGCCGCGGCCGGCGCCGGCGTGCGCGAGCAGGACGGCGCCGACATCTCCCAGCCAGACGACGGGACCAGTGACTCCCACGACGGACACCGGGGCGACGCAGGCGGGAGCGACGCAGGCGAACGCGATGGCGGCACGGTCACCGGCCAGGCCGAGGTCGACCAGAAAGCCCTGACCCAGCAGGAAGGGTCCCGCGCCGGCCGCGGCGACCGAACCGACCGGGGCACGAACGGACGGAGGGCCGGACGCGGCGACGAGAGCGCCCTCGCGGCCGAGCGCAACGGCCACCAGGTGAACATGAACGGCTGGATCCGGGTCCGTGGGATCGACATCTCGAGCTTTCAACCCAATATGGACTGGGACTACTGGTGGCGCCAGGGCATGCGCTTCTCCTCCATCAAGGCCACCGAGGGCACGCACTTCATCAGCGACACCTTCGACGAACAGTGGGAAGGCGCAGGCCGGGTCGGAATGCTGCGTACCGCCTATCACTTCGCGCTTCCTGACGGCCCGAGTGGCGCCGCACAGGCGAAATTCTTCGTCGCGAACGGGGGCGGCGGAAAGGCAGATGGTCGAACACTGCCAGGCGTTCTCGACATCGAATTCGGTGAAGCCGTCGGACGGCCGACGTGCTACAACCTCTCGCCCGAGGAAATCGTCGCCTGGACCGACGACTTCCTCACGACGTACGAGAAACTCACCGGACGCAAGGCGATCATCTACACCAACGGCAACTGGTGGCGCGACTGCACCGGTGACTCCCAGGCGTTCAGCGACCATCCGCTGTGGCTCGCGAGCTACAACCCTCGTCCGGGCAAGGCCCCGGGTGGCTGGGAACGCCACACGATCTGGCAGTACACCGACACCCCGCTCGACAAGAACTACTTCAAGGGTTCGTGGGCGGAACTGAAGGAGCTCGCCCGCAGGTGAGGGGTTCCGGCGGCCTCACGCGCGTGCGTGGTGCGCTGGGGCCGCCGGACCTTGCACACGGGCAGGCAGGCCATCGGGCAGGCAGGCCATCGGCAGGCAGGCCATCGGCAGACGGGCCATCGGAAGACGGGCCAGCAGGCAGGTGGAAACTTGCTGCCAGCTGACTGTCTGGCTCGATGATCTCTCCTTAGCATCCGTACCGGCGCCGGTGACGCGGGCCGTTAACGTCCGGTGCGGTGCCACTCGGTACGCCTGCCACCGAAGGAGACTTCATGGCCGCACCTCGCGACACCGAACCTCGCGACACGGCACCTCGCGACACCGAACCTCGCGACACCGCACCTCGCGACACGGCACCTCGCCATCGGACGCGCCAGCGTCTCGCCGCCCTCGCCGTCGCCACGACCGCTGTCACCCTGAGCCTCTCCTCGCCCTCGCTGGCCGCGATGGCGCCCTACTCCGACGGGCTACTGACCACCTCGGGCCCGCGGGTCGTCCTCGCATCCACCGCCCGCGCCGCGCCCACGACAGCCACCGCATCCACGGCACCCGCCACATCCACGACACCCACGACATCCGCACGCGCGGCCGGCGTCGACCGGTTGGGTGGGGCCTACATGGGATGGAGCGCCCACCAGGACAAGCCGGTGGCCGCGCCGTCCCGCGCGATCCGGGCCGCCGCCACGCAGACCCCCGGCATCGACGTCGCGAGCCACCAGGGCAACGTCGACTGGGCGTACTGGTGGGGGCAGGGCAAGAAGTTCGCCTACGCCAAGGCGACCGAGGGCACCTACTACACCAATCCGTACTTCGCCCAGCAGTACAACGGGTCCTACAACATCGGGATGATCCGCGGCGCTTACCACTTCGCGCGGCCGGACACCACGAGCGGCGCCACCCAGGCCAACTACTTCGTCGACCACGGCGGCGGCTGGTCAGGTGACGGCAAGACCCTTCCTGGTGCGCTCGACATCGAGTACAACCCTTACGGCGCCACGTGTTACGGGCTCTCCCAGAGCGCGATGGTGAGCTGGATCCGCAGCTTCACCAACCAGTACAAGGCGCGGACCGGTCGCGACGCGGTGATCTACACGACGACGGACTGGTGGACGCAGTGCACGGGCAACAACGCGTCCTTCGGCTCGACGAACCCGTTGTGGATCGCGCGGTACGCCAGCACGCCCGGCACACTGCCCGCCGGATGGGGTACGCGGACGATCTGGCAGTACACCAGCAGCCCGCTGGACCAGAACTACTTCAACGGTGCGTACGACCGGCTCCAGGCGCTCGCCAACGGCTGAGCTGACTCTCGGCTGCAGGGCCACGGCAACGCGTGTGTCCCCGCACCTGGCCGTGGCTATGCGACGCCGATGGTGCGGTGCAGCACCCCGGCCTCGCGCCACCGTGTCGCATCGGTGAGCGCCCGGCCGTCGACGAGTGCGCGAATGCCAGGCAGGTCCGCCGGGCCGAGACCGCGGTAGTCGGCGTGGTCGGCCTGCACGATGGCGGCGTCGACCGGCTCGCCCAGGTGGTACGCCGTGAACCCGAGCCCGGTCAACTCGTCGTCGGCGTACAACGGATCGTGCACCACGACGTCGGCCCCCGCCGCCCGCAGTGCGTGGACGGTCGGGAAGACACCGGAGAACGCCGTCTCCTTCACTCCACCGCGGTACGCCGCACCCAGCACCACGACGCGGGCACCCGCGAGATCGCCGTAGGACTGTGCCAGCAACCCCACGGCGTAGGCGGGCATCTCGGAGTTGGCGTCGCGGGCGGCCCGCACCACGGTGGCGGACGGGTCGTTCCAGAGGTAGAGCCGTGGATACACCGGGATGCAGTGCCCGCCGACGGCGATGCCGGGCCGGTGGATATGGCTGTACGGCTGGGAGTTCGAGGCGTCGATGACCGCGTGGATGTCGATGCCGTGCTCGCCTGCGTACCGCGCGAACTGGTTCGCCAACCCGATGTTGACATCGCGGTAGGTGGTCTCGGCGAGCTTCGCCAGCTCCGCAGCCTCGGCCGACCCGAGGTCCCAGACACCGTTGGGCCGCGGAAGATCCGGCCGGTCGTCGAAGTCGAGGACCGCGGCGTAGAGCGCCCGCGCCCGGTCAGCCGCCACCGGGTCGAGCCCGCCGATCAGCTTGGGATAGCGCCGCAGGTCGGCGAACACCCGGCCGGTCAGCACCCGCTCGGGTGAGAACGCGACCCAGAAATCGGTGCCACACGTCAGCCCCGAGCGCTGCTCGAGCGCGGGCTTCCAGCGGGTACGCGTCGTGCCGACCGGCAGCGTCGTCTCATAGATCACCGTGGTGCCGCGGGTGAGGTGCGCCCCGATGTCGCCGGTCGCGGCGTCCATCCAGCCGAAGTCGGGTACGCCCTCGGCGTCGACGAAGAGGGGGACGACGACCACGACATGCGAAGCGTCGGGGATCGCCGCCGCGTAGTCGGTGGTCGCGCGCAGGCGTCCGTCGGCGACGACCTGCTTCAGGCGTACGTCGAGATCGGCTTCGCCGGGGAACGGCTCGGTGCCGGAACCGACCAGCTCCACCACGCGCGGGTTGACGTCGACCCCGATGACGCGGTGGCCCTTGCCCGCGTACTGGACCGCAAGGGGCAGGCCGATCTTGCCCAGCCCGACGACGGCGATCGTCAACGGATCGGTGACATTCACGAGAAGCCGGCCTCCGTGGCGTTGTGGCAGGACATGCGCCAGCGCTCGCTAGAGTAACGTGCCGAGCGTCCGGATCCGGACGAACGAAGGGTCGGGCGCGGTCGGATGCGAGGCGGTCCCGGTCGGAAAGCGCTGCGAACTACGGACGGATCCGCCCTGCCAGCGCGAGGAGAGTCACCCTAGCGCGAGGAGAATCACCGTGAAGGTCATCAGCGTGGTCGGAGCACGTCCGCAGTTCGTGAAGCTGGCCCCCGTGGCGGCGGCGTTCGCCCGGACCGCTCTCGAGCACGTGATCATCCACACCGGCCAGCACTACGACGCGCGGATGTCGGAGGTGTTCTTCGCCGATCTGGCCATCCCGGCGCCGGACGTCCATCTGGGGATCGGATCGGGTACGCACGGCGTGCAGACCGGCGCGATGCTGGCCGCGCTCGACCCGGTGCTCACAGAGGTGTCGGCCGACTGGGTGCTCGTCTACGGCGACACGAACTCGACCGTCGCCGCCGCGCTCGCCGCGGTCAAGCAGCAACGACGGGTGGCGCACCTCGAGGCGGGGCTGCGCTCGTTCAACCGCGCCATGCCCGAGGAGCACAACCGTGTCCTGACCGACCACGCCGCCGACCTGCTGCTGGCGCCGACCGAGCTCGCGATGGGTCACCTGGCCCGCGAAGGACTCGCCGAGCGGTCGCTCCTCGTCGGCGACGTGATGACCGACGTGTGCCTGAAGGTACGCGCGAGCGTGGCTGAGCTGCCCCTGCCGGACGAGCTGCCGGCGGCGGTCGCGGAGTCGTCGGTCGGTTTCGTCGTCGCGACGGTCCACCGGGCGGAGAACACCGACGACCCGGTCCGGCTGGCCGCGGTGCTCGACGCCCTCGCGGGACTCGACGTGCCGGTGGCGCTCCTCGCCCACCCCCGGCTGGAGGCACGGTGCCAGGCGTACGGCCTCGTGCTGCGGCGGGGCGCGCTGCACCCGCTGGCACCACTCGCTTATCCCGACATGGTGCGTGCCCTGCTCGGCGCCCGCGGCGTCGTCACCGACTCCGGCGGCCTGCAGAAGGAGGCGTACCTCCTGGGGACCCCGTGCACGACGCTGCGGACCGAGACCGAATGGGTCGAGACGCTCGCCGGCGGCTGGAATGTCCTCGACCCGGGGCTCACGAAGGTCAAGGAGCTGGCGGACCGGGACAAGCCGGCGTCGGACAGAGGCACCCCCTACGGCGACGGCCACGCCGCCGAACGGGTCGTGGACGTGCTCGCCGAGGCTTAGAACCTCGTCCGCTGCGGTCGGCGGGGTAGGCGGGGTAGGCGGGGTAGGCGGGGTAGGCGGGGTAGGCGGGGTCGCGGAAGCCTGGCTGACCAGGCCAGTCGCCCGAAAACAGGCATCAACGCCTTGCCCCGGTACCTCCAGCCTGGCCGACCAGGACACTCACCTGGCCCGATGCCACCGGCCCAAGCTCGGCGTTAGGAAAGCCTGGCTGACTAGGCAAGTGGCATCTTCGGGCGCTTTCCCTGGCGCCTCGCCGCTCACTCGCCCACAGCCGCGCCGCTCGGTCAGAGCGTGGTGCCGAGGGTCAGGCAGGGACGCGGGCGGGCTGCCTGGGCCCATGACTCGATCCGGGTGAGGAACTCCCGCGCGGTGTCCGGCCAGTGGTATCCCACCCGGGCGGCCTGGTGGCCGCGCAGACCCATGGAGGTACGCAGGGCGGCGTCGCGGTGCAGCCGCAACACCGCCGCAGCGGTCGCCTCCGGGTCGTCGAAGGGGACGACGACCCCGCACTTGTGCACCTGCATCAGCGACACCGCCGCCGGCAGCGGGGTGGTCACGACGGGTACGCCGTGGGCCATGTACTCGAGCACCTTCGTCGGCATCGAGTGCCGGTAGTTGGGCAGGTCCTGCAGCAGCGAGAGCCCGCACATGGCACCGTCGAGGAACGCCATCGCCTTGTCGTTGGGGACGAACCCGTGCCACCGGAGCCAGCCGTTGTCCTGCGCGGCCCGGAGGGCTCCGCGGGAATGGCCATCGGCATGCCCCACGACGTCGACGGTGAGCCCGCTCCCGGCGAGGTGGCGAGCCGTCTCGACCATGACGTCGACCCCGCGGGCGGCGGCAAGGTGGCCGACGTACACCACCCGGTCGTCGCCGGCGGTCGAGACGTTCTCCGGTACGTACGTCGTGTTGGGGACGACGGGATGGATCTGGCGGAAGCGGTTGCGGTAGCCCTCCTCGGCGAGGATCAGCCGCAGGCTCCGTTCGGCGCGGTCCTCGACCATCCGGACGCCCATCCGCGCGAGCGGTCGGAGCAGTCCTGGCAGCCAGCGCTTCGCGATCAGGGCGGCGCTGGTGTCCTCGTGCACGTCCCAGACCACGGCTCCGGGAATGTCCAGCCCGGGCAGTACCAGCAACAGCTCAGGATCGTGAAGCAGGACGACGTCGACCTCATGTCCATGCGTACGCAGCATCCGGCGCGCCGCTCGTAGTGCCTCGCCCCTGGCGCGACCCACCGCCCGCGGCAGGTCGATGGCCGTGAACTCCGGCCACGGCTCGGTGTTGCACGCGGAGAACGGTGCGGCGTAGGTGACCGAGTAGCCGGCGTCGAGCATGGCCCTGATCTGCCGGTGGAGGATCCGCGCGTCCTGCGGGTGATGCACCACCGTGCACACCAGCACGCGCAGTGTCGCCCCGCCCGTCGGTGACCTTCGCCCGGCGGAACCCACCCCCAGCCCGGGCATCGTCAGAGCACCTCGGCTGTCCCGTCGCTGACGCCCCGGGTGTCGAAGAGTAGTCGGGCCGCTCGGAGTGTTTTGGGGTCGTAGGCGGTGTGGGCTTGGAGCAGGAGGGTGACGTCGGCGGTGTGGAGGGCTTGGTCGAGGTCTTCCACTCGGGGCACTTCGGTGTCGTCGAGGATCCAGTGGTCGACGTA
>NZ_JBEFTW010000013.1:0-168831 GCF_040196095.1 Actinopolymorpha sp. B17G11
CGCCGCTGGCGCCCGAGGGCCCGCTCGGCGCCGCGGGCGGTACGGACGAGGGTGGGGTCGGCACGAGCTTCGCCAAGGTGGAGGCGGCCGTCAGCGACGTCCTGGCAGACGCGGCCGGCGTCAGCGGCGTGGTCGTGCTCTACGACCTCGGCAGCGCCCAGATGACTGCCGACATGGTGCGGGACACGCTCGACCCATCGCAGGCGGACCTGGTGCGGGTCGTCGACGCGCCCCTGGTCGAAGGTGCTCTCGCGGCCGCGACGACGGCCGCTGGCGGTGGCACGCTCGACCAGGTGGTCGCGGCCGCAACGGCCGCCGGTACGCAGGGGGCCGGTACGCAGGGGGCCGGTAGGCAGGCAGCCGGTATCCAGGCCCCCGGGGAGGAAGAGCCATCCGGTCCGTACGAGGAGACGGCTCAGGTCACGGCGACCGCCGTCCTGCGCAATCCCGCGGGCCTTCACGCCCGGCCGGCGGCCGACCTGGCACGGCTCGCCAGCAGGTATGCGGAGTCGGCGACGGTCACGGTCGGACGGATCGGCCAGCCCGGCGTCGATGCCCGCAGCGTCCTCGGCGTCGTCGCCCAGGGTCTGCGGATCGGTGACGAGATCGGGCTCGTCGCCACCGGGCCGAGGGCGCAGGCCGCGATCGACGCCATCCTCGAGATGATCGCCGACGGTTTCGGCGAACTCGAGGCGGCCTCACCTCTGGCCGCTCAGCAGGCCGCGTCAACGCCGGCCGCTCAGCAGGCCGACGCGACGTCTGCACCACCGGTCCCGCCAGGAGCGGGACGCGGCGAGCCCGCGGTCCGCAGCTCCGTTGCCGGCGTCCTTCGCGGGGTCCCGGCATCGCCTGGAACCGCCGTCGGACCGGTGCGGCACCTTCATCGCGGCGAACCGGTACTTCCGGAGCCCGACGACACCAGGCTGCCCGACCCCCGCCGCGTGCGTGCCCGTCTCTACGCAGCACTCGACCGGGCCGACGCCGACCTCGCCACCCGTGCCCGCACGGTCGGCGGCGGACCGGCTGCCGACATCGCCGCCGCTCACCGGGCGATGCTGGCCGACCCCACACTGCGCGCCACGGCACTGGATCGGGTCGACGCCGGAACGCCGGCGGAGCACGCCTGGTGGCAGAGCGTCCAGGAGGCGGGGGAGTTGCTGGCCGGCGGCGCGTCGTACGTCGCCGAGCGCGCGGCCGACGTCGACGACATCGGCCGCGCCGTCCTCGCCGCACTGGGCGTCGACCTGCCCCACGTCGCCCCGGAGGACGTCGCGGGCGCGGTGCTGGTCGCCGGCGACCTGCTGCCGTCCGACGTCACGACGCTGGCCGATGCCCGTGTCGCGGGAATCGCCCTCGCCGGGGGCGGCATAACCGCCCACGCCAGCATCATCGCCCGTGGCCTCGAGCTTCCACTGGTGGTCGGGCTCGGCCCACCGATCCTCGAACTCGCCGACGGCACCACCCTGATCCTGGACGCCCAGGCCGGGAGCGTGCACGTCAACCCCTCACCGGCAGCGCGGGAGGCATCGCTCGTACAGGCCCGCCAACGCAGCGACGCACGCGACGACGCGCGCGCGATGTCGGTGCGTACGTCCATCTGGTACGCCGGCCGGCGGGTACGCGTCAGCGCCAACATCGCCAGCGCCGCCGAGGCACGCGCCGCCGTGGCGGAGGGTGCCGACGGCGTGGGCCTGCTCCGGACCGAACTCATGTATGTCGACAGGCCCAGGTTGCCCGACGAGGACGCGCAGGTGGCCGAGATCACCGAGATCCTGCGGGCACTGGGTGACCTACCGGTCGTCGTACGCACCCTCGACGTCGGCGGCGACAAGCTCCTGCCCGCCCTCGCTCTCGACCCGATCCGCCACGGACCGCTCGGCGAGCGCGGGCTCCGCCATGGCCTTCGCCACCCGGAGATCCTGCGTACGCAGGTGCGGGCCATTCTCCGCGCGGCCTACGAAGGGACCGGCGAGCTCTCGGTGATGGCGCCGATGGTGACGGTGCCGGAGGAGGCGCGGGCGTTCCGGCAGCTGGTCGACGACGCGGGCGACGCGCTGGCTGCCGAAGGCCGTGCGTACTCCCGTCCTGCCCGGGTGGGTGTCATGGTCGAGGTGCCGGCGGCCGCGCTCGCGGCGGCTGAGATGTGCGCGGAGGTCGACTTCGTGAGTGTGGGGAGCAACGATCTTGCGCAGTACCTCCTGGCGGCGGACCGGACCAACGCCGCGGTCGGTCACCTCTACCGGCAGGACCACCCGGCCGTGTGGCGGGTGATCGAGCTGCTGGTGGCCGACGCCCGGCAGGCGGGATGCGAGGTCGCGGTGTGCGGGGAGTTGGCGGGCCAACCGGCGGCTGCCGGTCGCCTGGTCGCGCTCGGCGTGGACGAGCTGTCCATGACCCCCGCCTCGATCCCCGCCGTCAAGGAAGCCTTGCACCGGGCGTACGGCGGATGACGTAGACCGTTCGGCCGTCAGCCGTACGAGCGGATCGGCCTGACGCTGCTGCTGGCGGTGGCCAGCGCCTGCGGATGGCCGGTGGAGAGGTTGTGCCGTGCGGCGAGCAGGGCGGTGACGAGTTCGCCGTGCCACTGCGCGCCGTCTCGACCGACCGCACCGCGGGCTATCCGGTCGGCGAAGAATGCGAGCTCCGTCACCGCCGTCTGGTAGTCGCGGACCGCGTTGGCCGCATCCCCACCCCATCGCGCCTTGACCGCCCTACGCCAGCCACGCCGTCCGGACAGGCTGGCCAGCAGGCGTACCTCGTCGGGCCAGACCCACCCGGCCGCGACGAAGCCTGGAAGCTGTGTCGCCACGATCCGGCTTTCGCGCTTGCGTTGCCAGATCACGATGATGGCCAGGCCGATGAAGATCGGCACCATGACGACCACGTAGAACGCGAGGAAACCCGCCCCGCTGAAGAGGAATGCCGAGCCGTTCCACAGCGCGTGCAGGAAGACCGCCGCGAGGTAGCCGAGGACGGGCAGGAGGAACCTCGCCGGGTTCGTACTCCGCGCCATCGCCCCGACCGCGAGGCCCGTCATGGCGGTGAACATCGGATGGGCGAACGGCGAGAGTACGCAGCGGAGACCGAACAGCACCAGGCCGCCCTGCAGGCCGTCCTCGGAGAACGCGGTACCGAGATAGAGGATGTTCTCGGTGAAGGCGAATCCGACGCCGACGAGTCCCGCGTAGACGATGCCGTCCACGATCCCGTCGAACTCTCTCCGCTTCGCCAGCACCAGGATCAGCAGGAAGAGCCCCTTGAAGCCCTCCTCCACGACGGGCGCGGTGACGATGCCGCCGAGGGCGTCACCCGCTTCGACTCCGGTGACGGCCACCCAGGCGAGGTCGAGGACGAAGCTGCTGATCAGCGCGGCCACCGTGGACACGCCGGCGCCCCACAGGAACGCGGTGAGCAGCAGCCGGCCGGGCTCGGGTTCCCACCGGTCGAGCCACAGGAACACGCCCACGACCGGGAGTACCGGGAGCAACGCGAAGAACGTGCCCAGCGCGGTGGGGACGGGGCCTGCCCCGAAGACGGTGAGGCCGAGCAGCGGAAGGATCAGCGCGGCCATGAGGACGAGCAGGATGACCGGCGGATACACCCTGCGGCGCTGGCTTACGGCCCACGGTCGATGGTGCGGCGCCGCCATGCCGGGTCCCCACGGCTCGGCGCCCTGGCCAGGAGCCGGGCCGTAACCAGGAGCCGGGCCGTGACCGGGTGGCGTGCCGTGACCGGGTGGCGGGACAGTCATGCGGACAGAGCCTAGGGGGTCCGTTGTGGATCGTGACCGGCCACCGCATCGGCGAAGATCAACGGTGTCGACACGGACTGCGCCGGCGGACGTGGCCGGATCGGGCGGCGCTGGTCACCTGCCATGTGGGGCCCGCGGGTGCGTCTCCCGGATCAGATACCTCACGTAGGCAAGCATGTACGTACGGTGAGTCGTGCTGGCCAAGCTCAGCCGGGCTCTCGTGAGAAGGGGCCCTCTCGCGGTACCGTCAGCCAGGTGATCGTCGTAACAGCTGCTCTGAAGGGCGGGGTGGGCAAGACCACCACCTCCGTCTACCTCGCGGCGCTCGCGACCTCCAACCGCCGCGCCGCCATCCTCGTCGACGCGGATCCGCAGGCCAGCGCGGCGGAATGGATCGAGCACGCGGGCGACGAACGCTTCGAGCGGATCACCGTTGTCGAGGCGCCGACCGATCGGCTGCTCACCCGGGCGCTCAACAAAGCTGAACCCGACGATGTCGTCATCGTCGACACCCCTCCCGCGCACGAACGCCTCACCGCGAAGGCCGTCGGCCGCGCTGACGTCGTGGTCGTTCCCACCAGGGTGGGCGGTATCGAGATGCCGAGGGTCGAGGCCCTGATGGAGATCGTGCCGAACGGCACGCCCGCCGGCCTCGTGATCTGCTCCGCCCGGACCTTCACCCGAAGCTACCGCGACGCGCTCGACGTGTGGTCGGAGGCGAAGGTGCCGGTCTGGGGCACCGCGCCAGAACGCGTCGCCATCACCGCGGGGCCCACCGGCCCGCTCAGCTTCGACGGGCTCGAGGCCTACCGCAAAGTCTGGCGCCGCGCCCAGGCCGCCGCTCGCGCCGCCGCCTGACCCGCTGGCCGGTCCAGCACCGGACCTGTCCGACCGAGCCCGGACGGATCACCTGAACACCGCAGGCAGCGCCGGTAGCGTGACGCGGCGACGATCATTTCAGGTGATCGATCTGCGACCATGCCGTCGAGTCCGGTACGGGTGAGAGTGATGGGCAGACACGACAGCCGGCCGCGGGTCCTTCCCGCACTCGCGCGAGTGATGTGCCTCATGGTGGTCGCGGTGGTCGGACTTGCCGGGACCGTCGCCTGGGCGCCCCGCACGATGCTCGGCGGTCCGCCGGGCTCGAGCGCGCACAAGTCCTCCGAGAAGACCCCGTTCGGTTCGACCGCCCCACCGATCACGCCGGAAGAGGCGGAAGAGGCTGCCGAGGCCGCGCTCAACGACAAGGTGGACGGTGCACCAGGGGCCGGTTCGCGGGTCCTGGGAATTCCTTCGCCGGTGCTCGCCGCCTATCGCCGGGCGGCCACGACCCTGGCCCGTACGGACCCTGGCTGCCATCTGCAGTGGTGGATCCTCGCCGGCATCGGCAAGGTCGAGTCCAACCACGCCCGCGGCGGGCGGGTGGACGCGAAGGGACGTACGAACGGCGAGATCCTCGGCCCCAGGCTGGACGGATCGCTCGCGAACACCGCCGTCATCCGCGACTCCGACGACGGCCGGCTGGACCGGGATTCGGCGTACGACCGGGCGGTCGGCCCGATGCAGTTCCTGCCGACTACGTGGCGCACGTGGGCTACGGACGGCAACGACGACGGCGTGCGGGACCCGCACAACATCTACGACGCGACCCTGGCCGCGGGTCGCTACCTGTGTGCCGGCTCGGCCGACCTGTCGACTCCCTCCGGGCTCTCCCGGGCGATCCTGCGCTACAACCCGTCCGGGGCGTACCTGCGTTCGGTCCTGGGTTGGGCCGCGTCCTACCGGGACGGCGGGCGTGCGGTGCCGGCGCAGAACGGCCCGGTGGGCTCGGGACCGGAACCGCCGCGACGCGGGTCGTTGCCGAACGTTCCGGGCATGCCAGGTCCCATCCGCGACCTCCCACCCAACGATTCGCCGTCGGGCAGTCCGCCACCTGGGTCGAGTACGCCGCCGCCGCAGAGTCCGTCGGCTCCGGATACCCCCACCACTGGGCCGAGCGGTCCGAAGCCGACTCCGCCGCCGGACCCTCCCGATGACCCGGACCCGCCTAAGGACCCGGACCCTCCGAAGGACCCGGACCCGCCGGAAGACCCGAAGCCGACGGAGGATCCGGACCCGAAACCGACAAACTCGACGCCCTCTCCGGAGCCGACGGACCCGTCGCCCACGCCGACCGATCCTTCGCCGACGTGCCCGGCGCCGACCGAGCCGACGCCCTCGCCGACGCCGACGCTGTCCCCGTCGCCCACGCCGACGGGCACACCCACACCGTCGCCGACCTGCCCCGAACCCGAGCCGACCAACGCGACGCCGACCGCTTCACCCGCGCCCGACCCCGCATAGCCATCGGCACATCCGGAGGAAGGGACGGCGGCGCTGGTCCTCGCCAGCGAGGTCGTCGACCGATAGCTGTCTGGTGCGGAGCGGGGGCGTGCTCGTCGGGATGCTCGTGGGCGTGACCTTCCAGGCGAGCGTGTTCACGCCGACCCGCTGCAAATGACCACGCTGAGTGGGTCTTCAGCACCTGGAACAGGTGCCGACACCTGTCCAGATACCGCAGACCCACTCAGCGTGGTCATTTGCGGGACCTGGCCCGGGCGCGAGGTCCTTCGGGGCGACCGGCTCATAGAGCGCAGACCAGGTTTCCGCCAAGTTTCCCTTCTTGGGAAAGGATTCGGAAGCCGTGTTGTTCGAGTTCGGCCCGGAGTGCCTCAGGCCGGAGATGCCTGCGATGCGGCATCCCGTTGTGGAGAACGATTCCGGTCGACGGGTCGTACGAGCAGTCGTCCTCGTACACCCGATCGGGGTCGTACATCGCCGTCGAGATCAGGTAATGACCGTTGCGGTCCAATGCGGATCGTACGGCTGCGAAGAGCCTCGAACGATCGCCGGTTGTGACGATGCTCTGCAGACAGAAGCCGTCGACGACCAGGGCGTAGGAGGCCTGGAAGGTCGTCTGACAGACATCGCGTACCTCGAAGTCGATTGTCAGTCCGCTTTCCGCGGCGAACTGGCGCGCCATGGTGATCGCGGTCGGAATCAGATCGACGGCATGAACCCGGAACCCCGCAGCAGCAAGTACGGATGCGGCCCGCCCTGTGCCGCATCCATACTCCAGTACGCGGGCGCCGGAAGGGACCTCGAGCCTGGAGAGGGCAGTTTCCAGGAACGCCCGGTGCGGAAACCCATCGTCGTTGAACAGGTCGTTCCACTCCGACTTGCCTTCACGTGCAAGCCGTTCGTACGCCGCCTGGTGTTCGGCGTAGTAGTACTCGCCAGCCATCGTGTTATCACCTGACCGCTCGTTGTCGGGAACGGCGGAGCAGAGTGGTGACCTCCTGCCGGTTGTGGGGGAGATGCCTGGTGGCGAGGACGTCGTACGCCTTGGCCAGGGCGGCATGCGCGCTGGCGATACCGGGTCCAGGACGGGTGGACGGCAGCTTGATCGTCATGATCGCGTAGCCACCTGGACGCAGCTGCTCGGCGACCGCGCACATCAGCTGCGCGGAGTCGACCGGATCGAGGTTGGTGTCGTTGACGAGCACGCCGACGCGGGTGCCGCCGAGGTCGAGCGTCTCCGCCCGCGCCCGCAGATGGACGACCCGCGGATGGGCGGCGACCTGCGGATGGAGGTTGCCCGGATCGACCGCGTAGACGGTGAGACCGCGCTCGGCCAGCAGGTACGACCATCCGCCCGGCGCCGCGCCGAGGTCCATCGCCCGACCACCAGCCGGCAACGGTACGCCGAAGACGTCGAGTGCCTCGGCCAGCTTGTGCTCCGCGCGTGAGATCAACGTCGCCTGGCTCGCCCGCCGGCGGTGCTGGTCGGCGTAGGGCGGGTGGGTGAGGCCGAGCAGCGCGCGGCCACCTTCGAGGTAGACCGAGACGATCTGCTCCGGTGCGGCGAGGTCGATCGGCAAGCTCTGCGCGTCAAAAAGCGCTGTGCCCACGCGGATCTCGACGTCGCGGGTGGTGTAGGCCGTGATCGGATGGCGGCCGCCGATGCTGTCCCGCCCCTTGCGGCACTCGACCGCGAAGCTCCGGCCTGACGTGAGCGGCAGCCTCCGCGCGGCGACGACGATGAGGTCGACGTCCCCCACTCCACCGGCCAGCACCACCTCGAGGTCGACCGGGACGATGCTGTGCGCGAACGTCACCGGCTCCGCCCGCGCGGCCCGCACCAGGTCGTGTCCGGGCTTTCCGGCCCGCAGCTCCGTCGTGTCGTCGTGGAGCTGGGACACCTTGGTCACGCCGGGATCGACCTGCCGCAGCTCGGCGATGTTCGTACGCACGAACCGCGGGTAGCCGCTCACCACGTACGTCGGCCGGTCGCCCGGATCCGCCCACGCGTGCATCATGTGCATCGCATACTGCTGCGCGGCCGGGTCGGACAGCTGAGCCCTGAGGCCGATGTCCACCTGGTCGATCCGGAAGTGTGCCGCCGCCCAGTTCCACGTGGCATCCTCGTCCAGGTCCAACAGGCGGTAGTCGCTCATGGCCCGGACCAGTGCGCGGCGACGGTCCCAGCGCTCGTCCCCGCCCACCTGGACCCGCATCGTCGGCGTATGGCCCATGCTCTGGTAGAACTCCGCCCCGTCCAACGGGTCGTGCGACATCAGGCGCACCTGCCCCCGCTCGTGAGCCGCCGCCGCACCCGCGTGCACCAGATCGGCGACCACGGGGTACGCATCGACGTGCGGGCTCACCACGACGTCGTAGTAGGTCATCCGGTTGGGGTGTGGCGTACCGAGGAAGATCCCCACCACACCCTCGCGGTCCTCCGCGCACCACACCGACTCGGCGTTCTTCTGGACGAGCGACCAGTAGTGGTGGAAGTCGCGACCGTTGCGGTTCATCGCGCCCGGTGCCGCGGCTTCGAGCAACTCCAGGCCAGCGCTGAGCGGACCGGCCTCGCGTACGCCGGAGATCCGGTACATGTGGCCTCATGGTTCACCCAGCGCTCGCCCGCGGGCAACCAGGTTTTGCCCGACGACCGGCGTCCGGTTCCGCGAGCATGGCACCCGGAACCCTGCGCGTGAGGTCGCCCCCGGCCGCTGGGGCCCCGGAGAATTCACCGTACGGACGATAGCCGTGGTCCACCGACACGGGCAGTGGGCGAGAACGTCCCTGCGGACGAAAGGATCAGCGAATGCCGGCACACGACGACGATCAGCCCACGTCCCTGGGTGCGCTCAGCCACGGTCAGCTGGGCTACCTGCAGATCCCGGCGACCGACGTCGCCCGCGCGGGAGCCTTCTACGCCAGGGTTTTCGGCTGGCAGGTCGAGCATCCCCATCCCAGCTTCGAGGCGCCCGGCCTGATCGGCCAGTGGGTGACCGGCCGGGCGCCGGGAGTCGATTCGGGCCTCGTCGCATGGATCAATGTCGATCACATCGACACCACCCTCGACGTCGTACGCACGAGTGGCGGCGACGTACTCGGGCCGCCCGAGCCGGACGGGCAACGGTGGATCGCCACCATCCGCGACCCGGAGGGCAACGTCCTGGGAGTCGTCCAGCACGGGCCTCGCTGATCCCGGCCCGCGGTAGGGTCCCCGGCACGTCGACGGATGGAGCGAAGATGGTGCCACCGACGTCCGGCACGGCCGGCGAGAAGGAGATCCTGCACGCCTGGCTGGAACAGCACCGCGACGCCGTGCTGTGGAAGCTCGAAGGGCTCGACGCCGTTCAGCTGCGCCGGCCGATGACCCGTCCGACGGGGACCAACCTGCTCGGACTCGTCAAGCACCTCGCCGGCATGGAGGCGGCGTGGCTGTGCGGGCCGTTCGGGCGGGAGACCGACCCGATGCCGTGGTACGAAGGTGAGCGCGGCATGCATGGCGACGACATGTGGGCCGCGCAGGACGAGTCGGCCGACTTCATCGCCACGCTCTATCGCCGCACCTGCGCCGTCGCCGACCAGACGATCAGCGAGCTCGACCTCGACGCCACGGGTACGCGATGGACGGGCGAGGAGATCTCGTTGCGCTACGCGCTCATCACCATGGTCGGGGAGACCGCCCGTCACGCGGGGCACGCCGACATCGTCCGCGAGCTCCTCGACGGCACGATCGGCGCCTTCCGGGACATGCCGTACGCGGACGGTTCGGACGAGGAGTTCTGGCGGTCGTACCTCGCTCGGATGCGAGCAGGAACCGGTACGGAGGACGCCGCGGGCGACGGGTCGGCGTGCTGAAGGTTCCCTTCGATCGTCGTGCGAGTCCTGGGTACGGTGCTGGGGTGCACATCCGCGACTATCGCGACGGCGACTGGCCGTCGATCTGGCCCATCTTCGGCGAGATCGTCGCCGCGGGGGAGACCTACGCCTACGACCCGGACTGGACGTCGACTGAGGCGGAGGCCATCTGGGTCGAGCGCCCACCCGGGGCGACGGTCGTGGCGGTCGAGGACGACGGGCGGATCGTGGGTACGGCGAAGATGGGTCCCAACCGTCCGGGGCGGGGCGCGCACGTCGCCACGGCGAGTTTCATGGTCGCCAGCAGTGCGCGCGGTCGAGGGGTCGGTCGGGCGCTCGGGGGACACGTACTCTCCTGGGCCCGCGACCACGGCTATGCCGCGATGCAGTTCAACGCTGTCGTGGAATCCAATCTCGCCGCCGTACGCCTGTGGAAGGCGATCGGGTTCGAGATCATCGGGACGGTGCCCGAGGCGTTCGAACACCCCACGCTCGGGCGCGTCGGCCTCCATGTCATGTACCAGCGCCTCTGACCCGGTGTTCTGGACGCGTGTCGACCAGTGTGGCAATGGTCCACGACCTTAGGTCCTTCGGTTCGCGACTGGATCATTCGTGGTCGAGCACGCAGAACAGGTTTCCCTCAGTGTCGCGGAGCACCACGAAGTCCGCCCCATCCGGATAGGGCCAGTCGGGCACCCGTTGCGCGCCCAGGGAGAGGAGCCGCTCGACGTCGGCCTGCTGTTCGGCACGATCCGCGGTGTGAAGGTCCAGGTGCGTACGATCCCGCTGATACAGCGCCAGGCTCGGGCCGTCACCGCCAGGCGGAACCAGGATGTCCGCGGCCCGGGGGTGTGGTGTGTAGCCGAGTGCGGCCGCCCAGAACTGCGCGGCGCGCTTCCAGTCGGTTGCGTTCAGGCAGATCACTCCGATGCTCACCATGGGTCAGCTCCTTGGCTCTGGCTCGCGGGGAAGCGGAAGCGACGTCCGATCCAGCGTGGCAGTCGTACGGGACATCCTCTGTCCTGTTCAGCGGGAATGCGTGTATCGGGCGCCGTCGTTTTTGGTGCTGGCCGATCCGGACGGAACAAGGTCTGACTGTGCACCTGGCAGGGCCGCCTCTGAAAAGTCCTGCCAGGGCAGGACGCGAACGTCCGGACAGTTCGCACATCGACCAAGGATGGCGAGAAACAGGACACAGCGCTGGCCGGTTTGCTCCCCTATCGTGAGCGGCCATGACCGCGAACCACACCGCGTTTGGACACCACGTTGGGAGAGCGGAGCGATGAGCACTGAGGCGCTGACCGGGCAGCAGGTCGCCGATGCCGGACTCGATGGCTGGGCGTTCCTTCTCTACTACGGTCAAGGCGGGCTCGAGACCCGGATTCACACCAAGGACTTCGTCACCAGCCTGAAGGTCGTCAATGCGATCGGGGAGGCTGCTGAGGAGATGAACCACCATGCCGAACTCGACCTCCGTACGTCTCGGGTCGACGTCCGGCTGAGCAGCCGCGACGGCGGCGGCGTGACCGAGCGCGACCTCAGGCTCGCCCGCCGGGTCTGCGACATCGCGGCGGCGGCGGGCGCCGAACTCGAGTGCCGAAGCGTTTCTCGGATCGAGTTTGGCCTGGACACCCCGGACTACGGGAAGATCGCGCCGTTCTGGGCCGCGGTGCTGGACAGGCACCACGTCATCGGCAACGACGAATGGGGTGACGTGGGCGACCAGCACCACGCACTGCCACTGATCTACTTCCAGCGCGCCAGTAGCGAACAACCCCGGCCACGCTGGCATCCCGACGTCTGGGTCGCTCCCGCACAGGTACAGCCGCGGATCGACGCGGCCATCGCCGCCGGCGGAACACTGGTCAGTGACGAACACGCACCGTCGTTCTGGGTGCTCTCCGACCCGGACGGCAACACGATCCGCCTGTGCACCTGGCAACCAGGCGACACCGTCCTCTGCGACTCGCAATACCGACCGGGATGACCTCTCAAGACCTCACCGGGTTCGCCGTGCTGACGCTCAGCTGCAGCAGGACGTGACGGCGTAACTCAGTGGTGGCGCCCGCTACGCCGGTGTCAGACTTCGCTGGATGCATGATCCCGAACTCGTCGCCCTGCTTGGCGTGCGATGGCCCGTGATCGATCACCGGTTCGCGCAAGCCCGTCTTCAGGGCCTGGGTTGGACGATGTGTGGTCGAGGTGACTGGGCGGTGAGGGCTCCGGGTCCGCAGTCGCAGCCTTTGACCGCAGGCGAGGAGCAGATCGAGATGCGTCGTCGGGTCGACCAGCTCCTCGCGCGATTAGGCACGAACTGCCGCGAACCACATCGAGGCGCGCCATCCTGAGCGCGGCACGCTGCGCCTCGGCAGGTCAGGCACGGGCTACGCTGGCGCCACCATGGCTGCCCGGCCGCCGATCCCGTTGGCGCGACACCTGTTGCGGGTGCGTGACCTGATCGACCGTGCCTACGCCGAGCAGCTCGACATTCCCGCACTGGCCCGCAGCGCGAACGTTTCGGAAACGTACTTCAGCCGCTCGTTCAAGGCGGCGTTTGGCGAGACGCCCCATCAGTACGTCATGAGTCGCCGGATGGAACGTGCCAAGGCTCTGCTGCGCGAGGACGAGCTGTCGGTCACCGAGATCTGCCTTTCGGTGGGGTTCACCAGCCTCGGTTCGTTCAGTACACAGTTCCGCCGTTTCGTGGGCGATAGTCCGACTGCCTACCGCGAGCGCGAGGGCCACGCCGACCTCGCACGACTACCGGGATGTTACGTGAAGCGCTACACCCGCCCGCGCGCCTGACCGGGAACTGGGTGGTTTTCGAGAAGCGCCCGCCGCTTCGCCGCTCCTACGCTCCTCAGCAGTTCGAGATTCCCACGAATGAAAGAGGAACTGTTATGGAGACGGTGAAATCCAGGGACGGCACGATCATCGCGTTCGACCAGCTGGGCGAGGGAACGCCGCTCATCCTGGTCGCGGGTGCGTCCTGCGACCGGGCGGTCGACGCCCCGCTCGCGCAGGCACTTGGCGAGCATTTCACGGTGCTCAACTACGACCGCCGGGGTCGCGGCGACAGCACCGACACGCTTCCGTACGCGGTCGAGCGTGAGATCGAGGACCTCGACGTCCTCCTCGCCGCCGCGGGCGGCAGCGCCACGGTGGTGGGGCTCTCGTCCGGCGCCGCCCTGGCCGCGCTGGCGGCCGCGAGCGGGCTGCCGATCGGCCACCTGGTGATGTGGGAGCCACCGTTCGGCCTCGACGCTGACGGGCCGCGCCAGGCGAAGGAGTACGCCGACCGGCTGAACGCCTACCTCGCCGAAGGAAGGCGCGGCGAGGCGCTCGCGCACTTCATGCGCCGGGTGGGGCTACCGGAGGAGACGATCACCGGTATACGCCAGTCGCCGTACTGGTCCGTTGGTGAGGGTCTGGCCCCGACGCTCGCGTACGACGCGGCGGTGCTGGACGATGGCACGATCCCGACCGAGCGGTACGCGAGCATCCGCGTGCCGACGATCGTCCTCGCCGGCGGCGCGAGCCCGCAGTGGATGCGGGAAGCCGCAGAAGCCGCCGCGGCGGCCATACCAGGTGGACGGTTCGGCGTCCTGGAGGGTCAGGGCCACAACGTCGCGGGCGAGGTGCTGGCTCCCGCTGTCTGCGAATTCGTGGCCGACTGATGTGTCAAGGTGTGGCTACGTCGTCGCTGGTGAGGAGAAGCTCGATGATCACGGGGTTCGCCCTGGTTTGCCTGAACGTTCTCGACCTCGATGAGGCGAAGGACTTCTACGTCAACACGCTCGGCTTCGACGTCGGCGTCGACATGGTGCGCGACGACTTCCGCTGGCTCACCGTGCACCCGTCAGGTCGGCCCGAGCTGCCCATGATGCTGGTGGTGCCCGGCGCACCCGTGGTCGACGAGGGGACCGCGAAACAGCTGCGCGACCTGATCGCGCGCGGCTACCTGGGCTTGGGAGCCCTTTCCACGCAGGACTGCTGGGGGACCTACCGCGAGCTCAAGGCGAAGGGTGTGGAGTTCACCGAGGAACCGGAGGAACGGTTCTACGGCATCGACGCGGCGTTTCGGGACCCGTTCGGCAACCACTGGCGGCTCACTCAGCCGAAGAACCTCGACGAGATCCGCGCGACGATCGAGCCACCGGCGGCGCCATGACCTCGTCGGCACTGTATTCGATGATCTTGCTCGCGGCCTGGCGTACTTTGGTCGACAGCTCGGCCGGCGCGATGACCACGGCGTCGCCGCCTTGAGCCAGCACGGCCGCGCACGCTTCATCGGCGTTCTCGAGATCCGCCTCGATGAGGGACCAGCCCTCGATGTCGGGCAGCACAGGTGCCGTTGGCCTGAATCGCCGTACAGCATGGTTTCGTACGCGCAAGACGATCGGGTAGGACGGCAACGTCGCCCGAAACCGCTGCTGGGCCTCGAGCCAGTACCTGGTCAGGTCGAAGTCGCGCGGCCTCGTGAACGCTTCGTCGGTCAGGGATGCTGAGGTCATTCTGCTCAGCCGATAGGTGCGCACGGTCTGGTCGAGGCCGGCCGCGACCAGGTACCACGTCCGGCTCTTGGCGACCAAACCGAGTGGCGCGACGGTGAATGGTTCCGCCGGGTCTCGGTAGGTGATCGTGATCCGCCGTTCCTCCCAGATCGCCTGCCGACAGAGGTCCAGCCAGCGAGGTGCCTCGCGGTGGTCGTCCCAGCCGGCATGGTCGATCAGGAGTCGTTGGCGAGCGAACTCGGCGTCGCGCCGTGTCCCCTCGGGCAGGGCGGCGATGAGCTTGGTCATGGCTTGGTCGCTCGACACGTCGATGCCGAGATCGGCGAGCACGTGCGCGGTCGCGCCGACGAACACCGACATCACCTCAGATGGCGTGAGCCCGGTGAGCCGGGTCCGGTAGTCGGGTAGCAGGGCCCAGCCGCCGCCTCGGCCGCGCACCGAGTAGACCGGCACACCGGCGAGGCTGAGGGCATCAAGATCGCGCTGGACCGTTCGCGGCGAGACCTCCAGCTGCCGCGCGAGGTGGTCCACGGTCGACTGACCGCGGGTCTGCAGGTGCAGCAGAAGCCGGAGGAGTCGTTCGGCGCGCATGGGTTCGACTATGGCGGACAAACAAGCCACAGTGTGGCGTCTTTACTTCATACGGTCGTCCCATGAGCTTTGTCGAGGTGCCGCGGGTCACTCGGGCGCAGGCGGTGGCCTACAGACTTGGCGTGAATCATCTGGTTGATCGGCTCGCGGCGGGCTCGTACGAGGAAGCGGCGTACGTCGGGTTGCAGGACTCGTCGCCTCGGGACGCGCTTCTGGGTCTGCACGCTCGGGTCGCGGGATGCGAGCCATCGGGCTGGGAACATCCGTCCCTGATTCAGACGTACAGTCCGCGCGCAGCGGTGTACGTCCTTCCCCGGAGGGACTTCGGCGTCTTCACGATCGGTCGGCTCCCGCTCGCCCGCGATGCCGTACGACGGATTGACGCGCTCGCGGACGCCGTGTGCCGGACACTGGACGGACGAGAGCTTCGTGGCGGTGGGCTCCCCGGTCTACGTGCCGCGTGCGCGAGCGGCAGGATCGCCTTGCGGTGGACGACCAGCGCTCTGTGGGTGCGCGAAGTCCCGCGGCCGGACGTCGACCTCGACGAGGCACGCAAAGAGCTGTGCCGACGTCATCTGCATCGGTTCGCGCCGACCAGCCCAAGGACCTTCGCCTGGTGGGCGGGGCTACCCGGCGCGGATGCTCGGCGGGTCTGGGACTCCTTGTCCGGCGAACTGCTCGAAGTGGACTTCGACGGCACTCCCGCGTGGATCCTGCGGGCCGACGAAGCTCGCCTCCTGGATGCGCCCCCGCCTCGCGGCGCACGGTTGCTCGTAGCGCCGGATCTCCGGCTCTTCGGGCAGGACCCCGAGGGCCTCTTCATCGCCCCGGGCAAGCGGAGGTTGACGCCAGCTGCGGACTCGTTCCATCCCCACGGGATCCTCGTCGACGGCAGGATCGTGGGTGCCTGGGGCAGAAAGGGTGGCCGGGTCGACGTCGTCTTGACCGAACGGCTCACGCCGGGCCAGTACGACGCGCTCGCCGCGGAGGTTTCGGCGTTCCCCATCCACGGCGCACACCTGTCTGCGTCTCCGCACGATTCATCTCGGCCTTGACGTGGTTCCGCCCCCATTTCTCGGCCCGAAGCGGAACGGCACGATGCAGGCAGGTCGGCCTACGACGTCGCATCGGAGCTGCACACCCGGCCCATGCTGTCACTCGATTGCGGCGAGGGCGGCGGCTTGCAGGTCCGTGTGTACAGCAGGCGCCTGCGCGGTCTCGAACATCCGCTGGGTCAGCACGATCACGGCGAGGTCCCGCGCCGGGTGGACGAGGAAGGATGTGCCGAGCCCACCGTCCCAGCCGATCGCGCCGGCCCATGGGCCGTCCAGCACCACCGAGGTTCCGAGCCCCCAGCCGCGCCCGCCGAGAATGGCCCTACCGAACTCGCGCTGCTCGGCGGTCAGGTGGTCGCGGCTCATCTCGCGCACCTGGTCCGCGGTCAGAACCTGATCGCCGCCGCGCAGCAGCATCCGCGCGAACGCCAGCAGGTCGTCCACCGTCGACACGAGCCCGGCGGCCCCGTCGTGGAACGCTGGCGGCCGGCTCCACTGCCCGTCCGGCGGGTCCCAGACCGCCAACCCGTCCGCAGTCGCCTGGTACGCCGTCGCCAGCCGCTCGACGTCCTCGGTGTAGAAGCCGGTGTCGCGCATACCGAGCGGTTCGAAGACCCGGGTGCGCAGGACCTCGTCGTACGACGTCCCCACGGCTCGGGCGCACAGAATGCTCAGCACATGCGCGCCAGTGTTGTACAGCCACCGCTCGCCCGGCTGCGCCAGCAACGGCAGCTCGCCGAACCTGGCGATCCAGGTGTCAGGGTCGATGAAGTCGTCCGGCTGCGGCGGGCCGATCGTGGCGAGCCGGGCCTGCGATGCCGCCGCGACGACCGGCCACGGCTCAGGTGCCATGAACATCTCCAGGGCCATCCCGAACCCGAACGTGAACGTCAGCAACCCCCGAACCGTCACCGGAGCCTCGGCGGGAAGGGTGTCGTCGACCGGGCCGTCCATCCGGCGCATGACCCGGCGGTTCGCAAGCTCCGGCAGCAGCCGGTCGACCGGCTCGTCCAGCTCGAGCAGGCCCTCGCCGACCAGAGCCAGCGTTGCGGTCGCCGTGATCGGCTTCGTCGTCGACGCGATCCGGAACAGCGACGTCCGCTCCACCGGCCTCCCGCCGACCGCGAGGGTGCCGAGTGCCTCCACGTGCACGTCGTCGCCGTGCGCCACCAGCGCGACCAGTCCCGGCACCCTGTCCTCGCCCACGTGCGAGACAGCGACCTCGCCGAACCGCTCCAGCCCGTCCTTGTTGAGTCCCATGCCTACTCCAACCACCAGACCATGCCGACAACGTATGGACCTGTCGAAGGCCGCTCATTCATCGGCGCGCGCACGATGTCGCCGAAGAAAATCTCAGCCGGGCCTACGCTCGAGCGACCCGACTCGACCGGAAGACGTGCCGCCAGGTGACGAGGGACCGGAGGCCGTCGGGCCCGGGCGCTGCCACCCACCACGACCGCCGGCAGCGGGCGGACCGGTCAGCGGCGCGAAATGAGATGAGGAATGCGGCCATGAAGTCGCAAAGCCGGTAGCTGAGCGCTACCGGCTTCGTTTTTGCCTGGTCAGACTGGCGGAGGATAGGGGATTCGAACCCCTGAGAGGTTGCCCTCAACACGCTTTCCAAGCGTGCGCCCTAGGCCAACTAGGCGAATCCTCCGCGCGAGAGATTACCCGTTCGGCTGCCGGCAGGCCGAACCGGCCCCGGCGCGTGAGCGACGGCGACGCTCCAGAGTCGCGGGTGCCCGATGAGGCGTCCAGGCCTCGCGTAGACTGCTGCGCGGCTCCCCGCGCGGCGGCAACTTGCCCAATCCCCCCAGGGCCGGAAGGCAGCAAGGGTAAGCAAGCTCTACCGGGTGCGCGGGGAGTCCTTCGTTGCCGCCGCCCGTTCCAGTCGCGGTACGCCCCTGTGTCTTGGACGCATGCCGGCAAGGTCCCCGCGTCGCGCATGGCGGAGTCTTGGCGGCGGGGCTGAGTGCGCGCGTGGCCGTGACCGTGCCCGTGGCGTCGCTGATGTGCCGCCCTGGTGCGTCGCGTGTACCCGGGCGGGCCGAGTAGTCGGTGGACCGGACTAGGGTTCGTTGGATGGAAGCGCCGCTCGCTCTCTACCGTCGCTACCGGCCCGAGACCTATGCCGAGGTGATCGGGCAGTCCCATGTCACCGAGCCTCTCCAACAAGCGCTGCGCAACAACCGCGTCCACCATGCGTACCTCTTCTCCGGCCCACGCGGTTGCGGCAAGACGACCAGCGCCCGGATTCTCGCGCGCTGCCTCAATTGTGAGAAGGGTCCGACGCCCGAACCCTGCGGCACCTGCCAGAGTTGTCTCGACCTCGCCCGCGGAGGTCCGGGCAGCATCGACGTGATCGAGATCGACGCCGCGAGCCATGGCGGTGTCGACGACGCCCGCGACCTGAGGGAGCGCGCGTTCTTCGCCCCGGTCGCCGCGCGCCACAAGATCTACATCGTCGACGAGGCGCACATGGTGACCACCCAGGGCTTCAACGCCCTGCTCAAGCTGGTCGAAGAGCCTCCCGATCACCTGAAGTTCATCTTCGCCACCACCGAACCCGACAAGGTGATCGGGACGATCAGGTCGCGTACGCATCACTACCCCTTCCGGCTGGTACCCCCGAAGCTGCTCCAGGACTACCTCGCCGGGTTGTGCACGCGGGAGGGGGTCACCGTCGACCCGGGCGCACTGCCGCTGGTGGTGCGGGCGGGTGGTGGTTCCGTCCGCGACACCCTGTCGGTGCTGGACCAGCTCATGGGCGGTGCGGGCGAGGATGGCGTGACCTACGCCCGCGCGGTGGCGCTGCTCGGCTACACCCACGAGGCGTTGCTGGACGAGGTCGTCGACGCGTTCGCGGCGGGTGACGGCGCCGGCGTCTTCGCCGTGATCGACAAGGTGATCGAGTCCGGGCAGGACCCGCGCCGGTTCGCCGAAGACCTCCTCCGCCGCCTCCGCGACCTCGTGGTGGTGTCGGCGATACCCGACGCCGCGGCTCGTGGACTCCTGGAGGGGCCGCCCGACCAGGCCGAACGCTTGACCGGGCAGGCCGCCCGCTTCGGTGCCGCCGACCTCAGCCGGGCGGCGGACGTACTCAACGCCGGGCTGACCGAGATGCGCGGTGCGACGGCACCTCGCCTGCATCTCGAGCTGATATGCGCCCGCATGCTGCTTCCCGCCGCAGACCATTCTGAGCAGGGCATCTATGCACGGCTGGACCGGATCGAACGCCGGATGTCGATCATGGGGACCAGCGGGCAGGCCAGTGCGCCGGACGCCCCATCTGGTGCCCCGGCATCGTCGTCACGGGAACGGTCCGCTCAGGACCAAAGATCCCGAGGCGTGGATCGCCACAGCCGGCAGGTGCAAGATCGGGGCGGCGACCATCCGGCCGAGGCGTCGCCGGGGGATACCGACCGGCACGGCAGCGACCCGCGAGCGGCGGGGCAGAGAGCCGAGGAGCAGGGCAGCGAGCCCGCTCGGGCATCGGGAAACCAGTCAGTGCCGGTCGACACCGGAGTCTCCGCAGCGGACGCGGGACGGTCAGCGGCCCCGGCCGCCGAGGCCCGACCAGTGAGCCCCTCACCCGTCAAGGCCGTGGATCCTGCGTCGGCCGGTGGGTCCAGCGGGTCGAGTGGGATGAGTCTCGCCGACGTACGCAGGCTGTGGCCGGATGTCCTCGAGACCGTCAAGAATGCGCGCCGCTTCGCCTGGGTGATGCTCAGCCAGAACGCGCAGGTCACCGGTCTCCACAATGATGTCCTCACGATCGGTCTCATCAATTCCGGTGCGCGTGACTCCTTCGCCCGCAGCGGAAGTGATGAGGTCCTCCGGAATGCGCTCCGCGAGGTGCTCGGAGTCGACTGGCGGGTGGAGCCGGTCATCGACCCGTCAGCCGGTGGCTCCGGTAGCTCAGGCACGGGAGGTGGACCGACCGCGGCCGGCCCGACCGGCGGTGGCCCGACCGGTGGCGGCCGCCCCACTGGTGGTGGTGGCACCGACGGGGGCGGTCAGGGTGGCGATGCGCCGGGTGATGACAGCGGCTGGAGCGGTAGTGGGTCGGACTGGGGAGGCTCGCTGGGAGGCGGCTCCGCCCGCGGACGCGCTGCCTCGGGCGGTACCCCGAGCGGTAGCGCGGCGGTGGACGGTGGAGCACGTGGCGCGGATGAAGCCAGCTCCGCAGGGGGTTCGGGAGGTGGGCCTACCGGACGCGGCGGTAGACCCGGCGGATCCGACGGCGGGGTGGGCGGTTCAGGCGCGCCGCGATCCGTTCCAGCGGCTGATCCCGAGCAGCGCCGCGCACACACGCACGAAGCCTCTGGCGGGACGCACTCCGAACTGCTGGGTGGGGCTTCCGCGCCACGGGGCGGGGCACGTACGCAAACGTCGGCCCGAGCTGGAGGCGCGGACTCGGGGCGCGGCGAGAATACCGGCGGTTCGGCATCCTCCGGACGTCCTGGCCGTGGCCGACGCGGCGTCGCGAGCCAAGGTCAGCCCGCCGACGAACCCCCCCATGACCCGGACGGCGACGTCGACCCTGACACCGACGGGACAGTCTCGGACTCACCGGCCTCGCAGACCGAACTCCTGGTCCGGGAGTTCGGCGCCGAGGTGATCGAGGAGCTTCCCGCTACCTGACGGGCGGGCCGTCCCCTGGCCGCCCACATCGGGCCACTCGCGGGCGGCCATCCCCGCCGGACCAAGGCCATCCCCGCCGGACCAAGGCCATCCGCCCGTGCGCCAGGGCGTACAACGGGTCGACCAGATGGTCCTCGCCGCCACCGGGCGGATTGCCAGCCGGTGGACGCCTCCACGGAGGATCTGTCCGATCATCTGACCAGTTATGCCGTGCACCGCATAGTGGCTCTTACCGGTGTGAAACCATGAGAAGTTGTGCGGAGACCTTCAAATCCCTTTTCAGGTATGCCCCGCGAGGTCCCGATCCTCGCAGCCATCTCGTTCGCGGTAGCCATCGGGTTTGGGGTCGTAGCTCCGGCCATCCCCGTTTTCGCGCGCCAGTTCGGGGTCGGCCACACGGCCGCCGCGGCGGTCATCTCGGCCTTTGCGTTCATGCGGTTCGTCTCCGCCCTGAGCGGTGGACGGTTGGTCGACCGGTGGGGAGAGCGCAAGGTCCTTACGGTGGGGATGTTCTTCGTCGCCGGGTCGACCGCCCTCGCCGGTCTCTCCCAGAACTACATCCAACTCCTCCTTCTCCGCGCGGTCGGGGGAATCGGCAGCGCGATGTTCACCGTCGCCGCCGTGTCGTTGCTGTTGAGGGTCACTCCCGCAGAGCTTCGTGGACGCGCCAGCGGTCTCTGGCAGGCGGGCTTTCTCATCGGTGGGTTGATGGGTCCGGTTGTCGGCGGGTTCCTCACCGATGTGTCGACCCGGCTTCCGTTCTTCGTCTACGGGGCCGCCCTGACCGTCGCGGGCCTGATCGGCATGATGTTCCTTGCCAAGGCGACGCTGCATGACCAGGAGCGAGGCAACCACCCGGACGCGATTTCGGAACGGACCACACTTCGCGAGGCGTTCCGCAACAAGGCCTACCAGGCCGCACTCGTCTGCAACCTCGGCACTGGGTGGGCGCTGTTCGGTGTCCGGTCGAGCCTCGTACCCCTCTTCGTCATCGAAGGCATCAAGCTCGGCGCGATCTGGATCGGCATCGGGTTCCTCGTCGGCTCGGCAGTGCAGACAGCCCTCCTGCTCCCGGCCGGACGCTTCGTCGACACGGTGGGGCGTCGGCCGGCCATGATCATGGGTGGCCTCCTCTCGATGGCTGCGATGTTGATCGTGACGTTCTCGACCGCTCTACCGACCTACCTGCTGGCCATGGCGTTGTTCGGCGTCGGGTCGGCCTATCTGGGCGTCGCTCCGGGTGCCGTCGTGGGCGATGTGGTGCGAGGTCGCAGCGGGCAGTTGGTGGCGGCCTTCCAGATGGCGGCGGACCTGGGTGCGATCGTCGGTCCGCTCGTGGCGGGACTGCTCGCGGACAGCTTGTCGTTCGGTGCGGCCTTCGGCGCCACCGCGGGGATTCTCGTCTTCGGTCCGCTGCTCGCGCTGCGCATGCCGGAGACCCGCTGGAAACAGGGCGAAGGAACGGTCGTCGCAACGTCGACGGAGGTGCCGCTGGGGACTCCGACTGCTGATGCTGGGCCGGAGGCCCCTGCCGCGGGCACCGACCTCAGTCGATCGCAGGACGGATCCCGAGGGCCGTCCTCGTGAGGTCCCGGTCGGTGAATCGCGCGCTGTCGATCGTGACCGACACGGCGACGCCAGGCGCCTGAAGCCAGAACACCTGATCTCCGCTCCGGTAGCCCGGGTGGCCGTGGTGCTCGAACGGCTCGAGCGGCCACTCATCGCCGCGCTCGTGGTAGTCGGCGAGGTAGTCGCGGAGAGCCTTCAGATCGCTGAGTGACGGGCTGCGCAGGGTCTTGACCGTGAGGTCGACGGAATAGCTCCCTGAGTCGTCAGGTCCGCGCTCCCAGACCCGGCTGCGGTGCGTGACGCCTTCCCATTCGTAGGTGAAATCGGAGACATGCGGACCCAACCCGTCGGGAAGGAAGCCGATCTCGAACCCGTCAAGGATGCGCGGGACGCTGTCGTCGACCACGTCACGGCCTTCCTGCTCCGCCTCGGAACCTGCTCTGCTCCCACCGGAACCGGCATCTGCCGTGGCGCGAGCCGACGGGCCCGGCCGGTCGGGTGGCATCGCCGCCGTCGCCGGCGAGGCGACGGACACCTGCGCCAGGACGGTCGCTGAGACCCCGATGACGATCGAGGCACAGGTGAGTCTCGTTGTCGTGAACATCTTGTCCTCCACGAAGAGTCGTCGTGCCGGCGGCACTGGACTAGGGGTGCCGGCGGCGGTGCGTCCCATCGTTGGGTGAGCGAGGCTGGAGGGAGGAGGTGCGAGCTGAGCCTGTGGACAACTACGCCGATCGCGCCGCTGTGGACAAAAGCTGGCACCTCGTACGGACCAGTTGAACGGGAGCGCCCTCACCAGCGGGCGTCCGGCCCGCAACCGCCCCAACCGCGGATCCGTGCGCGATCGGGGGTCTCACCCCCTGTGGGGGTGGGGCATCGTAGGCTCGACCTACGCAGTCATCCCGCCCGCACCATCTCGTCCAGACCGGTCCACCGGGACGAGACTCCAGCTGTGGCCGAGACGAGGGAGATCATCGTGTTCCCTGGCGGAACGCCCGACATGCAGCAGCTCCTGCAGCAGGCTCAGCAGATGCAGCAGGACCTGATGTCAGCGCAGGACGAGCTGGCCCAGACCGAGGTCAAAGGCACCTCCGGCGGCGGACTGGTCACCGCGACGGTCAACGGCGTGGGCGAGTTGCAGCGCCTCGAGATCAAGCCCGAGGCCTGCGACCCCGACGACACCGAGACCCTCGCCGACCTGGTGGTCGCGGCGGTGCTCGACGCCGGCAACAACGCCAAGTCCGTGGCGTCGCAGAAGCTGGGCCCACTCGCCGAAGGACTCGGCGGCCTGCCCGGCGGGCTCGGGCTACCCGGCCAGTAACACCCGAGCGCCGGCGGAGAGAGCAGAGGTCGCAGAGTGTACGAAGGTGTCGTTCAGGACCTCATCGACGAGCTCGCCCGTCTGCCCGGCATCGGCCCCAAGGGCGCGCAACGCATCGCGTTCTACTTGCTCGCCGCCGACGCGATCGACGTACGCCGGCTCGCCGACGCGCTCGTCCAGGTCAAGGAGAAGATCCGGTTCTGCGACGTATGCGGCAATGTCGCGGAGGAGGAGCAGTGCCGGATCTGCCGTGACGCCCGGCGCGACCCGGCCGTACTCTGCGTCGTCGAAGAACCGAAGGACGTCGTGGCGATCGAACGGACCCGGGAGTTCCGCGGCCGCTATCACGTGCTCGGTGGAGCGATCAGCCCGATCGAGGGGATCGGCCCCGACGACCTTCGCGTCCGCGAGCTGATGACCCGCCTCGCTGACGGTACGGTCCAGGAGGTCATCCTGGCGACCGACCCGAATCTCGAGGGTGAGGCCACCGCGACCTATCTCGCCCGACTGCTCGGCCCGATGGGGTTGCGGGTCACCAGGCTGGCGAGCGGGCTGCCGGTGGGTGGCGATCTGGAGTACGCCGATGAGGTCACGCTGGGTCGTGCGTTCGAAGGAAGGAGGTTGCTCGATGCCTGAGGCGACCAACGATCCTCCGGCGACACCGGCCGGGGCGTCGGGGCAGCGGACCTCCACCCGGACGACCACGCATCCCAGTACGCAGCACACCACGGAGATCACCACACAGGACACCACGCAGGACACCGCAGGAGATGTACGCCGAGCCGGGGGACCGGCGGGAGAGAATGCGATGACGACGACTGACCCGGGGGTTGAGCACGTGCCAGAAAGCGATGTCGAGGACTTCGCGCAGGAGATCGCCGACCAGGTGGAGAGCTTCCTGATCGCGCTTCGCGAGATCGCGCGCGCGGAACACCATGCGACGGCGGTCCCCATGCTGCTGCTCGAGGTGAGCCAACTCATGTTGGCGGGTGGCCGGCTCGGTGCGATCACCGATGTCGTGCCGGTCGAGCGGTTCGAGCCTGACGCTGGTCCCGATCCTGATCTCGACGAGCTGCGCGAGCGCCTCGGCTACCTCCTCGCCGATGTGGACGTCTACACGGAGGTGTTCGATCCGTACGGCCAGCAGGTCGAGCTCCTGCACGGTCGGCTCTCCGACGATCTCGCCGGTATCGCGTCGGCGCTCGTCCACGGGCTGAAGCACCACCGCGCCGGACGGATCGACGAGGCCCTGTGGTGGTGGCAGTTCTCCTACCTGTCGAGCTGGGGCGCAGAGGCGGGCGCGGTGTTGCGGGCGCTGCACTCGGTGGTTGCGCACGCCCGCCTCGATTCCGGGTCGGACGAGCCGAAGGCCGGCGCCGAGGACGGCCTGGCGGCCGAGTCGTTGAGCGACGCACGCCAGTCCTGACGTTCCGGAGAGCCGTCGTGGAGGGTGAGCCGAGCGCCGCCGACGCTGGCACTGATGCCGCCGAGGAGTACTGGGATCAGTACTTTCGTACGCTCAGCGAGGCCGGCCGAGATCTCGACTGGGAAGGGCGATGGACCGAACCGTTTCTCGCGCCTCTGCGTGAGTTGGGCGGGGCGCCGCACGTTCTCGAGCTCGGGTGCGGCACCGGCAACGACGCCGCTCGGCTGGCCGACGCCGGTTGCGCCGTCACCGCTCTCGACCTGTCCGGTGAGGCGATCGCCCAGGCGCGGCGGAAGTTCGGCGCCCGGGCCACGTTCTTCGTCGCCGACATCGCGGAGCCGTTGGCGTTTTCGGACGGTGCCGTCGACGCGGTGATGTCCAACGTCGCGCTGCACCGGTTCGACGACGCGGTGACGCGCGCGATCTTCGCCGAGATCGCTCGGGTCGTGCGGCCGGGCGGGCTGTTCCTGTTCCACGTCAACGCGCGGGAGGACCGCCCGTTGCGGGCGCGTCGCTATCCGGTCCTACGCCAGGTCGAAGACGATCTCGTCCTCGAGCAGGGCGGCGGCCTGATGAGGTTCTTCTCCGACGCCTACCTGCGGGAGCTTCTGAGGGACTGGGAGGCGGAGTCCCTCGACCTGGTGGAGATCCTGGAGGAGGGAACGGGAACGCCGTTCAAGTACGTGTGGCGGGGTGTGGCGCACCGCAGGTAGGAGAAGCGCCTGGGGGATGTTGGCGGACGGGCCCAACGGTCCTCCCTCTCGGACAGCCGGCGCGTGGCGTGTCCGATTCGCCGCCGTCGCGTCAGGTCCGCGCCGGTCCTGCCGGTGGGGTGTTGGCTTCGCGGAGGGTACGCATGGCAGCGGCGAGCGCCGAGGATGCCTCGGGTCCGAGCGGGCCCAGCACCCGGCGGCGGAGGATCTCGGCGCAGGCGTGCCGGGCTTGTGCGGCGACCTCGCGACCGTGGTCGGTGAGGACGGCGTAGATCACTCTCCGGTCGGTGTCGCAGGGCTCCCGCCGGATCAGCCGGCTGGCGACGAGCCGGTCTGCGACCTTGGTGAAGCCGCCGCTGGACAGCGCCGCCTCCCGTGCGAGCCGGGTCATCGGCATCCGGAAGTCGGGCGACCGTACGAGCCGGAGCAGGATGTCGAACGGCGCCGGTGCCAGGCCGAAGCGCTGGGCGATCTCGTCCATCAGCCCCGCCTGGGTGGCGAGGTAGCCCTCGATCACGAGGCCCCACCAGGTGACGATCTCGTCGTCGTCGATGGCGTCGCGTGCGTCGTCGCCCATCTGCTGCCTTTCGTGAGTTTCGCGCGAGTCAAGGAAAGCCTAGCGCGCGAACATCTTCCGTACAGATATCTTGCGTGGAAGATAAATGGGTCGTATCGTCGACTCCGAGACCGGCGAAGGTCCACGACCTGAAGGTGATCCACCATGACTGGCAGCAACACTCACGGCGGCAGCGGCTCCACGGCGAGCGGTTCCACGGCGAGCGACTCCACCGCCAGTGGTTCCACGTCCAGCGGCTTCACGACCAGCGGCTTGCACCACGTCACCGCGATCGGCGGTGATCCGCAGCGCAACGCCGACTTCTATCTCCGTACCCTCGGCCTGCGGCTCGTGAAGACCACGGTCAACTTCGACGATCCGGGCACTTATCACCTGTACTACGGCGACGAACTTGGCCGTCCAGGGTCGCTGATCACGTTCTTCCCCTGGCGGGACGCACCGCGCGGGCGGCGAGGCGTGGGTCAGGCCACGACGACGGCGTTCTCCGTGCCGGAGACGTCGATCGGCTGGTGGAAGCAGCACCTGCAGTCGCAGGGCGTCGAGGTCAGCCAGGTCACCAACCGCGACCAGGAGGAGGTCCTCACCCTCCGCGACCCGGACGGCCTGGACATCGCCCTCGTCGCACATCCTCAGGGCGACCCGCGGGACCCGTGGAACGCCGGGCTCGTCCCCGGTGAGCACGCCATCCGCGGGCTGCACTCGGTGACGCTGTCGGTGGCGCGCGAGGAGGCGACCGCCGCGATGCTGGTCGACGGCCTTGGCCTGCGGTACGACAGCGAGGGCGCGAGCCGGTTCCGGTTCGCCGCCGGTGAGGGTGGCCCTGGTGCCTACGTCGACGTCGTCGTCACGCCCGATGTCCCGCGTGGTCTGGTCTCCGTCGGCACAGTGCACCATGTCGCGTGGCGGGCGCCCGGCGAGGCCACCCAGGTGGCGTGGCGCGAGGAGCTGCTCGAGGACGGCGTGCAGGTGACGTCGATCATGGACCGGCAGTACTTCCGTTCCATCTACTTCCGCGAACCGGCCGGCACGCTGCTGGAGATCGCGACCGACCAACCCGGCTTCGCGATCGACGAGCCGCTGCTCGAACTCGGCCGGGCGCTCAAGCTGCCGCCATGGCTCGAGCCCAACCGCGAGCAGATCGAAGCGATGCTGCCCACGCTCAACCTTCCCAGTGAGAACGATCCCCGCCCCGAGCCGCAACCGCAGAGTGGGCCGGCATGACGACCCCAGGCTCGCCGTCGTCCTCTGCACCGTCCTCGCCGGCGGCAGCGTCGCTCTCCCTGGAGCACCGGTTCGTGGCCGGCGACCCGAGCGCGCCGGTGGTCCTCGCACTCCACGGCACCGGCGGATCGCCGGAGGACCTGATGGAGCTGGCGCGCTACCTCCAGCCGGGTGCCGGCGTGCTCGCCCCGGCTGGCCCGGTCTCTGAACACGGCGCCGCCCGGTGGTTCCGGCGTCTCGCCGAGGGGGTGTTCGACGTCGACGACGTGATCGCGCGTACGCATCAACTGGCCGAGTTCGTCGTCGCCGCGCGCCAGGCGTACGCCCTGGGCGACCGACGGATCATCGCACTCGGGTTCTCCAACGGCGCGAACATCGCAGCAGCGACAGTGCTGTTGCGCCCTGACGTGCTACGCGAGGCGGTGCTGTTCGCCGCGATGATGCCGGTGCCGGACCCGCCCGACCATGACCTGTCGGTCAGCCGGATCTTCCTCGCCAACGGCACCCGCGACCCGATGGCACCACTCGATTCCGTCGTACGCCTGGAGAGGGCGCTGCTCGCCCGGTCGGTCCAGGTGCAGGTCTTCCGCCACGACGGTGGCCACCAGATCCCACTCGACGCCGCCGCCGCGGCACGAGAATGGGTGGGCACACCCGGGGAGTGAGGGCGCCCATCAACGCGACGTCCGCTCCCAAAGCGAGCCCTGTCAGTCGCCGGCAGACCGCGGGTCGTCAGGTCTCGATGTCGCCGGAGGCAGAGGCCCTGACGCGCGGGTGAAGGCCCGCCGAACTGTCGGTGGGAACGGGAAGGCCGGTGTGCGGATCGACCGGTGGCAGGTCGGGCGGCAGGAACACCCACCGCTTGTAGGACCAGAAGCGAAACAGCGACCCGAGGCCGAGCCCGATGACGTTGGCGGACAGGTTGTAGGCCAGCGGCCCGTCGAACCGCAGGATGTAGACGGTGAAGCCGACGACGCCCAACGCGATCGCGAGGCCGACCGCGTTGAGGGCGAAGTAGCGGAGGTACTCGGTCGCCAGCCCCTGCCGGGCGCGGTGCCGCCAGGTCCAGAACCTGTTGCCCAGGAACGCCACCGTCGCCGCGACCGCCACCGAGATCGTCTTGGAGGTGAGCGGCCCGAGGTCGAGCCCGAACCGCAGGACATTGGATCCGGCGATGTCGATGATCGCGGCGATGCCGCCGACCGTCCCGAACTTCGCCAGCTCGGCGACGAGGTGCTCGAATCGCCGCCACAGCCAGATCCACCGCCGAACACTCACCCGCCGAACGTTAACCCACGCGGGTCGCGAACCGGCCCGCCACGACGGAATGCCGCGGCGCTGGCTCACCCCCTTAGGGCTTGCGGGCGACTCCGCAGAACGCCCACCGGGATCCGTCGCTGTCGGCTGCCTCGGGATCGTCGGCACCCCAGAGTCCGATGTGGGTGAGTCCCGGCTCGGCGCCGTCATAGGGCGACACCAGCTCCAACCCGGTGAAGAGGTTCGCGATCTCAGCCTTGGAACGCAGGTGCAGCTGCTCGGTCGCCTTCTCGTAGATCTCGCGCACCTGCTCGGCGATCACCGGCGATGTCTTCTCCGTCGTCCCGTGCGAGAGGGCGAGGTAGCTTCCCGACGCGAACTCCGACATGTAGCGACCGATGAGCCTTTGTGGGTCGTCCTCGTCGGCGATGAAGTGGCAGACCGCGACCAGCATCAACGCGACCGGCTGAGACAGGTCAAGGTGGTCGCGCAGCGCTGGATCGTTGAGGATGGCGTCGGGATCGCGGAGATCACCCGAGAGGAAGATGGTGTGGGGGGTGTCGACGATCAGCGACCTCGCGTGGGCGATGACCATCGGGTCGTTGTCGAAGTAGACGGTCCGGACGTCCGACGCGCCCGCCTGCGCGGCCTCGTGGGTGTTGTTGCGGGTGGGGAGGCCGGCACCGATGTCGATGAACTGGCGGATGCCCGCCTCTGCCGCGAGCCACTTTGCCGAGCGTTGTAGGAACCCGCGGTTGGCCCACGCGGCGTCCTCGAGCTCAGGCGCGGCCATCCGTACCAGCTCGGCCGCTTTCCGGTCGACCTCGAAGTGCTCGGTGCCGCCGAGGTAGTAGTCGTAGAGCCGACCGGCGCTCGGGATGGTCGGATCAACACCAGGGGGAACGGCGTCTGTCGTCATGTCGGCCTCCACGCGAAGATCGTCGCGAGGAAGTCTGCCATGATCCGTACGTTCTCGCTGGCCCCAGTGCACCCCACGTCCGGTGGTCCGAAGGACCGTACAGGTTTCGGTCATGTCCTCCACGCTGGGTTCGGGCACGGCCCGAGATCCGGCGCGGCCGAGCGGCCCGTCGGCTGGTCAGCGCGGCAGCCGCCGCCAGACGGCCCGGGGGAGTACGCGCAACACGGCGAAGAGAGGGCCGAGGCCCGCGGGCACCCAGACCGTCTCCCGCCCGGTCGCCAGGCCGTCGACCACCGCCCGCGCCACGTCGTCGGCCCCGATCGCGAAGGGCCCGTCGGGCATGCCCGTGGTCATCTGCGTACGGACGAAGCCGGGGCGGACCAGCAGCACCCGCGCACCAGAGCCGGCGAGCGCATCGCCGAGTCCCTGGGCGAACCCGTCGAGACCTGCCTTCGCGGCGCCGTAGACGTAGTTGGCCTTGCGGACGCGGGCGCCGGCAGCCGACGACAGCACCACCAGCGTCCCGTGCCCCTGCGTCCGGAGGACCCCGGCGACGGCGAGGTTCGCGGACACGTGGCCGGCGAAGTTGACGACGGCGGAGTGGGCGGCACCCGCGGGGTCGGCTTCGTACGCCGGTGTCGACCCGAGCACGCCGACCGCGTCGATGACGACGTCGAGATCGCCGGCCAGGGCGACCGCTCGCGCCACCGCGTCCTCGTGCGTCTCGGGTGCGGCGATGTCGAACTCGAGCGGCTCGACGAGGCTCGCTCCCGCGGCGTGGAGCGCCTCGACGGTGGTCTCGTCCGGCTTACCGTCGCGCACGGCGAGGACGACGCGCCGCGCACCCCGCGCGACGAGTGCCCGCACGATCGCGAGGCCGATCTCGCTGCGGCCGCCCAGAAGCAGGACGGACGTCACCGCGCCGACCGCGTTCTTCACTGGTGGCCTCCGGAGCTGATCGGGCGTGCGTGGGAAGGATCGGGCGTACGCGGCAGTCCGGGTGTACGCACAGAACCAAGCCTGCCGTCCCAGGTCAGAGTTCGAGGCGGCGGGCCAGGTCTGAGGCTAGGACACCGCTCGGATCGGCCCGGTCCCGCACCTTCCGCCAGGCGGCCAGCTCGGGATACATCGCGGGGACGAGTTCGGCGGACAGCGTGGAGTCCTTCGCGAGATAGACCCGCCCACCCGCCGTCACCACCCGCGCGTCGAAGTCGCGCAGCATCCCCGCCAGCCGGGAGTCGCCGAGCGGTAGGTCGAGCGCGAGCGTCCATCCCGGCATCGGGAACGACAGCGGCGCGGGATTCGCCGGCCCGAACCGCTTCAAGACCGCGAGGAACGACGCGACCCCCGCTGCCGCCAGGTCGGAGACGATCGAGCGGAGGGCGTCGACTCCGGCGTACGGCACGACGAACTGGTACTGCACGAACCCGCGCCGCCCGTAGAGCCGGTTCCACCCCGACATGCCGTCGAGCGGGTGGAAGAACTCCGCCAGGCCCTGGATCTCAGCGCGTCTGCCGACCCGCCCGCCCGGCGACTTGTGGAACCACAGCTCGTTGAACGCGCGGACCGTCACGGGGTTCAGCAGTCCGGCCGGCACCCACGGAGGGGCGATGAGTCGCGCCCGTGGGTCGAACGCCAGCGGTGTGACCCGCGAGCGGCGGGGCAGCTCGGCCACCTGGGCGTGCCGTCCGCGGGTGAGCACACTTCGCCCCACCGCACGTCCGCGCGCCAGGAGATCGATCCACGCGACGGTGTAGTGGTAACGATGGTCGGTGGCGGTCATGAGGGCCAGCGCTTCGTCGAGGTTCGCCGCGCGCTCGGTGTCGACCCGCATCCGTGAGGTCTCGACCGGCAGGCACCGGAAGGTCGCGTCGACCACGATCCCGGTCAGTCCCATCCCGCCGACGGTCGCCCAGAACAGTGTGGGGTCCTCGCCCGGTTCTGGGCCGACCTTCACCACCTTGCCGCCGGGAAGAACCAGGGTGAGCCCGAGCAGCGCGGCGCCGAACGACCCGTCGACATGATGGTTCTTGCCGTGGATGTCAGCGGCGACCGCTCCGCCGACGGTGACGAATCTGGTCCCGGGGGTCACGGGTACGAACCAGCCGGCGGGCACCAGATCGCGCATCAACCGGTCGAGGCTGAGGCCGGCCGACGCGGTGACGATGCCGTGCTCGGTGTCAATGGTGAGCTGGGGCGCGAGGCCGGTGCAGTCGACGACGAGTCCGCCGGCGTCCTGGGCAGCGTCACCGTAGGACCGGCCGAGGCCGCGCGCGATGACACCGCGTGGCGGGGGGTCGGCCAGGAGCGCGGCGACATCCTCGACCGACCGGGGGGTCGCGACTCGCGCGGCGGTGGCCGACGTACGGCCCCATCCGGTGAGCAGCCGGATCGGCGCATCGCTGCCCGCTGACGTACGGGGCACGGGCTCAGACGACATAGACGCCGATCGCGAGGCACCCGGCGAGCGCAACTCCTGACAGGAACAACAGCCGGTCGGAGAGCACCGTCTCCTCCGGTTCCTCACCTGATCCGGCGTCGACCAGCATGGCGTAGCGCAGGATCCCCACCGAGAACGGCACGATCGACAGGCCGAAGGCCAGCCTGGACATGCCGACGTGCTGGTCGAACGCCCACAGGCAGTACGACACGAGGAGGGCCCCGGACGACGTCGCTCGTACGTACCACAGGAACTCTCGGGTGTAGAGCTGCAGCGTCGCCCGCGACTCGCCCCGGCCGCCGTTGCGGAGTTCGGCCTCCCGCTTGCCGGCGACCATGAACAGCGAGCCGAGGGTGGCGACGATGAGGAACCAACTCGACACCGCCACGTCGACGGCCGCCGCGCCGGCAACCGCGCGGAGGACGAAGCCGCCCGCGACGCTCACCAGGTCGAGGATCGGGATGTGTTTGAGAGCGAGGGAGTACGCGGTGGTGAGGGCGACGTACGCACCGATCACGGCGGCGAGGTGCCAGCTCCCGGTGAGTAAGGCCGCGGCGGTCCCGGCGGCCAGGCACACCGCCCCCGTCGCGTAGGCGAGGCGCGCCGACACGATCCCGGCGGCGACCGGGCGGCGCCGCTTGCGCGGATGGGCCCGGTCGGCATGGGCGTCGCGGGCGTCGTTGATCAGATACGTTCCGCTCGCGACCAGGCAGAACGCTCCGAACGCGATGGCGACGTCGAGGATCGCGTCCACCTGGGTCAACACGCCGGCGGCGGTGGGTGCGGCGAGGACGAGGACGTTCTTGATCCACTGGCGGGGACGGCAGGCGCGGACCAGCCCGCGCAGGCGCGATTCCGGTAGGGGCGTGGTCGTCGCCCGTTCCGGTGCGGCCGTCGTCAAATCGCCCAGCTCCCTCGGATCCCGCTTCGCCGCATCCTAACCGCGCTTCCGGTGCGTTCACCGCGTCTCGTGCGCTCACCGCGATCGGGACCAAAAACTCAGCCGACCTCGCCCACGGGCTTTCCCCGTGATCATGATCGTGATCATGAAGCTTCTCAGGTGATATAGCCCTGTTTCCATTCATGGACCGGTTTCGCTTCATGATCACGCAGGCGGGGTGGCTAGGACGGCGCAGGCGGGCGGTGCAGCGCAGTCGGGGGGTGCAGCGCTGGCGGCGGGGGGTGCAGCGCTGGCGGCGGGGGGTGCAGCGCTGGCGGAGGAGGGTGCAGCGCTGGCGGTTCAGGCAGCGCACGCAGGCGAGCCTAAGGGGGAGGCTGGGGGCGTGATCATGAAGCCGTTCCGGTCCATGAAGGCGTTAGGGCACATAGCGCCCGCTCCTCTTCATGATCACGGTCATGATCACGGTCAGAGCGCCGTTGGATCGGGTGGCAGGCAGCGGGGCGCAGCCACCGCGTGGGTGCCGTGCGGATGCGTACCACCACCTACGCGGTCCCACCTACGCGGTCCCACCTACGCGGCCACGCCGCCAAAGGCAGCCAGAGGGCGGGTTAGAGCTCCGCTCGGGCCCAGGCGCGGGGAGAGCGCCCACAACTTGGACAGTCCGTCCACGAAGCGTCGCCGTCGGTAGACTGTGGCGCGGCAACGGTGCCGACCAGGGCTGGCTCACGCCGGCCCCGGACTCTCGACCCGCCAAATGCAGGAGCGTTATTCCCGTGGGCCTAGTCGTGCAGAAGTACGGCGGCTCGTCGGTGGCCGATGCCGAATGCATCAAGCGTGTCGCCCAGCGCATCGTGGCGACGAAGAAGGCCGGACACGACGTCGTCGTGGTGGTCTCGGCCATGGGCGACACCACCGACGACCTTCGTGACCTCGCGCAGCAGGTGAGTCCACTGCCACCGCCGCGGGAGCTGGACATGCTCCTCACGGCCGGTGAGCGGATCTCGATGGCTCTGCTCGCGATGGCGATCGCCAACCTCGGCCAGACCGCCAAGTCCTACACCGGCAGCCAGGCCGGCGTCCTCACCACGTCCCATCACGGCAAGGCGAAGATCATCGACATCACGCCTGGTCGGATCCGGCAGGCGTTGGAGGAAGGCGCGATCGCGATCGTCGCGGGCTTCCAGGGTGTCTCGCAGGACACGAAGGAGATCACCACGCTCGGTCGCGGGGCCTCCGACACCACGGCCGTCGCGCTCGCCGCGGCTCTCGACGCGGACGTCTGCGAGATCTACACCGACGTCGACGGGGTCTTCACCGCCGACCCGCGGATCGTGCCCAGTGCGCGACGGATCCCGCAGATCAGTTACGCCGAGATGCTGGAGACGGCGGCCTGCGGCTCCAAGGTGCTGCACCTGCGGTGCGTGGAGTACGCCCGGCGGTATTCCGTGCCGATCCACGTACGTTCGTCGTTCAGCATGAATCCGGGCACGTGGGTCGCCGACGCCGACGTCGTACGCGCGGCGAAGGCAGCCCACGCCGTCGACGTCCCGACGGACCGGCAAATCACCTCAGAGGAGGGCGAGATGGAGCAGCCGATCATTTCCGGTGTCGCCTACGACAAGAGCGAGGCGAAGATCACCGTGGTCGCCGTGCCGGACAAGGTCGGTGAGGCCGCTCGCATCTTCGCCACACTCGCCGACGCCGAGATCAACATCGACATGATCGTGCAGAACGTCTCCGGGGTGGTGACGGGCCGAACCGACATCTCGTTCACGCTGCCGCGCGCCGACGGCCAGCACGCGATGACCGCGCTCGCCAAGATCCAGGGCGAGGTGGGTTACGAGCAACTGCTCTACGACGACCGGATCGGCAAGGTGTCGCTCATCGGCGCCGGCATGCGGACCAACCCGGGCGTGGCGGCACGCTTCTTCGCGGCGGTGGCCGAGGCCGGTGTCAACATCGAGATGATCTCCACCTCGGAGATCCGGGTGTCGGTGGTCGTCGACGAGGATGACGTCGACGCCGCGGTCGCGGGCGCCCACCGAGCCTTCGACCTCGACGCCGACGAGGTAGAGGCCGTCGTCTACGGAGGGACTGGCCGATGAGCGTGGGCGCGGACCTCGGGGAGAAGAAGCCGACCCTCGCGGTGATCGGTGCGACCGGCGCGGTCGGCACGGTGATGCTGCAGATCCTGTCCACCCGCCGTGACATCTGGGGGGAGATCCGGCTCGTCGCCTCGCCACGGTCGGCCGGGCGCAAGTTGACGGTACGCGGCGAGGAGGTCGAGGTCGTCCCGCTCTCCGAACGCTGCTTCGAAGGCGTCGACATCGCGATGTTCGACGTTCCCGACGAGGTCTCGGCGACCTGGGCGCCGGTCGCCGTGTCCTACGGCGCGGTCGTCGTCGACAACTCCGGTGCGTTCCGGATGGATCCCGACGTCCCGCTCGTGGTGCCCGAGGTCAACGCGCCCGCCGCCCGCGAGCGGCCGAGAGGGATCATCGCCAACCCCAACTGCACGACGCTCGCCATGATCGTCGCGGTGGGCGCGCTGCATCGTGCGTACGAGCTCGAGTCCCTGGTCGTGGCGTCCTTCCAGGCGGCGTCCGGTGCGGGACAGTCGGGCATCGACACGCTGTACGACCAGGTGGCGAAGGTCGCGGGCCACCGGGAGATCGGCACCCGTGCGGGCGACGTCCGGCGGATCGTCGGTGACGACCTCGGGCCGTTCCCGGCGCCGTTGGCGTTCAACGTGGTGCCGTGGGCGGGTTCGCTGCGCGAGGACGGTTGGACCAGCGAGGAGCTGAAGGTACGCAACGAGTCGCGCAAGATCCTCGGGCTGCCTGACCTTGCCGTGTCCGCCACCTGCGTACGTGTCCCCGTCGTCACGACCCACTCGCTCGCCGTCCACGCCCGGTTCGCCCGCGAGCTGGATGTCGAACAGGTGCGGCAGATCATGCGTGACTCACCGGGCCTGGTGCTGTGTGACGAGCCGGAGGACCTGGAGTTTCCGACGCCCGCGGACGCGGTGGGCACGGACCCGACCTGGGTGGGCCGGCTGCGGCGGGCGCTCGATGACCCGCAGGCGCTGGACATGTTCGTGTGCGGAGACAACCTGCGTAAGGGTGCGGCGCTCAACACCGCGCAGATCGCCGAACTCGTGGCCGAGGAACTCGCCGGCGTCCCCGTCTCCTGACCGCCTTGCGCCTCGGGCACCTCAAAGGCACCCGCTGGCGGAGCATCTTCCTATGAGGGGTCCCTTCGCCCAAGCGGCTTTCGTGTGAGGGGCACCCTCATCCAGACCGGGGCGGTCCTACGAAGGGCCCCCGCGCGCGGTCACGAACCGGCGAACGTCGCGACCGACCTCAACGTCTCGCACACCTCGATGGCGGCAGCAGGTGTGGTCGCGGTGCTCCCGCCACTCGTGCTCGTCCTCGTCTTCCAGCGGTTGACGTGGGCGGACTGGCCTCCGGCGCCGTGCGATGAGTGCTGCCGTGGTCGGGGCCGCAGGTTCAGGAGCCACCGCCCCCATCGCCGCCAGAGCCACCACTGCCCGCGTCGCCGAGATCGGCGTTGCCGACTTCGGAGGTCGTCCCGTAGTAATGCGACCCGCCTGTCCAGCCCACCCCTTGCACGGGAAGCTTCCGCTGTGCGGTTCGTGGCACCATCCGGAACACCGTGCTGATGCCGACGAAGAGCAGGGCGAGGACCAGCAGGCTGATGACCGCGAAGAGCAGAAGTTCCATGGCCCACCCCGTGTACGTCGGGCAGCCGCGAAGCTGTGCGGCGCCAGGTGGAGTCCAGCGTAGCTGCGCGTACGAATGTGAGACGGGCGAGAACTCAGCAGTACACGAGTGGTCAACCGGTAGTGCTCCACAGGGAAATCCGGCACCGGCAGGGCTGCAAGGCAAGTCCGACAGCGGCACTTGTACGGAGAGCGACGCTCGGACGTGATGGTCTCGGGATCTGAGAGGTTGGACTGTACGCGATGTGAGACAGCGGATACGACACACGCCAATCCCCCCGAGACACGGCAAATGTGGCGTGCGTCGTCGCGCGCTGGACTCCGCCGACCTGTCACTGTGCGCAACAAGGGCGGCTCCGGTGCTAGCGGTTCCCGCGTGGGGCTCGATAGGTCAGGGAACGCAGCAGGACCTCCGCCGGACCACGCCGCCCGACCCGACCGAGGACGCCCGCTCCGGCGACGATGGCGAGCCAGGTGAGGAGGGCAACCCCCGCCGTCGCGGCACTTCCCAGGTGCGCGCCGAGGCCGCCGGCGTACGGGGTGAAGAGGAGTACGAACACCACCGACTGCGCGAGGTAGCACGACAGTGACCGCTCGCCACAGGCGGCCACGGCGGTGGTGATCCGACCCGGGGCGACCTCGCGTCGCTGACCCGGCAGCGCCTGCCGCGCCCACCGGGACTGGAGGCGGGCGGCGAGCAGCCCCACCAGCGCGGCGTAGCCGAGGCCGCCGGCCACACCGGTCAGTGTGTGCAGGGCGCCGTACACCAGGTTGACGGTGACCGACGAGGACGGCAGGACACCGACCACCACCAGATCCAGCGGCAGCCCGCCGGCGAGGGCGAGGGATAGCCCCGCCACCGCGGTGTGACGGAGCAGGATCCGGTGCCGTTCCGGCTCCTCGAGGATGCGTCGGCGGCCGGCCCAGAGGCCGAGCACCATCGGCAGGATGACCACCAGGGCCGTGAACGGCGTCGCCGCCAGCCAGTCCGCGAGCCGAAGCGTCACGGCCGCCCAGGGATCCGGCGTGCTCAGCGCTCCGACCAGCGCACCGCCGTCACCGGTCGCCAGGCCGTACGTCGAGCCGAGGACCACGACCGGGACGGTGAAGAGGACCGCCCAGATGAGCAGTCCACGACCGGAGACCGGCAGCAGCGCCAGCATGAAGAGACCCGCCAGCCCGTAGCCACCGAGGATGTCGCCCGGGAACAACAGGGCCGCGTGGACGAATCCGAAGACCAGCAGCCACAGGTTGCGGCGGATCAGCACCCGCCGGATGGCCGGCTCCGCCGAACCGCTGGCGCGTTGGCGGCGGTAGAGCTGGACCATGCCGTAACCGAACAAGGCGGCGAACATCGGATACGCCCGGCCGTCCACGAACGTCACCACGGCAAAGCTCGCGATCCGGTCGACCAGGCCGGTGTCGATCACGTGCAGGCGGGGTCCACGCGGCCGGTCGTACAGGAACAGCGGCGCGTTGGCGAGCGCGATGAACGCGAGCATGGCGCCACGGGCGAGGTCGGGCGCGAGCGCGCGCTCCTGGCGGGTGACAGGACCCCGCGCGACCGGTCCGTCGGCACCGACCGGTCCGTCGGCACCGACCGGGCGGCCGCTGCCGGCCCTCATCCGCATGCTGCAGAGCCTGCCATGCCGGCGGCGAACCCATGCCCGCCCCCGGCGCTCAGGACGCCCGATCAGTGCAGGCGCGCCACGGCGCTGCGCAGTCGCCGGACGTCGCGCAGGCGGTGTTCGTACGTCGCACCGACCACGAGGAGGAGCAGTCCGCCGACCGCGAACGGGATCCACCTGGGAAGCGCGACGAGCAGTTCGGCCACGAAGGGGGCGAGCTCGACGCCCCCGAGGACGACGAGCGCGCCGCCACCCAGGACGGCCGGCGCCTGCAGCCGTCTCCACGCGCCGAGCAGGGTGATCGCGAGGCAGCAGGTACCGAGCAGCAGCGGTCGTTCCCACTGCTCGCCGGTCACCGCGCGCAGCAGCGAGGGCGCGAGGGTGAACGACAGACCCGAGCCGTACGCATGCCACGACGAGGGACCAGGGCTCACCGTCCGGCGACGCCACCAGCCCAGCCCGAGCAGGATGATCGACGCCGGAACCGTGTACGCCTCGATCAGCCCGACACCTTCCGCCCAGAGCAGGACCCAGGAGGAGAGCACGAGGGCGGTCAGGCCGACAGGACGCGCGGATCGGCGGGCGGGGCGGAGCGACGTGGCGAGAGCGAGGACGCCGGCCGACGCGAGGCCCACACCGAACAGCCGCGCATCGCCGAAGGTGAGGAGAATCGCCGCGACGACGAGGACGGCGGACCCCCACTCCACGCCAGGCGCGAGGTCCGCGCGAGCGCTGCGCCGGGCCAGCACCGCCGCCAGTGCCGTACCGACCGCCGCGACGCCCAGGACCAGGAACGCGGAGCTACGCGCCGGCCAGCCGGCCGCGAGGCCCGAGGCCAGGGCGAATCCCCCGACCAGGAACGTGGCCGCCATGGCACTCACCGGACGCAACTCGCGGACCCGGGCGAGGACGGCCTGGCTCGCCGACCCGAGGGCGAGTACGCCGAGAACGACGAGAGTCGCGGTCTCGGTCGCCAGCGCCCACGAGAGCGCGAGGAGGGCGAGTACGCCGGAGACGGTGCCGGTCCAGTAGGCCACCGCGACGTCACGCAGCCGGCTCGCCGCGCCGGTAGAGACGACGGCCGCGACGAGGAACGTGCCGATCGCCGCCTCGTAGGAGAAGTCCAGGGCGACCGGTACCTCCGCCATCATCACGGCGCCGAGCGCGATGCTCACGCCGACGCTGGGCGACCTGAGTCCAGGCGAACGGGTACCGACGGCCAGGAGCAGGAAACAGCCGAGGAGGAGCCCGAGGACGACCAGGTCAGCCGGGCGGGCCGTGATGTAGGTCATCAGGGACGACGTGGCGTAGGACAGGGACGGAGCGACGGTGACACCGCGTACCCCGTCCGGCGCACCCGACCACGGCTCGACGATCCAGCCGACCGGGGCCGCGATCGTGCCCAGCAGAATCGGCACCTGCGGAAGGGCACTCGCGGCGGCGACCCCCGCGCCGGAGATCCGGCATCCGCCCCGCACCGGCGCCGGCAGCCAGCGGGCGGCAGGGGTGGCGGCGAGGACCAGCAGGCCGGCGGCGGCGTACGGCACCAGCTGCCAGCGTCCGTCGAGAGGAATCCGCAGCGGTGTCGCGAGGGCGAGGCACGCCGTCACCGCCGAGACCACGGCGACCGGCGGCGTCAGCGCTTCCAACGGCCTGGCGCGGTGGATGATCGCCGGCACGGTCACGGCCAGGCCCACGAGGACCGCGACGGCAAGCAGCCCGGCGGCCGCGCGCACCTGAACCGGGTCGGGCGTGGAGAGCAGCTGCGCCAGACCGACCAGGACGCCGGCCGACCAGGCGAACCCGAAGCAGGTCGTCGCGGCCCTGCGGAGGGCCCTCCCGGTGACGGCCACCGTGACGTCGAAGGCGGCCGTGGCGATCAGTGCGGCCACCAGCCACGAGGCGGTGCCTGGCGGGTCGGCGTTCCACGCGAGCAGCGGTAGGACGATCTGGGCGAGGACCAGCGCGACGGAGACAGGCAGCCGGAGCGGTGGCAGCACCCTGGAGTACGCGACCAGCCCGGCCGAGACCAGAGCGACCAACCCGGCCGCGTACGGCCCCGGCGGGAGCCGGTCGAGTCCGGCCAGGCCGGTCCAGCGGGCGGCGTACCCGTCCAACAGCACGAGGGCGAACCCCAGCAGGGCGACGGTCTCGGCGGTCGAACGGAGGTTCCGAACGAGCAGAAGCTTGGGAATCGCGAGCGTGACGGCCGTGATCGCGCCCAGGATGGCGGCGCGTCCGGTGAGTCCGATCTGACCCCAGTTCCAGATCGTGAAGACCGCCGCGGCGACGGACAGCAGGGCCCCACCCAGGACAAGGAGCAGATTCTGGACGGTCTGGACCGACAGCTCGCGGCGTTGCCCCGCTGTCGGCGGAGTCCGGTGACCGGGCGCCGGGGAGGTCGCCGGGCGGGCGTCGAGCGCGGCGACCAGGGTCGCGCGGTGTCGCAGCGCGAAGTCCCGTTCCGTCGCCAACCAGGCAAGCCGGGCGTCGACCTCGCGGAGCTGCTCCCACAGCGGACTCGGATCCCCTGAGGCGGGTGATGTGGGTGGGCTGCCCTCGGATTCGTCCATGGCAGCCGATGATCGACCTGGCCGACCCACGCCGCCATCCGTCGGCGTACTCAGGTCCGCCCTGAGTATCCGGAGTGGGCGACATTAGGGTGGTCGGCGTGGCACGTGAGGTGACGGGGAAGACTCCGCCGATGACACAGCAGCCGTCGAGTCAGAGCGAGCCGGCGAGTCAGGGCGCTCCGACGATGCAGGACGTACTCCTGGCTCTGACGGCTTACTGGACCGAGCGCGGCGCGATGATCGTGCAGCCGTTCAACACCGAGGTGGGGGCGGGTACGTACAACCCGGCGACCATCCTGCGGGTGCTCGGTCCCGAGCCGTGGCGGGTGGCCTACGTCGAGCCGAGCGTGCGCCCCGACGACTCCCGGTACGGCGAGAACCCCAACCGGCTGCAGACGTTCACGCAGTACCAGGTGATCCTCAAGCCCGACCCGGGTGATCCGCAGGAGGTGTACCTCGACAGCCTGCGCGCGCTCGGTGTCGACATCGACGCGCACGACATCCGGTTCGTCGAGGACAACTGGGCCTCGCCCGCGGTCGGCGCCTGGGGTCTCGGCTGGGAGGTGTGGCTGGATGGGCTGGAGATCACCCAGTTCACCTACTTCCAGCAGGCCGGCGGCCGCAACCTCGACCCGGTGAGCGTCGAGATCACCTACGGCATCGAGCGCATCCTGATGGCGCTGCAGAAGGTCGACCACTTCAAGGACATCGCGTACGCACCCGGCATCTCCTACGGCGAGGCGTTCGGCCAGTCGGAGTACGAGATGAGCCGCTACTACCTCGACGACGCCGAGGTCGAGACCAACTGGACGCTGTTCAGGTCCTACGAAGCCGAGGCGCAGCGTTGCGTCGACGAGCGGCTCCCGGTGCCGGCGCACATGTACGTCCTCAAGTGCTCGCACGCGTTCAACGTCCTCGACTCGAGGGGTGCGATCAGCACGACCGAGCGAGCCAACGCGTTCGGGCGGATGCGGGCGCTGTCGCGGCAGGTGTCGAACCTGTGGGACGAACGCCGGGAGGAGCTCGACTACCCCCTCGGCCGTACGCAACCACCCGCGCCCGCCCCGGCACCGACGAGCTTTCCGGAGGTCGACGGCCCGCGAACGTTGCTGTTCGAGATCGGGGTCGAGGAACTTCCCCACGCCGACGTCGCACAGACGGTGGACGCGGTTCGCGAGGCGCTGCGCGCGAAGCTCGGCGAGACCCGGCTGGGGCACGGCGAGGTCCGCACCTACGGCACGCCCCGGCGGATCATCGCGATCGTCGACGCCGTGGAGCCACACGAGCCGGACGCCGAGCGGACCGTTCGCGGTCCTCGGGTCAGTGCTGCGTATGACGCCGACGGCCAGCCGACGAAGGCCGCGGCGGGATTCGCCCGCGGGCAGGGCGTCGACGTGGCCGCGCTGTCGCGGGTCGAGCAGGGCGGCGTGGAGTACGTCGCGGCGGTCCGCACCGACGTCGGCCGTCCCGCCACCGAGGTGCTGAGCGGACTCCTGGCGTCCGTCGTGAGCGAGTTGCGCGCCGACAAGAACATGCGGTGGAACGACCCGGTGCTGTCGTTCAGCCGCCCGATCCGCTGGCTGCTCGCACTGCTGGGAGACGTCCCGGTGCCGGTGGCCGTGTCGACGGTGGCGTCGGGGCGGACGACGAGGGTCCGGCGTACGGCCGCGCAACCCGTGGTCGAGGTCCCGGGCGCCGACGGTTATCTGGACTTCCTGCGTACGCACGACATCGTGGCCGATCCGAGCGAACGCCGCGCCGCGATCGTGGCGGCGGCGGAGGCGCTCGCGGCAGAGGTGGGCGGCGTCATCGACGTCGAGGGCGAGGCGGCGCTGATCGACGAGATCACCAACCTGGTGGAGCAGCCGGTCGCGATCCGCGGTGCGTTCGAGGAGCGGTATCTCGAGCTGCCGGCGGAGGTCCTCACGACGGTCATGCGCAAGCACCAGCGCTACCTGCCGGTGCGTGCGGCCGATGTGGTGGACGCGGGCGCCGGCGAGCGGGGGCCGTCCGGGAGCCGGAACAACGCGGCGCTTCGTCCGGCGTTCGTGGCGGTGGCCGACGGTGCGTGCGATCCCGATGTCGTCCGCGCGGGTAACGAGTCGGTCCTGCGCGCCCGCTACGAGGACGCGGCCTTCTTCTGGCGCGCGGACCTCGAGGTGCAGCCCGACGCACACCGCGCGGGCCTTGCGAAGCTGGCGTTCGAGAACCGGCTCGGCTCGATGTCCGAACGCGCCGACCGGATCGCGAAGGTGGCCGACGCGCTTGCTTCCCTGGTCGGCCTGTCCGGCGCTGATCGGGCGACACTGTCGCGGGCCGGGCAGCTGGTGAAGTTCGACCTCGCGTCGCAGATGGTCGTCGAGCTGACGTCGCTGGCCGGCACGATGGGCCGGGAGTACGCCCGCCGGGCCGGCGAGCCCGAGGCCGTCGCCGAGGCGTTGTACGACATGGAGCTGCCGCGGGTCGCCGGCGGTCCGCTGCCGGCGACGACACCTGGCGCACTGCTCGCGCTGGCGGACCGGTTCGACCTGCTGGCAGGGTTGTTCGCGGTGGGCGCCACGCCGACCGGGAGTTCCGACCCGTTCGCGTTGCGGCGCGCCGCGCTGGGCATCGTGAACATCCTGCGGGAGCGGCCATCGCTCGCGGCGGTGACGGTGGACGCGGGGTTGGCGGCGGCGGCGGCCGAGGTCGAGGCGCACGGTGTGGAGGTGGCGGCGTCAGCCCGGGCCGACGCCGGGGAGTTCGTCGTACGCCGGTATGAACAGCAGCTCCTCGATGCCGGCCACGGCTATGACCCCGTGCAGGCGGTCCTCCCGTTGGCCAGCCGGCCGGCGCGCGCGGAGGAGACGCTGCGCGAGCTCGAACGGCGTACCGGCGTCGCCGAAGGTGCCTCGGCCGACCCGGCCTTCACCGACCTGGTGACCGCCCTGCAGCGGGTCCGGCGGATCGTGCCGGCCGACGTCGCGGGGGAGTACGCCGTGGACGCGCTGAGCGAGCCCGAGGAGCTGGGGTTGCATCAGGAGCTGGCCAAGGTACGCGAGGCGCTCGGCGCGGACGCGGACTACACGCTGGCGGAGTTCGTCGACGCGGCCGTGGCGCTGGTGGGACCGGTGAACGCCTTCTTCGACGCGGTGCTCGTCATGGCGGAGGACCCGGCGGTTCGGGCGGCGCGGCTCGGGTTGCTGGCCTCGATCCGCGACCTCGCAGCCCCCGTGCTCGACTGGGACGCTCTCTGACCCGCGCGCCCGTGCGGGAAGGATGCCCTGCTTGGATGAGGGCGCCGCTGACCCAAGAGACGCCCGCGTGAGGGGCGCCCTCATCCAAACGAAAAGGCCGAGCTATTCCCGGACGAGGACGCAGCGCACCGCCGGAAGGCCGTCGGCGAGGAGTTCCCAGCTGCGTCCGGCATCTGCGCTGGCATAGACGGCGCCGGTCGTGGTGCCGAAGGCGATCGTCGACCCGGCCCCTGCCAGGCAGTGCGGCTCGATGTTGGTCTCGAGGTCGGGGAGGCCCTTGCCGCAGCGTTCGAGCCGTACACCTTCCAGCCCGCCACGGTAGATCGCCGCGCCCTTGCCGTTCGTACCTTCGGACGCACTGACGACCACTGTGTCGTTGCACACGCCGACCGCGGTGCAGTAGGTGCCGTCGAGGCCGAGGGCGCGGTGGTTCCAGGCGCCGCCGTGATCCCAACTGGTCGACAGGCCCCGCGCGGTCGCCGCGAGGAGCGGACCGTCGCCGGGGAGCGCGATGATCTGGTGGACGTCCTCGTCGATGTCGAGTGTGGGTTCCCAGTTCGCGCAGTCATCGGTCGAGCGTGGGATCCCGCCGATGCGTACGTTGACGAACGTATTGCCATCGTCGTCGACACCGATCGAGCCGACCGACGGTTGGTCGCCGGACGCCGCGTGCCACTTGGCCCGTCCGTCGACGAGGTCGAACGACTCGACCGGTTCGAGCCGTTGGCCACGCAGCCGGTAGAGATGGGCGCCGTAGGTGCCGATCAGGAGACCGTCGCCGGACGGGTGGATGCAGGTGGTCTTCACGTTGCGCAGCCGCGTCACGTGGCGCCAGATGGCTGCCGCTCCCGCGTTGAAGATCTCCGACTCGCCGACCAGGGCCCAGGTCTTGTCACCGTCTGCGACCAGCGTCCGGAGTCGCCGCCCGGGCAGCTCGAGACGCGTCTGCGACCCGAAGACATGGAGCCCGTCGTCGGTTCCCACGTAGATGCCAGCGGGCATCAAGATCTCCCTTCGCCGTCGGCAATTCTTCCGTGGAAGAGTGGTCGCACGGAAGGGTTCGCCCCGCACTGGTCGCATCCGGGTTCAACCCGCGCCCGGCTGGACGCGGAGGGCCCGCACGACCTTACTGTCCGCTGCGAGATCGGCCTGTCCCGGGTTGAGTGCGCGACGACGCCGCGGGACAACCGATTTCCGTCCCGCGGCGTCGTTCGGGAGGCCAGCTCCGACGGGACTCGCCACCCGTCGAGCTCGCCATCTGGATGACCTAGCGGGAGGTGGCGGAGATGATGCAAGGTGTCGGGACATCCCGGCGAGCGGTGCTCATCGGCGCACTGGCGGCGCCGTTGCTCGCGGCCTGCGGCCGGGAAGCCGGCGGTGCCAACGGAGGGAACGGCATGGGTGGCAAGGACGGGCGCGGGGGGCTGCGGCTGGTGGCGGCCGAGGGAGTTGACCGGGTCACGCCGCCGCGCGATGCACCGGTGGCGCCGACAGTCGACGGGATGACGGCGTTCGGGCATGCCCTCATGCAGCGGGCCAGCGATCCGTTGACGAACTTCGTCGCGTCGCCGGCGAGCATCGCCTTCGCCTTCGGCATGGTCCGGGCGGGTGCCCGCGGAGAGACCGCCGTACAGATCGACGACGTTCTGGGCTTCCCGCCCGACGGTCCACACCTGGCGTTGAACGCCATCACCCGGCAGGTTGTCACCACCGACAAGGCGCCACCTCGGGCGTCGAGCAAGCGCGAGCCCGGTGAGCCGCCGGCACCGCCGGTCGTGGCCGTCGCCAATGCGTTGTTCGCCCAGGAGGGCTTCGCCATCCGGGAAGCCTTTCTGCGTACGCTGAAGGAGCACTACGACACCGGCGTCCAGACGCTCGATCTGCAGTCGCCTGCCGCGCTCGAGACGATCAACGCGTGGGTACGCCAGCAGACCGCCGAACGCATCACCAAGCTCTTCGAACAACTCAATCCTGACACCATGCTGGTGTTGGCGAACGCCGTGTATCTGAAGGCCGACTGGGCTGTGCCGTTCGAGGAGTCCGCCACCCGTGCCGAGACCTTCACCAAGGCCGACGGCGGCACCGTCAAGGCGCCGATGATGACGCGGATGGGCGCGTTTCGCCATGCGTCGGGGGCGGACTGGCAGGCGGCGGAACTTCCCTACGCCGGCGGAGAGCTCGCGATGTGGATCGTCGTGCCGACCGCGAAACCGACAGCCGCGGCACCGTTCAAGCCCGTGACCCTGCTGCGGCCGCAGCTGCTACGGGAGGTGGCCTCGGGGCTGCGGAGCGGACAGGCGAGAGTCGCACTCCCACGCTGGGACTTCGCCACCAACCTCGAGCTCGCCTCGTTGCTCCAGCTACTCGGCATGACGGTGCCGTTCGGCAGGTCTGCCGACTTCTCCGGCATCGCCGACAGGCTCTATATCGACCAGGCCATCCACCGGGCCAACATCACCGTCGACGAGTTCGGGACGGAGGCAGCCGCCGTCACCGGCCTGGCGATGCGGACGACCTCCCTCCCGGCGGAGCCGAAGACGGTGATCCGGGCGGACCGAGCGTTCGCGTTCGCGGTGGTCCACCTGCCGACGCAGACGCCGTTGTTCCTGGGGCAGGTGGCTGATCCGACCGCGACGAAGTGAGGTCTGGCTCGCTTCGTTCGTACAGGCAGGAAAATCGGTTGCCGGTGTGCCGATGATGCGGTGTCATTCGAGGCGATACGCGGCGGTGGTTCTGCCGTCGCGGGGCCACGGCAGGTAGCGAGAGGAGGCGAGAGTGTGACGACTGTCCGGGTCCGTCGCTGCGTTCACTTCGACGGACGGAGATCCACTCGTGACACACGCATCTCGCCACCACCGCGATCGGCGCCGCGCGTCGCGTTTCCGCTGCCTGCACTGCGGACGTGAGGTAGACCTCGACGCTCAGGGCACCGCCCATCGCAACCACTGCCCACACTGCCTGTGGAGCCGGCACCTCGACCGGGCGCGACCCGGCGACCGTGCCTCGCCTTGTGGTGCGGGGATGGAGCCGATCGCCATCACCGTACGCGGTGCGGGGGAGTGGGTGCTGGTGCACCGCTGCCGGGAATGCGGCGCCATGTCGCTCAACCGTGCGGCGGGAGACGACAGTGCCCTGCTCCTTGTGCAGTTGGCCGTGAAGCCGCTGGCGTCCACGCCGTTCCCGCTCCACGCTTTGCACCGTATGGCGTAGTCCTGCCCGGCGTTCACCCCGGCGCGCCCTGCCCTCGTGATCAGGATCGTGACCATGAAGGTTCTCTGTGCGCATAGCCCGCAAAACATTCATGATCACCGATCGCCGTCCCTTGCGACGATCACGAAGTGTCCCCAGATCGCTGCACCAGCGAGCTTTCACGATCACAGGGCAGGGCGGCACGCGGCGAGCTACTGGTCAGCCTGTGCTTGTCGGGCGCGAACTTCTCCAACGTCTGCCGCCCGTCCGCCCAGCGTTCCGCTGCCGTTGTCCGCCTGCACGCCTGACCGAGCGGGCTCAGTCGAGGAGGGTGCAGCCGTACGCCTCGAACAACGCGCGCATGCCCTCCACCCCTGATGGCCGTTCGCCGCTGTGCAAGACGTCGAGCAGCGCACTCGTGCGGGCTCCCATGACGAGCAGGTAGCGCACCGAGGCGTCAGGGTCGGGGTTCCAGAACGTGTGCGGCAGCCCACGCGGCCCGATGACCGCCCCGCCCGCCGGTACCTCGTGCTCGGTGTCGCCCACCTTGACGCGGAGCCGCCCGTCGAGGACGTACCACGCCTCGTCCTCGTCATGATGGATGTGCATTGGCGCCTGGTAGGGCGGATCGTCGACGGAGCCCGTGCCTGGTCGGGCGGTCCATTCGGCCAGGACGAGACCGGAGCCCGCGGGCGCCAGCTTCCCATTCGCGGACAGGCGCGTCGCCGCGACGTGTCCCGGTGGCGGCAAAGACACAGCCCAACCCTCCTTGTCGTACGACAGCTTGAGCGGGCCCGGATCGGCACCCAAGGTCACGGATCGGCACCCAAGGTCCCAGAATGCGCACCGCAAGAGTCCGACAGTAGTAGCCCGAGTACGCATCCTAGGGAGAAGGGCGTCGGACGATCATCGTTGTGTGAGCGTGGAACCCTCTGTGAGCACGGCGGTAGTCCGCAGCTCGTCCCAGGTGACGACCCGCCACCGGCCAAGAACGGGTGGCGACCGCCATTGGTGCGAGCGAGCGCATCGGCGATCACGCAAGGGCGATCGCCGAAAACCCTTTGATTCCCCACCGCCGCGCTGGTCGAATCGCCGGCATGTCGGTGCCGCCAGGATCGTTTGTCGAATGGCAGCACGCTCAGGTGAGCACGCCGCGCTCGGTGCTGGCCAGGCTCGTACGCCGTGCGGTGGGAGCGCGGATCGAGCGGGTGGACCGGATCGTGGAGGGGTACGACAACGAGGTCTACCGGGTCTGGAGCGCCGACGGGCAGGATGTGGTGGTCCGGATCTTGCGGTTCGGTGGCGACTCCACCAGGTCGGCGGCCGAGGCCTGGGCGATCGGCGCCGCCCGTGCCGCCGGAGTACCCGGACCGGAGATCCTGCTCCACGACACCGTACGGATCGATCACTCCGAGTTTCCCGTCATGGTGCAGCGCACGATGCCCGGCCGCCCGCTCGCCGAGGTCGTCAACCGCCTGTCGGAGCGACAACGACACGACGTGCTCGCTGAGATCGGCGGACTGATCGCTCGAATCAACGGGGTCCCCGTCGATGACGGACGCGACTGGACGACTGTGATGGCGGCAGAGCTGGTCGATCGTCGTGCGCAACGGGATCAGATTCTGGCGGGCGGCTTCTCGGCTGCGCAGTTCGACCGGATGCTGGACCTGCTGGAGGGGTACGCCCACGACTTTCCCTGTGAGCGCTGGGTGCTGTGCCATGGCGATCTCAGTCCGCGGCACATCTTCGTGACCGGTGACGGCGGCGAGGGTGCGTCCGTACGGGTAAGCGGGATCATCGACTTCGGCGACTGGAAGCCCGGCGCACCGGTGCACGACCTGGCAGTGCTCCGGGTTCGCGGCCCGGAGTTGGACCTACCGCCACTGCTGGCCGGCTACGGCGCACCGGCCGACGAGACGTACCTCCGGCGGTTGAACCTGCACACCCTGGATATCGCTCTGTCCTCACTACAGATCGGCGTGGATGAGGACGACCGGGCCTGCATCGAACGTTCAGCCGCGCAGATCCGCACCCTGCTCGCCAGCCTCGACGTACCAGAGTCGTAGGTCCCAGCTGCGTCCAGCGCGATGCGGCTCAGGCCGCCAACTCTCATGCGGTGCGTGGGCTGTGCACCAGATCCTGATCACTGGACTACCGTGGTGGAACATGCACGCGGACGGCTGGTTGGCAGACACCACGACCTCCTACGACACCGTGGCGGTCAGCTATGCCGACCACGTACGCGACGCCCTGGCCGGGGAGCCGTACCTACGCGCGAGTCTTGGGTTGTTCGCCGACCAGGTTCGCGCCGCCGGTGGCGGACCGGTCGCCGATGTGGGGTGCGGACCAGGACACGTGACCGCCCATTTGCACAAGCTCGGGATCGACGCGTTCGGTGTCGACCTCTCGCCTGGGATGATCGACGTTGCCCGGCGGGACCACCCCGACCTGCGGTTCGAGGTGGGTTCGATGACGGACCTCGACCTCGCCGACGGCTCGGTGGCCGGCCTGCTGGCTTTCTGGTCGTTGGTTCACGTCCCCGACGATGCGGTTCCCACGATCTTCGGGCACTTCCGGCGGGTGTTGCGGCCCGGCGGACCACTGCTGCTCGGCTTTCACCTCGGCGACGGATCGCGGCTGAAGACGCAGGGCTACGGCGGTCACCCGATGAACGTCTACGTCCACCGCCGCCAGCCGGGCCGAGTGACAGCCTGGCTGGACGATGCCGGGTTCACGGTCGAGTCCCAGCTGCTGTTCGACCTTGACCAGAGCGTTCCAGGGGCGGTTCTCTTCGCGCGCCGCCGGTCCTCGCTCTGAGGCGACAGTCGGGGACGCGTTCTCACCGTCTCCGACGTACAGTCGCGCCCCAGAATTGGAAACCGGCAGGTCAGAGACTCTTCACTGAGCCATCGCTCAGGCCTCTGACCTGCCGGTTTGCGCGTCGGGGTGGCGGGATTTGAACCCACGACTTCCTCGTCCCGAACGAGGCGCGCTACCAAGCTGCGCTACACCCCGCAAACGCCAGGCAAGCCTACCGGGCGGCCTCTGACCCCCGCGATCGGGTATCGGACCGGGCCGTGGGAGTCCCGCGGTAGATCGTCAGCCACCAGCGTTCCCACGCCATCTGCTGCCAGTACGACAGTCCCAGCTTCTCCATGACCCGCAGCGAGCGGGTGTTGGCGGCAATGGTGATCGAGATGAGCGAAGACAGTCCGAGCGTGTCGTACGCAAGATCGCGGACAGCACACGCCCCCTCGGTGGCGAGGCCCTGACCCCACGCGGCGTGGGCGAGGCGCCAGCCGATCTCCACCTGGTCCGGCATGGCGCGATGGTGGTTCAGCCCGATGAAACCGGCCAGCCGGCGGGTGGCGCGCAGCTCCACGGCGTACAACCCGTAGCCGTGCTGGTGCCAGTGGTCCTCGATCCGGTCCGCGAGGGCGTCACTCTCGACACGCCGCATCGGTATGCCGCCGAGGTGTTCCATCACCCGCGGGTCGGCGTTGATCGCCGCGAAAGCCGACCAGTCCGAACGCCGCCACGTCCGCAGCGTGAGCCGTGGCGTATCCAGCCGCGCGGGTACGCGGAGATCGGCTGCCGCCGCGCTCACAGGGCCGAACGAAGGGTCAGCAGGCTGGCCTCGGGATAGCAGGCGAACCTCACTGCCGCGTAGGGCGACGTGCCGAGGCCGGCGGAGACGTGCATCCAGGACGGACCCCAGCGGGAGAGCCCCTTGGCCCGTCCCGTGTCCAGGTCACAGTTGGTCACGAGGGCGCCGTAGCCCGGCACGCACACCTGTCCGCCGTGGGTGTGCCCGGCGAGCAGAAGACGATAGCCGTCGGCGACCATGGCGTCGAGGACCCGCCGGTAGGGCGCGTGGGTGACGCCGATGGTGAGCTCGGCCGACGTGTCGGCAGGGCCGGCGACGTCGTCGTACCTGTCCCAGTGGATGTGCGGATCGTCGACCCCGACGAACGCCAGCCGCCGCCCGTCGGCCTTCAGCTCACCCCGTGCGTTGGTGAGGTCGAGCCAGCCCGCGTCGGTGAACGCCGTACGCAGCTGGTCGATCGGCATCCGCGGGGCGCCGAACGCACGCGGACCCTCGCGGATCCAGAAGTAGCGAAGTGGGTTGCGGCGGACCGGCGCGTAGTAGTCGTTGGAGCCGAAGACGAACACCCCTGGACGCTCCAGGAGCGGCTCGTACGCATGGACCGCGACCGGTATCGCGTCGGGGTGGGAGATGTTGTCGCCGGTGTTGACCACGAGGTCCGGCTCCAGCGCGGCGAGTCCGCGTACCCACTCGACCTTGTCCGTCTGGTCTGGCATGAGGTGAAGGTCGGAGATGTGCAGGACCCGCAGCGGCAAGCTCCCCGGCGGCAGCACGGGCACATCGAACCGGCGGAGGCGGTAGGCCCGTGCCTCGTAGCGCGCGGCGTAGGCCACGCAGGCCGCGGCAGCGGCGGCGACTCCGGCGGTGGCTCCCAGGGCGACCTTGAGCTTGTGATGCACCCTGACAGGCTCCCACACCCCGGGGCGGCTCACATGGTCGCACCACTATTCATGATCGTCTTGTGCGTGGCCGCCGCTTGAGCCCGTCCTGTGGGGTCGTGCGATGCGGCTCTACCGGCGGTTGTACGCCGGCGCAACCGCCGCCGGCCTCAGGCTCCGTAGGATCGTGCCCATGAGTGCCCTCAAGGAGCGGCTGCGTGCCGACCTGACGACCGCGATGAAGGCCCGGGACAAGGTGCGTTCGTCGACGCTACGGATGAGTCTCACGGCGGTGACGAACGCCGAGGTGGCCGGCGCGGCGGCCCGTGAGCTGTCCGATGCCGAGGTGCTGGACGTCCTCGACAAGGAGGCCAAGAAGCGTCGCGAGGCGGCGGAGGCCTACGACGAGGCTGGTCGGTCCGATCTCGCGGCCAAGGAACGCACCGAGGGCGAGATCATCGCGGAGTACCTCCCCGCGCAGCTGTCCGAGGACGAGTTGGCTGCGATCGTGCGTACGGCCGTCGCCGAGACCGGTGCGAGCGGCATGAAGGACATGGGCGCGGTCATGAAGGCCGTCCAGCCCCAGGTGAAGGGCCGCGCCGAAGGCGGCCGCGTCGCCGCCGTCGTGCGCGCCGAGCTCGGCTGAGCCCGGCGCCTGCTCTGCCACTCCTACCGGATCAGCCCGGGCGCGAATCGTCGTCGGGCGGCGGTGGCAGGGTCGGCTTCGGGAACGGTCCCGGGGTGGTCGGGATCGGCTTCGGCTTCGGCGTGGGCGTCGGTTTGGGCTTGATCCCGTTGGACAGGTAGACGATCACCGTCGACCCGGAACCAGCGCTGGTGTTGGGGCCCGGTGTCTGCCGGACGATGGTGCCGCGCGGCAAGTCGGAGTTCGTCGAGCCGCCCACGGCCATCGAGAAGTTCGCCTTACGCAGGACCGACCGTGCCCGGTCCTGATCCATCCCCAACACGGACGGGACGGTGGTGGGGATGCCCACCAGCATCTTCGGGCTCGGGTTGACGAAGTTCGGGCTCTTCCTGCCCTCGAGAGCGCCGCGCATCGCCGCCAGCCACATGGGTCCGGCGAGCGTGCCACCCCAGACCTGGTCGCCGGTTACGGTTCGCCCGCCGATGCGTTGCCCCATCAGGCTCTGCTGCGGCGCTTCTGCGTCGGTGACGACCGCGGCGGTGGCGAGGTTGGTGGTGTAGCCGAGGAACCAGACCGCGATCCGGCTGTTGCTGGTACCGGTCTTGCCGGCGACCTGCCGGCCTTCGTTCGCCATGCTCATCCGCTGGCCGGTGCGGCCGGGGTCATCACCGTCGACGACCTCGCGGAGGACGTAGTTGACGCCGTCGGCGACGGCCTGGGGAATGACCTGCTTGCATTCGGTCTTCGTGAGTTTGATCGGGTTGCCCTGCCGATCGAGCACCTTGAGGACCGGTGTCGCGGGGCAGTGCAGACCGCGCGCGGCGAAGGTGGCGTAGGCCTCGGCCATCGATATCGGAGCGACCTCGTTGACGCCGAGCACGAACGGTTTCACCTGATCGAGTGGGTCGCCGTTGGCTCGGACCGCACCGAGCCTGGTGGCGATATTGGCCGGCTCGCAGATCCCTGTCTGCGCCTCGAGGTTGGCGTAGAACGTGTTGACCGACCGCGCCGTCCCACTGATGAGGTTGCTCGTGGAACCCGCGCTCGTGGAATTGGAGACATCCCACGGCGTACTGATCCAGCCCGGCTGGCCTCCGGGGCAGTTACGCATGGAGCCGCTGTGCCTCATCCGAGTGGGCGACGGCAGGCTGGTCGACAGCGGAATGCCCTGCCGGATCGCCGCTGCCATGACGAACGGCTTGTACGTCGAACCCGGCTGGTAGCCCAGCGTGCCGTTGTACTTCCTCGGCACGTTGAGGTTGACGTAGGTCTTGCCCTTGCCCTCGCCGTACTTGCGGGACTGGGCGATCGCCTTGACGCGACCGGTGCCGGGTTCGACCATCGACAGCGCGCCGATCACCTTGTCGGTCGGGCGAACGGCCTCGGCGACCGCCTTGTCGGCGGCCCGCTGGGCCTTCTGGTCGAGCGTGGTCTGGATCGTCAGGCCGCCGCGGTCGAGGAGGCGTTCGCGGTCCTCCCGCGTCTTGCCCAGGGCTGGATCTCGGAGGAGGACCTGCCGGGCGTAGTCACAGAAGAAGGGGTACCGCGAGTAGTAGCAGCCCTGCGAGGACTGGGTCATCCGGAGCCCGAGATCGGTCCCCGCGGCCTCGGCGCCCTCCTTGGCCGACACCATGCCTTCGTGGACCATCCGGGACAGGACGAGGTTGCGTCGACCGAGGACGGCTTCGGGATTGTCTTTGGCGTCGAGGCCGTTGGGGTCGCGGACCAGCCCGGCGAGCATGGCCGCCTGCGGCAGGGTGAGCTTGGCGGCGGAGGTGTTGAAGTAGTGCTTCGCGGCCGACTCGATGCCGTAGGCGCCGTCGCCGAAGTAGACGATGTTGAAGTATCGCTCGAGGATCTCGTCCTTGGTCATCGTCTTCTCGAGCTCGACGGCGTAGCGCAGCTCCTGGAGCTTGCGACCGTAGGAGTCCTCGATGACCGCGCGTTGCTCTTCGGGCGTCTTGGCATTTTCGTACTGCACAAGCTTGACGTACTGCTGGGTGACCGTCGAACCGCCCTGGGAGACCTGGCCGCCCTGCGAGTTGCGGACGAACGCCCGGAGCGTGCCCTGCGCGTCGAGGGGCCCGTGCTGGTAGAAGCGCGCATCTTCGATCGCGAGGATCGCCCGCTGCATGACGGGGGCGATCTTGTCGAGCGTGACCTGGACGCGGTTGCGTTCGTAGAACGTCGCGATCTGGGAGCCGTCTGCTGCCAGGACCCGGCTGCGCTCGGGCAGAGGCGGGTTCTCGAGGGCCGCGTCCATGTTCTCGAACGCGTCGGTCGCCGACTGCGTGGTGAGTCCGAGGACGCCGGCGAAGGGGATCACCAGGCCCGCGACCAGAGCGCCCGTGAGCACACTGATCACCACGAACATCAGGAGGTGCGACACAAAGCCGCGCTCTCGTGACGTCCGGGACTTCACACGGATTGAGCTCATAGAGGGCAAGCCTACGGGGTCATGGCCGGACTTTTCTGAGCGCGTGCCGACCTCTCTGACCCGTCATTTCCCCGTCGTCTCGGCAACACAATCACAAATGTGGCCATTGGGGACTGTCGCAATGACCGCCTCTGGCTTTACCGTTCCTCCAGGACGTTGGGGGAACGTCCGTGCATCGGTCACCTTGCGTGACCGAAGTCAGGGGAGGGACAACACAAGATGAGTTCCATTGGGACATGGACTGGCGACTGGGTTCGGCTGGCCGCCTGCCGCGGAAGCGACGAACCCGACAAGCTGTTCGTCCAGGGCGCCGCGCAACACGATGTCAAGACGGTCTGCATGGGCTGTCCGGTCCGCACCGAGTGCCTCGCCGAGGCCCTCGACAGCCGGATCGAATGGGGAGTCTGGGGAGGCATGACCGAGCGCGAGCGCCGGGCCGTGCTTCGACGCCGGCCCACGGTGACGTCGTGGCGGCAGCTGCTCGAGACCGCACGAGTGGAGTACGAACGGGCCACCGCTCACCAGGGGAGACAGAGCGTCCGGGCGGCCGGATAGCGCGGCCGGCGCTGTCCGTGCGTCGGTAGGGAGGCCGGCGCACGACCCGTGAGTGGTGAGTGGCGTCCGGTGCTGGCGGGGCTCCCGCCAGCCACCTGGACGTCTTCACCCGCCGAGGTGTACGCCGATCCGGCGAAGTCCTTCGAGGTCGTGGACGTCGGAGGACAGTGCGGGCACACCGGTCACGGCGACGCCGGGATGGGCTGAGCCGAAGCGTTCGGCGAGCCGGTGTTCGCGGGTGGCGAGCAGCATGCGTTCGCCGTGCAGCCGCAGGATGGCCGCCGCGGTGGCGTGCTCGCCTGACTCGGCGAGCGCCTCGGCGGCTGACAGGCTCCGTTCGGCCGAGAGTCCGCCGGCCGCTGGCACCGCCATGCGGTTGAGAACGAGCCCGGCGAGGGGCATCCGGTCATCCCGCAGCCGGGCTACGAAGTACGACGCCTCGCGGAGCGCGTCGGGCTCGGGTGTGGCCACCACGAGGAACGACGTACGCCGCTCCTGCAGGAGTTGGTACGTCGCCTCGGCCCGTGCCCGGAACCCGCCGAACGTGGTGTCGAGCGCGGTGACGAACGTCTGGACGTCACGCAGGACCTGCGCGCCGAGCAGCTTGGTCAACGTTCCGGTCACCACGCCCATGCCGGCGGAGAAGAGCTTGAGCGGCCCGCGGGCGGGTGTGCTCAGGATCCGCAGCAGCCGGCTGTCGAGGAACGACGAGAGCCGTTTCGGCGCGTCCAGGAAGTCCAGGGCGGACCGGGACGGCGGCGTGTCGACGACGATCAGGTCGTGGGTGCCGTTGCCGGCCGCCTCGGCGTGGAGCTGCCCGAGCTTCTCCATCGCCATGTACTCCTGCGTCCCCGCGAACGACGAGGACAGTGCGATGTAGAAGGGGTTGTCGAGGATCTGTTGCGCCTTGTCCGGCGAGGTGTGAGCCAACACCACCTCGTCGAACGTACGTTTCATGTCGAGCATCATCGCGTCGAGGTAGCCGCCCGCGGAGGTGTCGACGCCTTCGACCCGGCGCGGCACGCTGTCGAGCTCCGGCAGCCCCATCGCCTGGGCGAGCCGGCGGGCGGGGTCGATCGTGAGGACGACGACCCTTCGGCCGCGTTCGGCGGCGCGGACCCCCAGCGCGGCCGCCGTCGTCGTCTTGCCGACCCCGCCCGAACCGCAGCAGATGACGATCTCGACCGAGCGGTCGTCGATCACCTCGTCGAGGGCGAGCCTAGCGAGGTCACCCACCGCGGAGGCGCTCATGCCATTTCCCTTTCGCATGACCGCTGCGGTGCCTCGCTCCGGCACGCCTCGTCCCTCGGCGTACCTCCGCGGGGGCTCCTCGCGCTCATGCCATCCCCTGGGTGCTGAGCTCGCGGGCGAGTTCGAACAACCCGCCGATGTCGATTCCGTCGGACAGGCGGGGCAGTTCGTAGGTGGGCCGGCCGAGTTCGGTGATGCGGGCCCGAAGGGTGTCCTCGAGCGCGACCCGGGTCGCGTGCTCCGCGGCGTCGGACAGGAGCCCGTCGACGATTCCGTCGTCGGCGGCAAGCCCGGCGGCGGTCAGCGCGTCGACGAACTCCGCCCGTGCCAGCTTCCCCGCCGCCACGGCCTTGCGCATCTGTGCGTCGAGGGGGCTCCGCGCGGCCAGGTTGACCACGATGCCACCGACCGGGATCTGGGCCTCCCGCAGCTCGGCCAGGCCGTCGGCGGTCTCCTGCACCGGCATCTCCTCGAGCAGCGTCACGATGTGGACGGCGGTCTGAGGGGACCGCATCATGGCCATGATCGCGTCCGCCTGTCGCCGGATCGGGCCCACCCGGGCGATGTCGGCGACCCCGGCGGTCACCCCGAGGAAACGGGCGATCCGGCCGGTCGGCGGTGCGTCCAGGACCACCGTGTCGTAGGTCGGGCGGTCGCGGGGCGCCTTTCGGGTGTCAGGCGGTCGTCCTCCCGAGGGGCGCTGCTTGTCCTTGCGGCGTACGGCTTCGTAGACCTTGCCGGTGAGCAGGACGTCACGGACGCCGGGGGCGATGGTCGTGGCGAAGTCGATGGCGCCCACCTTGTCGAGGGCCCGGGCGGCGCGGCCCATGTGGTAGTAGAGCTCGAGGTACTCGGTCAGCGCCGCCTCGGGGTCGATCGCCAGGCCGTACACCTCGCCTGCCACGTCAGACAGGTCGGAACGGGCAGGGTGGCCGGGGCGGCCTGGGTGGCCGGTGTCGCGGCGATGGTCGGGGCGGGTGGCGCCTCGGCCGGCCGGGTCGTGCGTACCGGCGGACTGGCCGTTGCCCCGGACGGTGGCGATCCGGCGCTCGGAGTAGGCCAGTGACGGCGCGTCGAAGAGCCGGGAGATCCCCTGGCGGCCCTCCACCTCGCAGAGCAGGACGGTCTGACCGTCGGCGGCGAGCGCGAGGGCCAGAGCCGCAGCGACGGTCGTCTTGCCGGTTCCGCCCTTGCCGGTGACGACATGGAGGCGGACGCCTTCCCAGTCGGTCTCGCGCCGCGTCACGCTCGCCGAGCGTAGCCGCTGGGTTCGACGGCCGGGTACCAGACCGGTAGACAGCCATTAACGTCGTGCCTGCCGGAGGGGCGGCTGGCCTGTGCACCTGTGTCGGGAGAGCCGCGAATGACCACGCTGAGCAGGCCTGTGGAAGGGGACGCGGTGTGGACGCCCTGCCCGGTTACCGCTGGCCTGCTCAGCGTGGTCATTCGCGTCGTGACGCGCGCCGGTCACACGCCGTGGTCACGTGGCCGCGGCCCGGTGAGGTCGGTGTCGCGGCGGTCGCCCTAAGCTCGCGGGCATGACGAAATGGGAGTACGCCACGGTGCCGCTGTTGATCCACGCGACGAAGCAGATCCTCGACACGTGGGGTGAAGACGGCTGGGAGCTCGTCCAGGTCGTGCCCGGGCCCAGCGCCGAGAATGTCGTGGCCTATCTCAAGCGGCCGAAGCAGTGAGCGGTCCCGAGTCGCGGCTCGCGGCCCTCGGGCTGAAGCTGCCGGACGTGGCCGCGCCCGTAGCGGCGTACGTTCCCGCCGTACGCACGGGAAACCACGTCTACACCTCGGGCCAGCTGCCGTTCGCCGACGGCGCCCTGGTGGCTACGGGCAAGGTCGGAGGCGAGGTCTCGCCCGATGTGGCCGCCACCTGCGCCCGCCAGTGCGCGCTCAACGCGCTCGCAGCCGTCAAGGCGGAGCTGGGAGACCTGTCGTCGGTGACCCGCGTCGTCAAGGTCGTGGCGTTCGTGGCGAGCGTTCCTGAGTTCACCGGGCAGCCACTCGTCGCGAACGGCGCTTCGGAGCTGCTCGGCGACGTGTTCGGCGACGCGGGGCAGCATGCCCGCAGCGCCGTCGGGGTGGCCGCACTGCCGCTCGACGCGCCCGTCGAGGTCGAGCTCGTCGTCGAGACCAGCTAGGCCGGTGCCTTCGATGGGCGGAGACGGCGCCGATCGGCGGGTTCACGCGGTCCCGCCCGCGTTGGTGGAGCGGGCCCGCCGGCTCGCTGCGGGGGAGATGGTTCCCGCGACACCGCGGTACGCCTCGACGGTCGTGCTCCTACGCGACGGTGCAGCGAGCCGTGTGGACGCTGAAGGCAGCCTGGACGCCGGGGGCAGCCTGGACGCCGGGGACCGGAGCGTTGCCGAGGACGGGGGAGAGGGCGGTCCCGGTTCCGCGGGCGCGGACAGTGTCGGCAGTGCCGCCGGCGCGGGTGGGGTGGCTGGCACGCAGCGGTCGCTGGAGGTGTACGTCCTTCGCCGGCGTACGACCATGGCGTTCGCTCCTGGGATGTACGCCTTCCCTGGCGGATCGGTCGATGCGCGCGACGCCGACGAGGAGGTGGCCTGGGCGGGGCCGGACCCCTCGGAGTGGGCACGACTGCTCGGGTTCTCCGACGTACGCCTCGCGCGGGCGTCGGTCTGCGCCGCGGTCAGGGAGACGTTCGAGGAGTCAGGTGTCGTCCTGGCCGGGCCGACGGCTGCAAGCGTGGTCGCGGACGCGACCGGGCCGGACTGGGAGCAGGATCGGGTGGCGTTGCTCGGCCGGGAACTCTCGTTCGGCGCCCTTCTACGCCGCCGTGGCCTGGTCCTTCGGTCCGACCTCCTCGCCGCGTGGGACCACTGGGTGACGCCACGGGTCGAGGAACGCCGGTTCGACACGAGGTTCTTCCTGGCCGCCCTGCCGCCTGGCCAACGCACCCGCGAGATCGCCGACGAGGCCGATCGGCTGACCTGGATCCGGCCAGGCGATGCGTTGGCCGCGGTCGAGCGTGGCGAGATGAACATGCTGCCGCCGACGTACCACACCCTTGCCGCATTGACGAAAGCACGCGATGTCAAGGCGGCCTTGACGATGGCGGCGACGCGCGAGATCCGGCCGATCATGCCCACTGTTGCGCTGGACAGCGCGACGGGCGACAGTGATCACAGTGACGAAAGTGATCACAGTGGCGCCAGCTGGGTGCTTCCCGATCCAGGCGAGACGGACCACGACGAAGGAGTCCTGCGGTGAGCGGGTCAAAGACCTCCGAGTGGGTGGGCGGGCCGGTGGGTGAGCGCGCGGTGTGCGTCGTGGCGAAGAACCCCGGCCCGATGACGCTGGACGGCACCAACAGCTGGGTCCTGCACGAGCCGGGGAGTACGCAGGCGATCGTGGTCGATCCGGGCCCTGACGACGAGCAGCATCTGGTTGCCGTTCTCGACGTCGTACGGGCCCGGGGAGCGCAGGTCGCCGTGGCCCTGCTGACCCACCGGCACGACGACCACTCCGGCGGCATCCGACGGTTCGCCGACCTGGCCCGTTGCCCGGTCCGTGCGTTCGACCCGGCGTACCGCCTGGGCGACGAAGGGTTGGCCGACGGCGACGTCGTGGAGGTTGGCGGCCTGGAGGTTCAGGTCGTCGAGACGCCTGGACACACGACCGACTCCGTGTCGCTCACCCTGGCCGCCGAAGCGGCGCTACTGACCGGTGACACGGTGCTCGGCCGAGGAACCGCGGTGGTGGCCCATCCCGACGGCACGCTGGCCCCCTACCTCGCGTCGCTCGAACGCCTACGTACGCTCGCCGCCGCCACCGGTATCCGGCAGATCCTGCCGGGGCACGGCCCGGTCCGCGGTGACGTGGTGGACCTGCTCGACGGCTATCTGACCCATCGGGCCGAACGCCTGGTGCAGGTACGCAAGGCCGTCACCGCCGGGGCTCGCACCCCTCGCGACATCGTCGAACGCGTCTACTCCACCATCGATCCGGTCCTCTGGCCGGCTGCCGAACAGAGCGTTCGGGCGCAGCTCGACTACCTGGCAGAGGCGCACACTCGGGAAGCATGACCGGGTAGGCCTTCGGACAATGACCACGCTGAGCATGCCTGCGTACCCCGGGAAGGTGCCGACCCCTGGCCCGGATACCACAGGCATGCTCAGCGTGGTCATTTGCCGAAGCCCGCGAAGGCCCGCGGCTGGTTGCGAAGCGCTGCGGCGCGGCAGGCGGTGGTCAGCGGGCGCGGTGGGAGAGGCGTTCGACGTCGAGGATGACCACGGCGCGTTGTTCCAGCCGGATCCAGCCCCGGTGGGCGAAGTCGGCCAACGCCTTGTTGACGGTTTCACGCGAGGCGCCGACCAGTTGGGCGAGCTCTTCCTGGGTCAGGTCATGGTGGACATGCAGGACGCCGTCGGAAGATTTGCCGAACCGGCGCGCGAGATCGAGCAGCGCCTTGGCGACCCGCCCCGGCACGTCGGAGAACACCAGGTCGGCCACCTGGTCGGTGAGCCCACGCAGCCGGGACGCCAGCTGCAGCAGGAGTCCCAGGGCGACCTCGGGACGTCCGGACAACCACTGGCGGAGCTGGTCCTGGCCGAGCGCAAGGAGCAGCGAGTCGGTCACCGCCGTCACCGTCGACGACCGCGGGCCAGGGTCGAACAGGGACAACTCGCCGAACATCTGGCCCGGACCGAGCACCGACAGGAGGTTCTCCCGGCCGTCGGAGGACGTGCGGCCCATCTTGACCTTGCCGTCGATCACGACGTACAGCTCGTCGCCGGCATCGCCCTCCCGGAACAGAGCCTCACCGCGCCGCAGGCGTACCTCGTGCATGGTGGCGCGGAGCGCCGATGCCTCGGCGTCGTCGAGGCCGGCGAACATGGGCGCCTGCCGCAGCACGTCGTTCACTCGCGTGATCCTCCTCCAGGCGTGCGGGGTACGAAGTGCCGTACGCCATCTGCGGAATGTCCGCTCGATCATGCCCGACCACGTGCGGGTCAGCGCATCCCGGCCGGCAGACGGGACGACCGGTACGGACACGCTGGCGGATCTGGTCACCCGGCGCAGCGGCCCCGAACCTGACGGTGGGACCGATCAACCGTGTGATCGGCGCATGATCTCCAGGACACTCCCTAGTCTGCCGCGCCGGGCGACATCGGCGGTAGTGCCGCCACGTAGGCTGTTCCGGGTGACTCCTCCCAGTCCGCCTTCGGGTCGCGCGAGTGGCCGGTCCGCCGAGGTTTCCGCAACCGCAACCACCACTGGCCCGAGCGCTGCCAGCAAGTCGACGCGAACCTCGCCAGGACGTACGAATCCCACCGCCAGGGCGACCACGAAGTTGACGGCCGACGCGGCCAGGGACCCTGCGGCCAGGGCGACCAGGAAGCGGTCCGCCAACGAGTCCGCAGCGAAAGCGAGCGGGAAGTCCGCAGCGAAGGCGAGCGGGAAGACGGCCGAGAAGTCCACCGCCAAGACCGCGAAGAAACCGGAGAGTCGGCTCGCGCTCGTCCGCCGGGCGCGCCGGATCAACAAGGTCCTCGCCGAGACCTATCCCGACGCACACTGCGAGCTCGACTTCGTCAATGCGTACCAACTTCTCGTCGCCACCATCCTGTCCGCCCAGACCACGGACAAGCGGGTCAACATGGTGACGCCCGAACTCTTCGCGAAGTACGCCGAGCCTGCCGATCTCGCGGCAGCCGACCCCGCCGACGTCGAGCGGATCATCGCCTCGACCGGTTTCTTCCGCGCGAAGACGAAGTCGATCATCGGGATGGCCAAGGCGCTGTGTGAACGGTTCAGCTGTGAGGTCCCGGCCAAGCTCGAGGACCTCGTCACGTTGCCCGGTGTCGGCCGTAAGACCGCGAATGTCGTTCTGGGCAACGCGTTCGACGTCCCCGGCATCACCGTCGACACCCACTTCCAGCGACTGACGCGACGGTTCGGATGGACCACGCAGACCGACCCCGTGAAGATCGAGACCGAGGTCGCGTCGCTTATCCCGAAGAAGGAGTGGACGGTCCTGTCCCATCGGCTGATCTGGCACGGTCGGCGGATCTGTCACTCGCGCCGTCCCGCGTGTGGTGCGTGCCCGGTGGCGCCGTTGTGCCCGTCGTACGGCGAAGGGCCCACCGACCCCAAGGTCGCGGCGAAGCTGGTCCGCACTCCCGCGGAGGCCCTGGACAGTCGATGAGTGGCCAGGTCGGCGGACGATCCATGATCATGGAGGGAAATCGGTCAATACGCCGACAAATCCTTCCTGATCACGATCATGATCACGGGATGGCGAGGGAGCGGGGTCGAGCTCGACGGGCAGTGGTGCCCGCTCGGGCTTCTGCCCTGATCGCGGTCGCGCTGGCGGCCGTCCTGTTGCTGGCGGCCGGCTGCGCGGGCGCGGACGTGGGCGGAGTGGGGGACCGGACCGCCCCGGAAGACAGGTCGGGACGCTCGTCGGACCCGGCCACCCGCCAGTCACTCGATTCTCCCGACGTGGTGGCACTGCGTACCGATGCCGGCCTCGCGTCGTGTGACGAGCTCACCTCGGCCAAGGCCGACACTCCCCGCGCTGGGCCCAAGGACTCGTCCCGGGCGCCGCTCCCCGACCTCACCCTGCCCTGCCTCGGACCCGGCGGTGACGTCCCGCTGGCGGGGATCACCGGCCGGCCGACCGTGATCAACGTCTGGGCGCAGTGGTGTGGACCGTGCCGGGAGGAGTCTCCGCACTTCCAGACGTTGTACGAACATGCGGATGGACAGCTGACCGTCATGGGCGTCGACTACGACGACCCGCAGCCGGCGCGGGCCCTGGCGTTCGTGGACCAACTCGGGCTTCGCTACCCACAGGCGGCCGATCCCGACAAACGGCTCAGAGCGCCGTTCGGGTTGTTCGCCGGGCTGCCGGCGACCGTCTTCGTCGACGCGGACGGGCGGATCGTGCACGTCGCCCATCGAGCGTACGAATCCGAGCGGTCACTCGCCCGCGACGTTCGTACCCACCTGGGGGTGGAGCTGGAGATGGAGCGGTGAGGTCGCTGCCGGACGACGCCGAACGACCCGGCCGCGCCGACGGCACGGACGAGGAGAGTCCGGGTGCCAGACGCTCCGCCGCCAGCACAGACGGGTTGCCGGCCTGGCTGCGGCCGGTCGCGGACGTCGCGGCCCGGGTCACCCCGGCCGACTTCCGAGGTGCCCTCCCTCCGGACGGTGGCGGGCGTTCCTCCGCCGTCCTGCTGCTCTTTGGCGAGGACGCCGACGGTCGCCCCGAGATCCTGCTGATCGAACGCGCGCACACCCTGCGGTCACACGCCGGACAGCCGGCCTTTCCAGGCGGCGCGATCGACCCCGACGACGATGGCCCCGTCGCCGCGGCGCTCCGCGAAACGGTGGAAGAGACCGGGCTCGACCCCCTGGGCGTCGAGGTGTTCGGTACCCTGCCGGCGCTCTATCTCCCGCCCTCCGGCTATGTCGTCACCCCGGTACTCGGCTGGTGGCATACCCCCTCGCCGGTGCGGGTGGTCGACCCGGAGGAGGTCGCGTCCGTGCACCGAGTCCCACTGGACTCCCTGCTCTCCGCCGCCAATCGGCTGCGGGTCCGGCACCCGTCGGGTTTCGTCGGACCCGCGTTCGCCGTCGCCGGGCTGGTGGTGTGGGGATTCACCGGCGGTGTCCTCGACCGGCTGATCACGCTGGCCGGCTGGGAACGCCCCTGGGACCGGAACCGGGTCGAGGACCTGCCCGTACACCTGGTGAACCTTTCCCGCGCAGGCGTACGAGCAGATGCACAGCGAAACCCCAGGGCAGACACACATTCAGCGGGTACGAATGAACCGCAGGCGCCTCAGGCGAGCACCGGACGAGAGCAAGGGGAAACGTCGTGAACCTCTTCGACGTCGTACTGATCCTGGTGGCGATCGGCTATGCCGTCTCCGGGTTCCGGCAGGGCTTCCTCGTCGGTGGGCTCGGCGTCGCGGGGCTCATCGGCGGTGGCGTGCTCGGCGTGAAAATCGCACCCGTGGTGCTGGCGCAGTACCCCCCGAGCGTCAAGGTGTCGCTCGCCGCCCTGGGCATCGTGCTCGGTGGGGCACTGCTCGGCCAGGCACTGGGCGCGGCCCTGGGCGCGGCGATGCGCGACCGGGTCACGTGGCGACCCGCGCACATGGTCGACTCCACCGGCGGTGCCGTCCTCAGCGTCCTCGCGATGCTGCTGGTGGCGTGGATTCTCGGCTCCGCCGTGGCGGGTGCGCAGTTCGGTGACGTGTCGCGGGTCGTGCGTACGTCCAAGGTGCTGGCCACGGTCGACCAGTTCATGCCACAGGGTGCCGAGGGTGTCCTGCTGGCCTTCAGCCGGGTCGTCGACCCGAGCCTCTTCCCGCGGTATCTCGAACCGTTCGCGCCGGAGCAGATCGCGCCGGCGCGCCCGCCGACGGCCGCGATTCTGCGTGACGCAGACGTCGAACGTGCTGCCGCGAGCGTCGTACGCGTGACGGGGTTGGCACCCAGCTGCTCGCGGTCGCTGGAGGGTTCGGGGTTCGTGTACGGCGCGGCCCGGGTGATGACCAACGCGCACGTCGTCGCCGGGGTGACCGAGCCGAAGGTGCAGACGGCCGAGGGGGATACCTACGATGCCGAGGTCGTGCTCTACGACCCCGACCGCGACGTCGCCGTCCTCGAGGTGCCCGACCTGCCGCTGCGCCCACTGCAACTGGACGACACCGCCGACGCCGGGGACCAGGGGGCCGTGCTTGGCTATCCGGAGAACGGACCGTTCTCGGCCGCTCCGGCCAGGGTGCGTGCCGAGCAGCGCCTGCAGGGTCCGGACATCTACGGCGGCCGTGAAGTCGTCCGTAACGTCTTCTCCCTCTACGCCGAGGTACGCCCCGGCAACTCCGGCGGTCCGCTGGTCTCGCCCGAGGGTACGGTGACCGGCGTCATCTTCGCCGCCTCCGTCGAGGACAACCAGACCGGTTACGCCCTGACCATCGAAGAGGTCATGAGTGACGCTCGGGCCGGTAGGCAGGCCGACGCCCCGGTCTCCACGGGTGGCTGCGCCTGATCCCGCGCGTCCGCGCCGATTGCATGAGGGGCGCCCTGCGCCAGTCGGCGATGCTCAGACGTCGTCCAGCCAGGCGACCAGTTCCTTGGTGAAGGCGTCCGGCGCTTCCTCGTGGGGGAAGTGTCCGACGCCGTCGAGGAGCCGCCAGCGGTAGGGCCCGGCGACGTACTCCGCGGAACCTTCGGCGGTCGCGGGGAGCACCGACGGGTCCAGCATTCCGTGTAGCTGCAGCACCCGCTGGCGTACCGGCTGGCGCATCCGGGCGACGAAGCGCCGCCCGTCGGTACGGAACGCGGCCCGGACGAGCCACCGGTAGTACTCCAGTGCACAGTGCGGAGCCGGCCACAGCTGCATGGCCTTGCGGTAGCGCCGGGCGGTCTCCGCATCGGGAAACACCGACCCGGGCGCGGCCCACCGGCGCAGCAGGGTCTCGACCAGGGCGGCATCATCCGCGACCAGCCGGCGTTCGGGAATGATCGGCGACTGGAACGACACCACGTGCCCCGCGGCACGCAACTGTCGCCCGCCACGGAACGCAGCGGTACGCAGCCGCAGCGGATGCGGCGCCGAGGCAACGGCCAGGCGACTCACCTGGCGAGGGTGCAGCGCGGCCGTCGCCCACGCGACGTACCCGCCCCAGCCGTGTCCGACGAGCACGGCATCGGAATGGCCCAGTGAACGCACCAACCCGGCGACGTCGCCCGCCAGCGTCACCGGGTCGTAGCCACGCGGCGTCTTGTCGCTCCCGCCGTACCCCCGAAGATCCATGGCGACAGCGCGGAAGCCGAGCTCCGACAGCACAGGCAGCTGATGCCGCCAGGCCCACCAGAACTCCGGAAACCCGTGCAGGAACAGAACGAGAGGACCGTCGCCGGCGTCGGCCACATGGAACCGGGCGCCGTTCGCTGCGACCCATCGATGGCTCCACGGGCCGTCGATGTCGACGATCCCGCCAGACTTGGCGGTCATGAGACCCACTGTCCCATAGCGGACAGCACCGCGCGGCTGTTCTCAGACTGGCCCGTGACGGGACTCACTCCGACCGATCTCCGCCTGTGTTGCCGCCTGCGTTGCCGCGGCCGACCATGCCTTTCGCTTCTTCGATCGAGTGGAGGGTGCGCTCAGGTCCTTTTGCCTTACGTACGCTGCGGAGACCGACGAAGGCGATGATTCCCGCCACCAGCAGGTAGACGACCCCGACGATCACGAAGGCCACCGCGGGATGGAAACCGGCGGCGACGAGACCGTAGCCGGCCGCGATCGAGAGCATGAGGAAAGCGACGTACGCAAGGAACCCGGCAGCGCCGAAGAGCCCGGCTCCCTTGGTGGCGGCCCGTGCGCTTTCGCTGAGTTCGGCCTTCGCCAGCGCGATCTCACCGCGTACGAGTGCCGAGAGGTCACGGCTCGCACTCGCGACGAGCTGACCGAGGCTCCGCGCGTCGTCATCCGCCATCGCTCCATCATGCTCCGGAACGGCGCCCAATGGCTGGGTCTCCTGGCGTTCTCGGTCGCGCGCGGAGGCCTGGTCGGACCCGATCGCCTGATCCGGTACGGACGCCTGGTCATATACGGGGGCCTGGTCGATGGGAGCGCCTGCCAGTTCGCCCACGGTGGGCTGTTCGCCCACGGCGGGCTGGCCGGGCACGGACGGTCGAGCGGGCGCGGACGGCTGCTCGGGCACGGACGGCTGCTCGGGGATGGCGGCGCGGCTCGCCTGCCCAGTCGGGTTGCCACGCTCAGCTGGCGTCTCGTCCTGCCCCGACATGATCACTCCTTCCGGCATCGTCCCCGCCGCGTCTCGTACAACCTGCCGTGCCGTGTCTCGTACAACCTGCCGTGCCGTGTCTCGTACGAGCGGGAGACGGGGCGGTCACCCAGAAACCGGCAGGCTGACGCCTCATCCCCGTTCGTACCCACCGCGTCCTGGCCATGCACCCACCGGGCGGTCAGGTTGGTCATCCGGCCGGTGCGTCTCCGGAGGAACTGGAGGTGTCGGCGGCCTGAGACGTCCGTTGCCGGAATCGCAACAAGGCCGCCGCCGCGAGGGCAGCGATCAACGAGGCGAGCAGGACCGCGGCCTTGATCCGCGCCAGTCGAGCCGGCTCGTCCCCGAACGCCAGATCGCTGATCAGCAGGCAGACGGTGAACCCGATGCCGGAGAGGATCCCGACCGCGACGATGTCGCGCCAGGTCAGGTCCGGGCTGAGGTCGGCATGGGTGAGTCGGGCCGTGAGCCAGGCTCCGCCGAAGACACCGACGCACTTCCCGACCACCAGGCCGACGATGACACCCAGTGCGGCCGCGTCGGTGCTCATCGCACCGATCGCACTCGCCGTCACCGGCACCCCGGCTGCCGCCAGCGCGAACACCGGAACGGCCACGCCAGCCGACAGCGGCCGGAGCCGGTGTTCGAGGCGTTCGGCTGGTGAGGACTTCTCCTCCGGGTCGGGTCGCACCCGGGTCAGGAGCCCCATCGCGACGCCCGCAACGGTCGCGTGGATCCCGCTCTGGTAGGTCAACCACCACACGGCGAGGGCGAGCGGTACGTAGACGAGCGGGGTCCGCACCCGGCGATGTTGGAGAACGGCGTAGCCGCCCAACAGCACCACCGCCAGCGCCAGCGCGGCGAGGTCGAGCGACTCGGTGAAGAACACCGCGATGACGGTGATCGCGCCCAGGTCGTCCACCACCGCAAGCGTCAGCAGGAACGCCCGCAGAGCGGGCGGCAGCGCAGAACCCGCGACCGCGAGGACGGCCAGGGCGAACGCGATGTCGGTCGCCATGGGGACTGCCCAGCCGACGGTCGCCTCGACATCACCCAGGCCGAGGACCAGACCGACGTACAGCAGGGCGGGTACGACCATGCCGGCGACTGCGGCGACGAGGGGCACCAGCGCCCGGGAGAGGTGACGCAGCGAGCCGGTGACGAGCTCGCGTTTCAGCTCGAGCCCGGCGACGTAGAAGAAGATCGTGAGCAGCCCGTCGGCCGCCCAACCCTCCAGCGTCAGGGGGCCGACCGAGAAGTGCCGGGCCTGCTCGTAGGTGTCGTGCCAGGGCGAGTTCGCCCACACGAGCGCGATGACCGCGGCGGCGAGCAGGAGGGCGCCGCCGACGGTCTCCTGCCGCAGCGCGTCGAGGAGGAACGGTCGCTCCTCCCGCTGGGGCGCGGCGAACAGGAAGGGACGGCGTGGCCGGGGTCGGCGTGGCATGGGGATGTCCTCGTGGGCGGCGGAGCGGATGTGGTCAGGGGAGTCGTGACTGCGTCGCCGACCAGGCTTCACGGCGCTCCAGGTCCAGGTTACTGATGCACATTCCGCGTCGGAAATCGAAGCGGAACACCCGGTTCTCGCCCGAGGGGACCGTTCGCTCGGGGGGATCGATCGCTGGGGAAGACTGCTCGCGCGGCAGGACTGCTCGTTCGACGACCGATCGCTCGTGGGAACCGATCGCTCGAGGGAACTGCTCGCTCGAGAGAACGCCGTCACGCCCGCGCCGCTGACCGGCGCTGGCGCCGTGCCTCGTAGCACATGATCCCTGCCGCGACTGAGGCGTTGAGGGAACTCGCCGCGCCGGCGATGGGGATGCGCACGACCACATCGCAGGACTCCCGCCACGCCGCACTCATCCCGCGCAGTTCGTTGCCGACGACCAGCAGGCGAGCCCCGGTGAGGTCGGCCGCATCGACGTCGACCTCACCCGACTCGTCCGTCCCCACCACCTGGAGGTCGACACCTCTCGTCGAATGGAGTTCGGCGACCCAGGCCAGCACGTCGCGAGGCGAGCCCTGGCGTACCACCGGCAGGGCGAACAGTGAGCCGGTGCTCGCCCGCACCGCCCGCGGGTCGTACACGTCGGCCGCGTGTCCGGTGACGATCACCCCGCACGCACCGAACGCGTCGGCCGAGCGGACGAGGGTCCCGATGTTGCCCGGGTTGGCCGGCCGGTCGAACAGCAGCACGAGACCGTCCGGTGGTACGACGATGCGGTCCAGCCGGTCCGGTGGCATCTCGGCGACCGCGATCAGTTCGGGCGCGCCGTCGGCCTTGTCGCCGAGCTCGGCCAGGAGCGGAGGGGCGACGTCGACGACCTGGGCGGCGTGCTGCCCGCCCGTCGCCCGCGCGATCAGGTCCGTCGCCCACGCCGACAGGGGAGTGTCGGTGGGGCGGAGGAGTGCCCGGAGCGGCCAGCCGTGGTCGACGGCCAAGGTGATCGGTCGTACGCCGTGGACGAGGAACTCGCCGGCCTGGTGCCGCTTCGTACGGTTGTCCAGCAGCGCCTGCCACTGCTGGAACCGCGCGTTGCGCGTGCCGATCCGGCGCTCCCTCGCGGGGGAGCTCGACCTTCCTGCCTTGCGTGACACGGTTCCCGATGCTGGCACACGTCGCCCCCGGTGCGCCGAGCGGGAGTGACTCGTCAGAGATCTTCACAGACTGGGCCATATCGACCGAAACCGGCAAAGTAGGTGTGTCGGCCGGCTGCCGGCGATCGCGCACCGCGGCTGTTTCCACTGATGACGTCCAGGTGAATTCCTCCACCGTCGTACGGACGAACCCCCTCCACCACGGTCGTGAAGCCCGTTCGCAGCGTGCTCGTAACCCGCTCCATGGGATGCATCCGCCCCCTGGTGGGTCCATGGCTTGGGTGGCTAAGATCGCACGCACGCCGCCGCGGCCCACGTCGGGCAACCCGCGAGCAGGCGTGTCAGATGCTCGCAACCATAGGAGTTGGTGGTGTTGCACTCACGGTCATTCGCGAGAGTGCTGACCAACCCACCTGGTAACGCGAAGGCCGGTGCCGCACACGATCGTGTGACGGCTTCGATGTCATTCGTCCGCGAGTAGCTGTGTCCCATTGTCGCCGCCGCACCATAGAGGACGAGAGCACATGAGTGACACAACCACCGGCGCCTTCCGATTGGTGCGTCGGGGCTATGAGCCATCCCAGGTCGACCACCGCATCAGGCATCTCAACGAGGCTGTGGACGCCTCCCGCCGTCAGTCGGTTGAGCTGGCCAGGCGGGTGGAGGAACTGGAAGCCAAGGCGTCCAGCCGAAGCGACGACTCGAAGGGGTCGGAGCCGTCGTTCGCCGAGTTCGGCGAGCGGATCGGCCGCATCCTCGCACTGGCCGAGGAGGAGGCAGCCGACCTGCGTTCGGTTGCGGCCGCCCAGGCCGACGAGGTACGCCAGGAAGCCCAGCAGGCCGCCATCGAGATCCGCAAGGAAGCAGAGCGTTACGCGGGCGAGAAGCGCAAGGAAGCCACCGGCGAGGCCGAGGAGATCGTCGGCGAGGCCAGGGACCGGGCGGGCGAGATCGTCGACGCCGCCGAGCACGACGCGGTGGCGCGCCGCGAGGAGGGCGAGGCCGTCTTCGAGCAGCAGCGGGCGAAGGCCGCCCAGGCCGCCGCCGACCTGGAGAAGACCCTGGCGCAGCGCCGGGAGCGTGCCGAGCAGGACCTCGTCGAGCGCACAGCAGCCGCCGAGCAGCACCTGGCCGCGGTGCTCGAACGCTCCGAGCAGACCCACGCCGAAGCCGAGCGTACGCACGCCGAGGCGATGCAGAAGGCCGAGCGCGCCGTCGACGACGCCCAGCGCAAGGCGCACGAGATCGTGTCCGAGGCAAAGACCCGGGCCGACCGGATCCGCAGCGAGTCCGACCGCGAGCTCAAGGCGCTCACCCAGCGGCGCGACAGCATCAACGCGCAGCTGTCCAACGTGCGCCAGATGCTCGCCACGCTGTCCGGCACGGACCCGTCGGCCCTGCTCGGTGCCGCCGGCGCCGGACTGGGTGGTGACCAGCAGCCGGTCAAGAAGGGTTCCTGACCCCGCCCGAGCGCGGGTGTCGGGCATAGTCTCGGGCAACTGAGCGTTGCCCTCGTGTGGGCTCCGGTTCGCCGACCCGCACGAGAACGGTGTGCGGCCGGGGGTACCTGCCAGGACGATCCGTCCGAACCAGGTGCCTCCGGCCCGTTGTTTGTTGCCAACGGCCAGGCGTCGGTTGGCCCGAGACCTGTCGAGGTGGACATGGCGTACCTGCTGTCGGTCAATGTCGGGAAGTCGCGTCCCAACCCACACAAGGACGTCGGCGTCACCGGCATCGACAAGCGGCCCAGCGACCAGCCGGTCGAGGTGCGCGCGCCGGGGCCGAAGGGCGGCGGGCTCGGCAGCGGGCTCGTCGGTGACTTCATCGCCGACCGGAAGAATCACGGCGGCGACGACCAGGCGGTCTATGCCTACGCCCGGGAGGACCTTGACGCCTGGGCGGCGGAGCTGGGGCGGCCGCTCTCCAACGGTTCGTTCGGCGAGAACCTCACCACCACCGGGCTGGACGTCACCGGCGCCCGGATCGGCGAGCGGTGGCAGGTGGGCTCCGAAGTCGTGCTGGAGGTGGCGGTCCCGCGGATCCCGTGCGCGACGTTCGTCGGCTGGCTGGGGGAGCGCGGGTGGATCAAGACCTTCACCCAGCGCGCGATTCCTGGTGCCTATCTCCGGGTGGTCTCGCCGGGTCGTGTCGGACCGGGTGACGAGGTGGCCGTGGTCGAACGACCCTCGCACGACGTCACCATCGGCCTGGTCTTCAGGGCGTTGACCCTCGAGTCGGAGTTGCTGGCGAAGCTGCTGGTGGCGGAGGCACTTCCGGAGGATGTCCGGGACCGCGCCCGCCGCCGGTTGCCGTTCGCTCTCGACGACTGACGCGCATCGCTTGTGCGAGCGGTGCCCCAGCGGCGCGCCGCTCCACGCCGCGTCGTACACGGCCGAGAGGCCGTGAGCATTTCACAACCGTCGCGGAACGGTTGTGATATTTGTGCGCAACACCCGCCCTCCACGGTTGATGCCGTCGTCAATCGTTGGAGGGGTGGATGAAAACAGGCGGGACGCGACGCGACTTCCTGAAGGCCGTCGGTGTGGCTGGGGGAGCAGGCGTTCTGTACGAAACGATGGGCGCGCTCGGTCTGGCGCCCACGCCGGCACAGGCGGCGGTTCAGGACTTCGCACCTCCGCGTGCGGCAGACCTCAAGGTCAGCGGCCGAGGCGCACCGAAGGTCCTGGTCCTTGGGGCCGGCATCGCCGGTCTCACGACGGCGTACGAACTCGGCAAGGCTGGCTACGCCTGTCGGGTCCTGGAAGCCAAGGGTCGCCCGGGTGGTCGCAACTGGACGGTGCGTGGTGGCACCGAGTTGCGCGATCTCGACGGGCAGGTGCAGCGGGCCAGCTTCTCCAAAGGCGAGTACATGAACGCCGGCCCGGCGAGGATCGCGCAGTCGATGGTGACGCTGGACTACTGCCGCGAACTCGGAGTCGCCCTGGAGCCGTTCGTCAACCAGAACGCGGATGCGTACATCCACCACGACAACGCGGGCGCGCTCAGTGGGAAGTCGACCCGCTGGCGCACCGCGAAGGCGGACGTGTACGGCTACGTCTCGGAGCTTCTCGCCAAGGCCACCGACCGCGGTGCGCTCGACGCCGAGCTGAGTTCGCAGGACAAGGAGCGGGTGCTTGCCTTCCTGCGGGACTTCGGTGCGATCGGCGGCAAGGACCAGAACTTCGCCTACACAGGGACAAGCCGGCGCGGCTACACCGTCGAGCCGGGCGCGGGTGACGAGGCGGGCGCCGTTCTCGGTCCTCCGCCGTCGATGACGGACGTGTTCGCGAGCCTGTACGGCAGGAGGTTCTCGTTCGAGTTCGGCTACGACCAGGCGATGATGATGCTGCAGCCAGTGGGCGGCATGGACCGGATCGCGTACGCACTGGCCGAGGCGGTCGGCAGCGAGCGGATCTCCTACCGCTGCGAGGTGAAGCGCATCACCGACCTCGCCGAGGGTGTCGAGGTGACCTACACCGATGCGGGCGGGCGGGAACGCGTCGAGCGGGCGGACTACTGCGTGGCGACACTCCAGCCGATGGTCTTGGCGAAGATCCCGCACAACCTGGGCGCCGATGTCAAGGCGGCCTTGACATATCCCGTCGCGAGCCCGGTCGGCAAGATGGGTCTGGAGTACACCAGCCGGTGGTGGGAGGAGCGCGACCGCATCTACGGCGGGATCACGCCGACGGACCTCGACGTCGCCCAGATCTGGTACCCGTCGTACGGCTTCCACAGCAAGCGCGGGACCCTCATCGGCTACTACCACTTCGGTGCCAACGCGACGGCGTACGGCCAGCTCACGCCGGCGCAACGCGCCGAGCGCGCGGTCGCTGCCGGAGTGAAGATCCACGGTGAGGTCTATCGCTCGAAGCTGGCCTCGACCTTCTCGGTGGCCTGGCACCGCACACCGCACATCGAGGGCGGGTGGGTGTCGTGGCCGTCCCGCACCAGTGGGGAGTACGCCCTGCTCAACAAGCCGGCTGGACACGTCTACTTCGCCGGCGACTGGCTGAGCTACTTCATCGCCTGGCAGTCGGGCGCTTTCGACTCCGCGCGCAAGGTCGTGACCGAGCTGCACGAGAGGGTGATGGCGGCATGAGGCGAGGAGACGAACGCGACCGGGTCTCGGCGGGTTGGACCGTCCGGCGGGCGGCTGGGATGCGGCGAGCCGCTGGAATGCGGCGGGCGGCTGGAATGCGGCGGGTGCTGGCGGCCGCATGCGTCGGGGTGGCGGTGCTCGGGACGGCGACAGCGGCTTCCGCCGGCGGTGTGATGCCGCGGCCGAAGGAGGTCCGCGTCATGCTGCCGCCGGACAACTCCAACCCCGCGATCGCGAACGGCGTCGCCACCGGTTCGGAGGTGGCGCTCTACACCTCCAGCGGGCTGGGCCCCGCGCAGGCGAATCCTTCGGCGCCTGCCGGATCGCCGGAGCGGTGTACGGATCCGTCGCTGTTTCCAGGCGGCACCTGGCCCGAGGGCGTCACTGTGACCGAGGCGCAGGCGCTCAGTGTCCTGTCGCGCATCACCGAGAACCTCGCCGCGGCCGGACTGACGGTCGACGACGTGATCACGATGAAGGCGTACCTCATGCGACCGGCGGGCGCCTCGGCGGCCGACTATGCGGGCTGGAACCGGGCGTACCGACAGTTCTTCGCCAACATCGACCTGGCGACCGGGCAGGTCGTTCCTGTCCCGTTCGGCACCGGCGAACCTGGACCACCGCTCGTTGCCACGAAGGCGCGTCCGGCGCGGGCGACGACCGAGGTGGCCGGCCTCGCCGTGGGCTGCTGGCTGGTCGAGGTCGAGGTGATGGCGGCCTATCGGTCCCGGTGACGTGTCCCCGGCCGGGCCACGCCTTGTGGCCCGGCCGAGGCGGTCAGGTGATGTCGAGGACGGCCTTGCCGGCGACCCGGCGCCCGACGAGTGCGTCGGCAGCCTCCTCGGCTCGCTCCCAGCTGCCGCGCCAGCCGATCTGCGGATCCAGCTTGTCGGCCGCGAGCAGGCCGACGAGATAGCCGAGGTCGCCGGCGAGATGGCCTCCCATCGTGAACGCCTCGATGCTGCGACGGATCCCGACCGTGGCGTACGGCGCGAAGACGGTCGGTTCGTTGGCGGTGCCGCCGATGGACTGGAGTGAGCCGTTCTCGGCGAGGAGGGCGAACGCGTCGGCCAGCTGCTGGCCGCCCACGTTGTCGATGACACCGCGTACCGGCTGGTCGATGCCGCCCAGGCCGACGACGACCTGCGCGGCACCGATCTCGGCCAGCCCGGTGCCGCGCTCGGGGCGGCCGACGCTCGCGATCACCTGGGCGCCGGCGATGGCCGCCAGCTGGACGGCGAACCTGCCGACACCACCGGACGCGCCGGTGACGAGGATGCGTTCGCCGGCGATGAAACCGAACCTGCGCAGTGCCCGCAGTGCCGTCACCCCCGCGACCGGAAGCGCGCTCGCCGCGCCGAGGTCGACGCCGTCCGGTACGACCGCCATCTCCGCCGTGTCCGCCGCACGGAACTCCGCCCAGGCGCCCTGCCCGCCGAACGTCACGACGCGGGACCCTTCGGCCGGACCGGATCCGTCGCTCGCGGCCCGAACCACCGTGCCGGCGCAGTCCCAGCCGAGGACCGTGCCCGGGATCTGGTGCATGGCGCCGCTCAGCTCGCCGTAGTTGAGGGACGTCGCGGCAACCTTGACGAGGGCCTGCCCCGGCGCGGGGACAGGTTCGGGTGCCTCGGCGAGGCGGAGACCATGTGGTGCGGAGGGATCGGCGACAAGTGCACGCATCACGAACACATCCTGGTGATCGGGGTCAGGTCAGGGTCGACGTGGTCGATGTCCGGGTTGTCAACATGCGGTTGCGGGCCGGCATTCCAGGGTGTCAGCCGAGGTGGGCGGCGACGACGCCGAGGGCGAAGGCGGTGCCGACGAGGCCCAGCAGTGCGTACGCCGAACGCCGGAACCTCACCCGCACGGCGTTGCGTTCCTCCGGAAGGGCGAACACCCGCCGCGGCCACTGCCGCCACGACACGTCGACGAAGACGGCCAGGGCAGCGAGCAGGAGTACGCCTTTGGCCGCGTGGATCCCGAGCGCGAGGGGCCGCGCGGGATCGGCCGCGACGAGCAGGAGCGCACCGCCGGTGAGGGCGAGGGCGCCGATCAGTGCGAGCACCTTGGACCGGTTACCGCTCGCCATCGTGGTGAGGAACGCCTCGTGGGCCTCCTCATCCGTACCGAAGAATCGTGCGGCCTTGGGTTGCACCACGGCGAGGCTGTAGACCATCCCACCCACCCACGCGGTCGCCACCCCCACATGCGCGAGCAGGAGAACGATCCGCAGCATCAGGTGCGACTCCTGTCGCCGTGATCATGACGCACCCTACTCGTCGTCGGAAGCTGCGCCCGGCTTGGCGAGGTTGGTCCGGATCAGGTCCATGACCGAGGAGTCGGTGAGCGTGGTGACGTCACCCAGCTCACGGTTCTCGGCCACGTCGCGCAGCAGCCGCCGCATGATCTTGCCCGACCGCGTCTTGGGCAGCTCCTCGACCACCAGGATCTGCCGGGGCTTCGCGATCGGCCCGATCTCGCTGGCCACGTGGTCGCGCAGCACCTTCGCGATCTCCGGGCCGCCGTCGGCAGCCGCGCCGCGCAGGATCACGAACGCCACGACCGCCTGGCCGGTCGTCGGATCGGTGGCGCCGACCACTGCCGCCTCAGCCACCTTGGGATGCGACACCAACGCGGACTCGATCTCGGTCGTCGACAGCCGGTGGCCGGAGACGTTCATCACGTCGTCGACCCGGCCGAGCAGCCAGATGTCGCCGTCCGCGTCCTTCTTGGCACCGTCACCGGCGAAGTAACGGCCGGGGAAGCGGGACCAGTACGTGTCGACGTACCGCTCGTCGTCGCCCCACAGCGTCCGCAGCATCGACGGCCACGGCTCGGTGAGCACGAGATAACCACCCGAGCCGTTCGGCACCGGCGTGCCGGCGTCGTCGACGACGTCCGCGCTGATGCCCGGCAGCGGGGTCATCGCCGCACCCGGCTTGCCGCTCGTCACGCCCGGCAGCGGCGTGATCATGATCGCACCGGTCTCCGTCTGCCACCAGGTGTCGACGACGGGCGTACGGTCGCCGCCGATGTGGGTGCGGTACCAGATGTAGGCCTCGGGGTTGATCGGCTCGCCCACGCTGCCCAGCAGGCGCAGGCTGGACAGGTCGAACTTGGCCGGGATGTCCTCGCCCCACTTCATGAACGTACGAATGGCGGTGGGCGCGCAGTAGAGGATCGTCACGCCGTACTTCGCGACAAGCTCCCACCAGCGGCCCTTGTGCGGGGTGTCAGGCGTCCCTTCGTACATCACGCTCGTCACGCCGTTGGCCAGTGGACCGTAGACGATGTAGGAGTGGCCGGTGACCCAGCCGATGTCGGCGGCGGTCCAGTAGACATCGGTCTCGGGTTTGACGTCGAAGACCGCCCAGTGGGTCCATGCGACCTGGGTGAGGTAGCCGCCGGTCGTGTGCAGGATGCCCTTCGGCTTGCCGGTGGTGCCGCTCGTGTACATCACGTAGAGCGGGTGCTCGGCGTCGAACGCCTCCGGCGTGTGCTGGTCACTCTGGCGCTCCACGACGTCGTGCCACCACACGTCGCGGGGCTCGGTCCAGTCGACGTCCTGGCCGGTCCGGCGTACGACGAGAACGCTGCGGACGTCGGGGCACTCCGCCAGTGCCTGGTCCACCTGCGGCTTGAGCGCGCTCGGCGCGCCGCGGCGGTAGCCGCCGTCGGAGGTGATGACCACGCGGGCGTCGCAGTCCTGGATCCGGTCGCGCAACGCGGTCGCGGAGAAACCGCCGAACACGACCGTGTGCGGGGCGCCGATCCGGGCGCAGGCGAGCATCGCGACGACCGTCTCCGGGATCATCGGCATGTAGATCGCCACCCGGTCGCCGGCCTTGACGCCCAACTCCACCAGGGCGTTGGCGGCCTTGGAGACCTCGCTCTGCAGGTCGGCGTAGGTGATCGTGCGGGTGTCGCCCGGCTCGCCCTCCCAGTGGAAGGCCACCTTGGCGCCATTGCCCGCCTCGACATGGCGGTCGACGCAGTTGTACGCGGCGTTGATGCGGCCGCCGACGAACCACTTCGCGAACGGCGCGTTGGTCCAGTCGAGGGTGGTGTCCCATTCGCGTTCCCAGTGCAGGCGACGGGCCTGCCGCTCCCAGAAGGCGAGGCGGTCGGCCTGGGCCTCGTCGTAGGTGGCCGCACCGACGTTCGCCCGGGCGGCGAGCTCGGGCGGCGGCGGGAACCGGCGATCCTCATGCAGAAGGTTCGACAGTGCTTCGCTGCTCACGGGTCGCTTCCCCTCTCTTGCCTTCGCTCATCCGGTCCGGATCGGATTGCTCCGCTGACCCTAACCCTCCGGGTCCGTCCAGGTCAGCAGGCCTGACCCCTGCCGGCGTTGATCAACGGTGGTCGAAACGGACATCACCGGTCCGGCGCGTCCGATTCTGGCACCGATGATCAACGCCGACCGCAGGTGTGATCAGCCGCCCGCCGCCGCGAGGTGGACGCAGTTGCCCGCCGGGTCGATGACGACGAACTCCCGGCCCCACGGCTGCTCCGATATCGCGGTGATCACCGTGCCGTCGACCTCCCGGTCGGCCGGCACATGTCGAGACCATTCCGCGTGCAGGTCATCGACGTTGTCGACGCGGAGCCAGGTCATGGTGTTGTCGGGAACGACCTGATCCTGGACCGAGGCGATGAAGATCTCGATGTCGTCGCGCCGCACGATCGCGAAACCGTCACCGACGATGCCGCCATCGAATCCGAGCTTCTCGACCCAGAACTTCGTATCCGCTTCGACGTCGACCGCGGTGAGGACGGGTACCGCTTGGGTGAATCGAGCCATGTCAGCTCTCCTGTCTGCCTGCGGTCCGCATTCCAGGCAGCTCGGGCGGGTCGATCCGCTTCCAGGCCCGTACGTCCGCGGCGGGCTTGCGCGGCGGGCGTGCGCGGCAGCGGGCGACCACACCACCAGACATTCGAACGGAGGTGGGACTCTGCCCTGTCCGCGGACCCGGATGCGCCCTCCAGCGCCGACATCACACGGTAACCGAACACCGGGCGACATTCACCTGTGGCGTGCCGGATCCAGCCAGGTGCGCGGGACTCGGCGGCCATCGGCTGGCTCGTCGAAGGTAGCTCGGCCGCGATGACGAGATACCTCCGACGAGTCCGCCTGCAGGTCGTACCCCTCTCAGTGGGGAACGGCAGCTTCCGCACCGGAACCGGTCAGCGACCGGACCTCGAGCTCGGCGTACCGCGCCTCCGCGTCCGGATCCTTCGACAGCACCGTTCCGAGCCAGCCGAAGAAGAAGCCGAGCGGGATCGACAGCAGGCCCGGGTTCTCCAGCGGGAACCACGAGAAGTCGACGCCCAGTGGGAAGAGCGAGCCGTTGGAACCGTCCGGAAGCACCTTGCCCGACACGACCGGTGAGAAGAACACCAGCACGATGGCACTGGCGAGACCGCCGTACATGCTCCACACCGCGCCCTGGGTGTTGAACCGCTTCCAGAACAGGTTGTAGATGATCGCCGGGAGGTTCGCCGACGCCGCCACCGCGAACGCCAGCGCCACGAGGAACGCGACATTGAGCCGCTGCGCAGGAATCGCCAAGGCGATCGCCACCGCACCGATGACGAAGGCGGCGATCCGTGCAGTGCGTACCTCCTGTTTCTCGGTCGCCTGTCCACGCTTCATCACGTGTGCGTAGATGTCGTGCGCGAACGACGATGCCGAGGTCAACGTGAGCCCGGCGACCACGGCCAGGATGGTCGCGAAGGCCACCGCCGCGATCAGCGCCAGCAGCACCGCGCCGCCCGTCGACCCCGCGCCACCACCGGCCGCCTGGGCGAGCAGTGGTGCCGCGACGTTGCCGGCGGTCGCCGCGACCTGCGAGTCGGGTCCGGTGTCGAGGAGCGCCGCCGCGCCGAAGCCCAGCACGAGCGTCATCAGGTAGAACGACCCGATGATGCCGATGGCCCACTGCACCGAGGTACGCGCAACCCGCGACGTCGGCACCGTGTAGAAGCGGATCAGGATGTGGGGGAGTCCGGCGGTACCCAGGACGAGCGCCAGGCTGAGCGACAGGAAGTCGATCTTCGACGTCAGCGAGACGCCGTACTTCAGGCCGGGCTCGAGGAACGCCTGACCCTTCCCGCTGTTGCTGGCCGCGCTGCCGAGCAGCTCTGACAGGTTGAAGCCGAACTTCGCCAGCACGATCGCGGTCACGAGAATCGTGCCGCCCATGAGCAGGACCGCCTTGACGATCTGCACCCAGGTCGTGCCCTTCATGCCGCCGACCGTGACGTAGAAGATCATCAGCGCGCCGACGAGAACGATGGTGAGGTTCTTGGCGAGGTCTCCCGTCACGCCGAGCAGCAGCGCGACGAGCGAACCCGCACCGACCATCTGGGCAAGCAGATAGAAGATCGAGACGCCGAGTGTGGAGACCGCGGCCGCCGTGCGGACCGGGCGTTGCCGCATGCGGTAGGCCAGCTGGTCGGCGAGCGTGAACCGGCCGGAGTTCCGCAGCAGCTCCGCGACGAGCAACAGAGCGACCAGCCAGGCGACCAGGAACCCAATGGAGTAAAGGAACCCGTCGTATCCGCTCAGCGCGATCGCACCGGAGATACCGAGGAACGACGCCGCCGACATGTAGTCACCGGAGATCGCCATGCCGTTCTGGAATCCGGAGAACGAACGACCGGCGGCGTAGTAGTCGGCCGCGGTCTTGTTCTGCCGGCTCGCCATCAGCGTGACATACAACGTGATGGCGACAACCAGCAGGAAGAGCACGATCGTGAGGGTCCGGTGGTCCGAGGCGCCCGGCGCGGTGGCGAGGGGCGTCGTGGCAAGAGCCGCCGTGGCGAAGAGTGCGCTCATCCGTCAACCGCCTTCCGGAACTTCGCGACGAGCTCGTCGGCCTTGGGGTCGAGCTGCCGGCGTGCGTGCCGGCTGTAGAGCCAGGCGATGACGAACGTCGACGCGAACTGCAGCAGACCGAACACCAGCGCGACATTGATGTTGCCGACCACCTTGGTGTTCATGAAACCGGTCGCCCAGCTGGCACAGATGACATAGAGCAGGTACCAAGCCAGGAAGGCGATCGTCCATGGAAACGCGAAGCCTCGATAGCGTCGCCTGAGTTCGGCGAAGTCGTCGCTTCGTGCGATCTCGGCGTAAGCCTCGTGCTGCCTGACCGCCGTTGGTTCAGACACGTTACCCACCTCCTGCGGATGTGATGTGCCCGTCACACGATCGCGGCCGAGGGTAGGCGGCCCGCCGGGTCCACGGGAAGCAGCCGCTCCGCCCGGCGCGGTGAATGGCGTCGGTGATGCGACGTGCGGACGCCGTACGACGATGAGCGGTCGACCAGCCCGGGCAGTCCTCGGCCGGTCGCGGTCCTGGCGGGCCGGCGAATGACCACGCTGAGCATGTCTGCGGTATCTGGAGTAGGTGGCGACGCCTTGCCAGGTTCCACAGGCATGGGCAGCGTGGTCATTCGCGGCAGCTGGGCGGCTGCGAACCTACGCCGGGGCGGCTGCGGGACTACGCCGGGCGCCCTCGAACTCGACCTCGGCCGTGACCGCTGCCGCGGTCGAGGTCGAGCTGCTCTGGCGCGTGCAGGCGCACCATCGTCCGGGCGACGTCGGGCGGTGTGTGCCGCGAGAGCAGGGACGCGACGATCATGACACCGAACGCGAGGGGGACCGTCCACGCGGCCGGTTGGGCGAGGAGGACGGCGGTCCAACCGTCATGGTCCGCGACGAGGGTGGCCACCACCGCTGCCCCGGCAAGCGTCCCGCCGGTGACCAGTCCCGCGATCGCGCCGATGTGCGTCAGCCGGCGCCACCAGATGCCCAACACCAGCAGGGGACAGAACGTCGACGCCGCCACCGCGAAGGCCAGCCCTACCGCGCTGGCGACGCTCAGTCGTTCCGCCGCCAGGGCCAGCGCCACCGGCGTCGCGACGGCGGCGACGGCGGATGCCCGAAACCCGGTGATCCCGCCGAGCCGGCGCCGGACCAGGTCCTGGGAGAGGACGCCGGTGACCGAGACCGCGAGCCCTGACGACGTGGACAGGAACGCCGCGAACGCGCCCGCCGTCACCAGCATCCCGAGAAGCTGACCACCTGTCCCCGGAACCAGGCGTTGCGGGAGTTCCAGTACCACGGCGTCCGTCCGTCCGGTGAGGAGCAGGTCGGGTGCATAGATCCGACCGAGCGCGCCGTAGATCGCCGGGAAGAGATAGAACCCACCCAGCAGGCAGAGTACGACGAGCGCCGTCCGCCGGGCCGTGCGTCCGTCCGGGTTGGTGTAGAAGCGGACCAGCACGTGCGGAAGTCCCATCGTCCCCAGGAAGGTCGCGAGGATGAGGGAGTACGTCGCGTAGAGCGGATGCTCCTGGCCACCACGCAACGGCTGGATCCACGACGCGTTGTCGGTGGAGCGGAGCCGCTCGGCGGTGGGAATCGTCGTACCGGAAGGGAATCGGAGCGCCGTGCCGGCCGCCACGTCGTGGTCGCCCCGGGCGAGTCGGACCCGGGCACCGTCCCGTCGCGTGCCGTCGAGCACCCCGTCGACCCGGACGACGGCCGGCGCTTCGACGACGATCGTGACATCGGTCTCGACGCGGACGGTCGTGGATTCTGAGAACGTCGGCACCTGCTGGTCGGTGACCTCGGGCGCCCCGTCGGTGCGCCAGGCGAGGATGAGGAACGCCACCGGTACGGCGATCGCGGTCACCTTGAGCCAGTACTGAAACGCCTGGACGAAGGTGATGCTCCGCATCCCGCCGGACAGCACGTTGACGAGGACGACGCCGCCCACCACGAGTCCGCCCGCCCACGCGGGTGCCCCGGTGACGATCTGGAGGGTGAGCCCGGCGCCGCGGAACTGCGGCATGAGGTAGAGCCAGCCGATCAGGACCACCAGCACACTCGCCACCCGCCGCGCGGCGCCGGACTCCAGGCGCGCCTCGGCGAAGTCGGGCAGGGTGTACGCGCCCGAGCGGCGCAGCGGACCCGCCACCAGGACGAGCAGGACGAGATAGCCGGCGGTCCAGCCGACGGGGTACCACAGCATGTCGGCGCCGTACGCCATGATCAGGCCGGCGGCGCCGAGGAACGACGCGGCGGAGAGGTACTCCCCGCTGATGGCCGAGGCGTTCCAGGTGGGCGAGACCGTGCGCGAGGCGACGTAGAAGTCCGACGTGGTCCGGGAAAGCCGCAGTCCGTACGCTCCGATCGCGAGGGTGAGCACTGTCACGGTGACGACGGCGAACGCGCCGGCGGCCGGGCTCATCGATGGCTCCTGACGGTTCGCTCGCGGGGGACGGGCGACGCGCTACCTCGGACCCTACGCGCGGGCGCCATCGTCAGGACCGCTCCACCAGCTCGGCGAACTCGCGTTCGTTGCGTTCGGCGTGCCGGACGTAGAACCACGCGGCCGCGATGAGGGCGGGGTGCACCACGACGCCCAGCAGGAGCCACGGCAGCGGCAGCCCGAACGCGTCAACCGCGCCGAGACCGGGCGCGACAGCGAAGAGCAGCGGCAGGCCGAGCAGGAGCGCTCCCACCACGGCGAGAACGAGCAGCCCGAGCCGGAGCTGTACCCGGATCAGCGAGCTCATGTAGACCTGCCCGAGCGAGGTCTGGGCGTCGATCTCCTGGGCGGCGTACTGCCGTTGACGCAGGGACGCCCGCATCCGCGGGCTGGTCACGACGACGCGTCTCGCCTGGTCGCCGCGTCTCGTCCGGTCGGGCCGTGGCTGGGTCATCGCCCGTCACCCCGGCCCGGCCGCGCGCGCCGGACCAGCAGCTCGCGAAGCTGTGCGGTGTGCCGCCTGCTCACCTGGAGCTCGGCGTCGCCCACCTGCACCACACAGCGTCCCGCGTCGAACCGCACCTCCGAGACGTACGGAAGGGCGACGAGCAGGCGTCGGTGGATGCGGACGAAGCCGGCCTCCTGCCATTGGTCGGCCAGGGTGGCCAGCGAGGCCCGCACGAGGTGGCTGGCGTCGCCGGTGTGCAGGCGGGCGTAGTCGCCGTGGGCCTCGACGTACCGAACCTCACTGCGGGGGACGAAGCGCGTCACCCCGCCGAGCTCGACCGGAATGGTCTCCGCATCGGCGGGCTCTCGTCGTGCGGCCGTGCCGTTGGCCCGCTCGACCACCCGGCGAATGGCCTCGGTGAGGCGTTCCGGGCGTACCGGCTTGAGGAGATAGTCGACGACCTCCAGCTCGAACGCGTCGACCGCGTGTTCGTCGTACGCCGTCACGAAGACCACGGCGGGGGCGTGGGTGAAGCGCGCCAGGACGCGGGCGAGTTCGATCCCGGTCAGACCGGGCATCCGGATGTCGAGGAAGATCGCGTCGACGGGTTCGCGTTCGAGGGCGCGGAGCGCGTCGGCGCCGCTCTCGGCGGTCAGGATCTCGCCGATCCGCTCGTCGAGGCGGAGGAGGTAGGCGAGCTCCTCCCGAGCGGGGAGCTCGTCGTCGACGACCAGGACGCGCAGCATGACGGGACTCTACGGCGGTCCGCCCCGATCACGCCTCGATCACGGCCTCGATCACGGCCTCGATCACGGCCTCGATCACGGCCTCGGTCCCGCCTCCCCTCGGTCGCGCCCCGCCTCCCCCTCTCTGCCGCGGCTCTCCGTGGGCAGACCTCGGGCGGCAGCTGCTGGCTACGCCTTGCTACCAGGGAGGAACGCTTCGCCACAGGACCGCAACAGCCGGACCACAGCGTGGCCACAGCCAGCCCGGCTAGGAATGTCCACCAGAAACCGTCTCACCGGCCTTCGCGGGCCGGCCGGGGCCGGCCCGGACCCTGCCGGCCGCGGACTTGACTGGAGGCGGGCAGAGCGGAGGACGACATGGCTGGCGCGACGCAGGGGGGAAGGGCGGGTGAGCCGGAAGGTGGCAGAACGAGTGCGAGCATGGCGGGATGGGGCCGGGCGACCACCCGCGCCGGTACGCCGGCTCAGCCGCCCGATGGGCCATTCTCCAAGGTCGACAGACGGCCAGCGCGACGCCCGCTGACGGGCCGACCATCGAGCAGGCCCTCCGAGGAGTTGATCGACGTCCCGACCGATCCGGCCGTCGCCGACGTCCTCCGCGAGGTCATCCGGCAGGACGCCGTACGCACGGACCAGCCGGAGCGCGCCGAACTCGCCCGCGAGGCCCTCGCCGGCCGCGTCAAGGTGAGCGACGTCCCGTACTACGTGGCGTACGCCAAGATCCTGTCGACCGGTCTCGACGGCTACGTCGAGTGGCGGGACGACCTGTCCGAGGCCGAGCGGGCGAAGCACGCGCAGTCGGCGTTCGACTATGTCGCGTCCGTCCGTACCGAGGCCACCCTGATCCTCCCGCCGAAATTCCAGCATCGGCCTGACAAGCGAGCGGAGTCGGCCTGACGCCGGAAGCAGACAGGTCGGGGCGGGGAAGGCCAGCGCTCAGGTCGTGGCGCGGACGCCGGGATGGAACTTCGGCACCCGCATGCTGACCTTCGTCCCGGCACCTTCGGCCGTCTCGACGACAAGGCCGTACTCGTCGCCGAACACCGCGCGCAGCCGCTCGTCGACGTTGCCGAGGCCGATCGAGTCCGAGCCCGGGTCACCGGCGAGCGTCCGGCGTACACGGCCAGGGTCCATTCCCACGCCGTCGTCCTCCACCGCGATCAGGCACTCGTTGCCCATGTCGGAGGCGTCGATCGTGATCCGCCCGGTGTCGGGTTTGCCCTCCAGGCCATGGCGTACGGCGTTCTCGACCAACGGCTGCAGGCTCAGGAACGGAATCGCGACCGGCAACACCTCCGGCGCCACCCGGAGCGTCACCTGCAGCCGCTCGCCGAACCGGGCCTTCTCCAGCAACAGATACCGGTCGATCGAGCGCAGCTCCTCCGCCAGGGTCGTGAAGTCGCCGTGCCGCCTGAAGGAGTACCGGGTGAAGTCGGCGAACTCCAGCAGCAGGTCGCGGGCCCGCTCCGGGTCGGTGCGGACGAACGACGCGATCGCCGTCAGGGAGTTGTAGACGAAGTGCGGCGAGATCTGCGCCCGCAGGGCCCGCACCTCGGCCTCCATCGCCCGGGTCCTCGACCGGTCCAGCTCGGCGAGTTCGAGCTGTCCGGACACCCAGCGGGCCACCTCCGTGGCGGCCCGGACCAGCCCGGCGGAGGTCTCCCGGCTGTAGGCCTGCAGCGTTCCCACCACCCGATCGTCGACCGTGAGTGGCGTGACGACGACGTGGCGTACCGGACAGTCGGGCTCACCGCAGGCGACCTGCTCAGGGCCCAGGGCGTCGGTCCGACCCTGCCGCAGCGATCCCTTGGCGAGCGGGACCGCCTGCACGTCGTGGCGGTGGTTACCGGCGCCGTCCCAGGCCAGGAGGCGTTCGGCATCGGTGAGGGCCACTGCCGCGGTGCCGAGCAGAGCCCGCAGGTGCCGGGCGGCGCGTTCGGCGCTGCCGTCGTTCAGTCCGGCCCGCAGGGGAGGGGACGCCAGCGAGGCGTTGTGCAGCGTACGGAATGTCGCCTGGTCGGCAGGCGTGCCGAAGTGCCGGCGACGGCGCACGAGCCGGGCGAGTACGACCGCCGCCGCGACCACGACCAGCCCGACGGCGAGCGGGGGTAGGAGCTCCCTCACGCCGGACACCGTACGACGTCCGGTGACGTCAGCGTCCGAGTCCGCTACCGAGTGACCAACCGGTCGCCTGCCAACTGGAAGTCGTACGCCTCGGTGCACTTGGGGTCCTCGAGGGAGGTGAGCCGGACGCGGACCTGCGCCGCGATCGGCTTGACGCCCGGAGTTCCACCCGTGCGGGCGTTCACGACGGTGAGCTCGCACACGCCCGGTCGGCTACGTGCGTCGACGGGCCAGCCGCCGACCGCCCCGACGACCGCCCTGTCCGTGCCGAGCGGCGTCCAGGTGCCGTCATTCCAGCGGTACGGGCGGAGCCGCACCGTCGCGCCATCTTCGTACTGCCTGCCGTAGACCAGTTCGAGCCGGACCCGCAGGTCGTCGCCGGCCGTCGCCACGGCGAGCGTGGGTCGACGGGCGAGGGGGCCAGGTGCGCTCGCCGCGGGTGTCGGCGGCCTGGAGGGCGCGGTCGCCTCGCCAGGCCGTGCCGTGTCGGCCGGCCCTGTCGTGTCCGCGGGGTTCGGTCCAGCGACGGGCAGCGTTCGGACGAGGTGCGGCATGAACAGCACGCCGAACGTGGCCGCCGCTGCGGTGACGGTGGCAAGTCCGAGCATGAACGTACGCCTGGCCCGACGGTTCGTCCGTCCCGCCGACCGGCCCGCGTCGAGCCGGCGGTGCACCTTGCTCCACGCGTCCGGACTGACGTGGGCACGGGCGGCGTCGGCGTGCAGAGCTGACCTGAGCCGGCGTTCGAGATCGTCGGCGGCTCGCGGGTCGGGGGAGGTCCTCGGGTCGTTCATCGGTCCTTCGCCCTTCTGGTCGGGTCGAAGTCGAGCGGTGCCGACGGTGCGCTCTCGAGCTCCTTGGCGAGTAGCCGGAGGGCGCGGTGCGTCTGGCTCTTCACGGTGCCGACCGAGATGCCGAGGATCCTCGCGGTCTCCTCCTCGGACAGGTCGGCGTAGAACCGCAGGACGATGCACTCCCGCTTTCGTAGCGGCAGCTTGCGTACGACCTCGGCGAGGTCCAGCGCGGTGCTCCGGTCGTCATCCGGGGGAGGCACGGGCTCGGGCCGTGTGGGCGGGTGACGCCACTCGAGTACCCGCCGCCGGTGGCGTTGCCGGACCAGATTGACGAGGGTCGTACGCAGATAGGCCGGGGCCGCCTCCGGCGCCCTGAGCGTGGCAAGGCGGGGCCATGCACGGACGAACGCGTCCTGGGCGAGATCCTCGGCGACGTCCCTGTCACCGGTCATGACGTAGGCGAGCCGGGTCAGGTCGGCGTACCTCTCGGTGAACAGGCGTACGAGAGCGGCCCCGCCGCCAGCCGCCCCCGCGCGTTCCACCATGAAGGGCGGGTATCGCTGGGACTCGTCGGTCTCTTCGCCGTCGGCCTTCGGTGCCGCGCTCATCTGCCCGCCGCCCCCCGATCGTCACGAGGACGTGGCGGCGGACATGAGGAGGCGTCGGCTTCTCGGTCGGCGTTCATCTGTCCACCAGGCGCCCGCGCTCGATCCGGAACCGTGCGGTGGTGGCACAACCGGCGCTCGGCCCGTAGCTGAGGACGACCGCGGCACTTGGCTCCGGGGAGTCGGCGACCGACAGTTCACACACCCCGCCCGGGTCGGTCACGGTGTTCCAGAACCACGCGGCATCCTTGTCCGGAACCACTTGCCGGCGACCGACGGAGACCCACGTACCTTCCCGGCGGACGAAACCGGCGACCTCGACCGTGGCCGTCGGCATCGCGCTCTCGTCCGCCTTGCGAGCGATGAACGCGACCCTGAACTCCCCTGCTGTCGCGGCCGCGATCTCCTTCTCCGCGACGTCCGGAGCGGCGGCGCGGGCGCTGGTGGGCGTCGTCGCCATCGACAGTGCCGGGACGAGGAGGGCGGCCGCCGCGAACCATCCGATCGCCCGGTGGGTTCCTTCGTGCGTAGGCCATGGGATCCGTACACCTGACGCTCCCACGTAGGTCACCTCCCTCGACTCTCCTGGGCGCGGGACTTTCTGGCGCGGCTTGACGGGTGTCAGCCTGAACGATGCCTGCCTCGGGCGAAAGGTTGCCGCGGCCAGGTCACCGTTCTCCGTCGACCACGCGGAACCGTCGAGGGCCTGGTGCCGCCGGCTGAGTCGGTCGGAGCCGGCCGGCGTCGGTTGGAGCCGGCCGGCGTCGGTTGGAGCCGGCCGGCGTCGGTTGGAGCCGGCCGGCGTCGGTTGACGCCAGCCGGGGTCAGTCGAAGTCGGTCGGGCGAGCGGGGTCGCGGTGGTGGGCCAACAGCGTCGCGAGCTGCTCAACTGTCGAACGGGCGGTGGAGAGTTCGGGCAGGTCGTCGAGCCGGAAGAACCCCACGTCCGTGGTCTCGCCGTCGAGGCCGGCCCTCGGTGCCGCGTCGTCGACGCGTTCGACCATGAAGAACAGCTTGTAGATGTGCCACGGGCTCCGCGCGTGGCCGTTACGACGCGAGCCGTCGTGGACAGCGGCCAGCTTCGCCGCGCGGACCGCCAGCCCGGCCTCCTCGCCGAACTCCCGCTCCACCGCCTCGGCCGGGGTGTCCATCGCGTCGGCCCAGCCGCCCGGCAGCGTCCACCGGCCGTCACGCGCCTCCTGGACCAGCAGGATCCTGCCGTCCTCGACGAGGGCGCCGCGCACGTCGACTTTCGGCGTGGCGTGCCCGGCCTCGGCGGCGAGCGCGGCGCGGAAGCCCGCCGGGTTGGAGCCGGACAGCATTCCCATGATCTCGGCCGTGATGGAGTGGATACGTTCGTAGCGGGCCGTCTCGTAGCGATCGGGCTGGTAGTTCAAGCCGTTGCGCGCGAGGGCGGCAAGTTCGATGGCGAGTGCGTGGAGGCGTGGTCCGTTGGCATCGCTCTCGGCCGGTTTGTCGTCGCCTCCGTTGGCGGCGGCGGTCGCGCTACCCGCGCCGCGCGTGCTGCCGGTGCCGCGCGTGCTGCCGGTGCCGCGCGTGCTGCCGGCGCCGTCGCCCGCGCCGCCGGCTTCGGGCCCAGTGCTGAGCTCAGGGTCCGGCGTCATGGCGCAAGTCTCTCAGGGCGGACTGGCGCCGTACCGATCCGGCTACCGCCTCGTCCGGGTTCGGTAGCAGGTGGTGATGTACGGCATCACGAGCCCGTCCGGCTGCCGTGCCGTCACGTCGTACAGCTCGCCGACCTGGTGCAGGACCTCCTGCCGCTCACCCGGCGGAAGGGTCGCGACGTAGGAACGGGAGGCGACGAGGTGGAGCAGCCCGTCGCGGTCGAGCTTCTGCCAGAGCCGGAATCCGGCATACTCCGGCGGGGAGAACAGCCGGCTCCACTCGAGCTTCTCGATCAGTTCCTCCGCCTGGCGGGCCTCGATCCGCTCGGCGGCAGCGAGCAGGCTGGACAGCTGGCGTACCCAGGGGACCGACTCGTCGCGGTAGTTCCAGAGCAGGCCGAGCGTGCCGCCCGGTTTGAGGACGCGGGCGATCTCCGCGAGAGCCACATCGGTGTCGAACCAGTGGAAGGCCTGCGCGACCACCACCGCGTCGGCGCACGACTCGGCGAGCGGGATCTTCTCGGCGACCGCCTGCACAGGGGTCGCGGTCGGCACCTGGCGTACGAGTCGGGCGAGCATGGGGCCCGCCGGCTCGACCGCGATGACCCGGTGGCCGTGGTCGACGAGGGCGGTGGTGAGCTTGCCGGTCCCGGCCGCGAGTTCGACGACCGTTGCGGGCTCGCTACCGGACACGGTGGCATCGGTGTGGCTCAGGCCTACCTGGCCGTCGCCATGGTCGGTGTCGGCGTAGCCAGCGGGATAGTTGGTACGGTCCTGGTCGGCCATCACGTCTGCCGTGGCATAGGAGTCGAACGCGCTCGGCGGGTCGTCGGCCTGGTCCGGCTGGAGATAGTCGGCCAGGAGCCAGTACGCCGCCTCGGGCGGATAACCCGGCCGGCTCCGCTCGTAGACGTCGGCGACGGATCCGAAAGACCGGCTCCGCGACCACCGTACCGACTCTTCCATGGTGCCGCGATGCTACGCGAAGCAGACCGGTCCGCGCGGTTTCGGGTGATCAGGACGGTCCGTCTGGCCGGCGGTCCGGCAGGGATCGGCCAGCTTCCGTCGACCGCGCCGAGGGGCGGGCGGGTACCGGCGGTACGGGTGCCATGCGACGGCGGGGCGAGGCGGTGGCGGTCGCAGGGGAAGCGGCAAGGGTTGTCGTCGTACGGCCGACAAGGGCGCGGCGACGGATGATCGCCGGCCGGCCACCGCGATGAGGTGAGGGAGATGTGGTCAGGCGGGAGATGTGGTCAGGCGGGAGATGTGGTCAGGCGGGAGATGTGGTCGGGCGGGAGATGTGGGGAGGAACCGAAAGCCGGTGGTCCTCATGCCGACGGCGCTCCCTCTCGGAGAGCGCCGCCGCGAGCGCGTCACGTCGGGTTACCAGGCGTGCAGCTCCTCTGATGTCGTTCCAGGCAAGCCTGGAATCGACCGCCCTTAAGGATGGGCTTGATCGCCGCGTGGGTGCCCGTGTGCCGCGCACGTCTCGTGTCGATCAGAAGGTGTGTGCCAATTACTTCTGATCCCACGGGACATACTTCATTTCTACGACCTTCGCCATCGAGAGTGAAGACCTTCGGACAAGATCTTTTAGTTTTTCTCCGCTACTCGATTGATGACGCGGATCTCTCGTACGCGGTGGCCTGCGGCACATCGGTTGAGAGCCTCAACGTTGGTCCCGCGACGCACCACGTCGGATGACCCACAACAGTGCCATCGCGATGCCGGCACCCAGCGCGGCGGCGGTCAGGACAGGGCGATTGATCCCAAGCCTGGAACGCTTCGTCACCACGACCGGTCGACTGAACCGCAACACCGGCCAGCCTCGTTGAGCCGCCGTCCGTCGCAGTGCCCGGTCGGGATTGACGACGTAGGGATGGCCGACAGCCTCGAGGAGCGGCAAGTCGGTGATCGAGTCGGAGTACGCATAGCAGCGGGACAGGTCGTAGTTCCGCGAAAGCGACAATTCCCTTACCGCCGAGACCTTGTTGTCGCCGTAGGAATAGAAGGTGATCTCTCCGGTGTATCGGCCTTCCGCGACGGCCATGCGCGTCGCGATCACCAGATCCGCGCCGAGCATTCTGCCGATGGGCTCGACGACTTCCTGGCCGGAGGTGGAGACGATGACGATATCGCGCCCTGCCGAACGATGTTCGTTGATGAGGGTCACAGCTTCGGCATAGACCAGGGGCACGACGACATTGTGCAAAGCCTCTGCGACGATGTCCTTGACGATACTGACGTCCCAGTTCGTGACCAGACGCGAGAGATGTGAACGTAGCTTCTCCATCTGGTCGTGGTTGGCCCCGCCCAACAGGTAGACGAACTGCGCGTAGGCCGAACGCACGACGGCGCGCCGGTTGATCAGGCCGCCCTTGTAGAAGGAACGGCTGAAGGCGAGCGTGCTCGACCTGGCCAGGATCGTCTTGTCCAGATCGAAGAACACGGCGGTCAGGTGGTCGGGGGAGCCCTCGATGGCGCGGGGGTCGGCGTTGGTCATCGCTCCAGAGCCTAAGCGTCAAGAGAAATCTGTGCGCGGGATTGGTGGACATTCCGGGCCAACCCGTGCGTATTCGGTGGCTGTCGCCAGCAAAGTTCGGGTCTCAATACCCTACGGGGATTGGCGAGCTGCTTCTTTCTGGGTCACACTGGGATCGAGCCGTGCGAGTTTTGCCGGCTCTTCAGAAGGGAACCTGATTCTCAGCGGCACACCCGCCGCTGGTGCCGGCCCCTCGCTCTGGCGAGTCGCGGCCAGGGACAGCCCCCGCTCTCCCCCCCGGCGGGGGCTGTCGCCTCTTCACCTCCACCTTCGACTGCCCGGCTCGGCTTGGAACGTTGCCTACGACGCCAGGACCTTCTCTGCCACGCGGGACCGTTCATGGGTACGGCGTACCGGATCGGTGATGCGCAGAACTTGTCCACAACGAACGAATCGGCGTGGTCATCCACAGCTCCAGCCAACGTGGTCGCCACCTCCACCGCTGCCGGCCATCGTGGATTCGCCGTCTCTGCGGCAGCCGTCCCGCGCCAGCGTCCTCGTAGGGCCCCGGCGTCCGGCTTCCCCACGATCGTTGAAGGGTCTGCCCGATGCTCGAGAGTTCTCCCGGTTCCCGCCCGCTCGCCGTCACTGCCGACGACACCCTCCTCGACGACCTGGTCCGGCTGGCCGCCGCCTCGGGCGCTGTCCTCGATGTGGCCGCCGATGCGGGCACGGCCCGGCGGATGTGGGTGGGCGCGCCACTCGTCCTCGTCGGTGCCGATCTCGCGGGCGAACTCGCCCGAGCTTCGTTCGTACGCCGACCGGACGTGATCGTCGCCGCGCACAGCCTCGATGACCGGGCCCTGTGGGAGTGGGCGGTCGAGATCGGCGCCGAGCACGTCGTCCATGTTCAGGAAGCCGAGGCGTGGCTCGTCACGCGGATCGCCGACGCCGCTGAGGGCTCCCACCGAGAGGCGACCACCATCGGCGTCGTGGGCGGCCGCGGGGGCGCGGGCGCATCGACGTTGGCTGCCGCCCTGGCTGTCACGGCGGCCCGTCAGGGAGTGTCGAGCTTCCTCCTCGACGGCGATCCGCTCGGCGGTGGCATCGAGTTGGTCGTCGGTGGCGAGGACACCGCGGGTATGCGATGGCCCGAACTCGTCGCCAGCGAAGGGCGGATGAACGCCGGAGCGCTGCGCATGGCACTTCCGCGGCTGGGTGATCTCGTGGTCCTGTCATGGGATCGCGGCGATGTCTCGGCCGTGCCGGCCGTAGCGATGCGGTCCGTGCTGGGTGCCGCCCGGCGAGGCGGCGACCTGGTGGTGCTGGACCTGCCCCGCTACCTCGACGAGGCGACCCAGGAGGCACTGTCGGCCTGCAAGGCCGTGCTGCTCGTCGTTCCCGCACAGGTGCGCGCGGTGGCAGCCGGTGCGAGGGTCGCGACGTCTCTGGCAACGCACGTGTCCGACATTCGGGCGGTCGTCCGCGGCCCGTCTCCTGCCGGCCTCGACGGACGGATCATCGCTGACGCGCTCGACCTTCGCCTCGCCGGTGAGATGGCACCAGAGCCACGACTCGATCTCATGTTGGAGCGCGGTGAGGTTCCGGCCGCGCGCGGAAACGGCCCGCTGGCCGGGATGTGCCGTCGACTTCTCGCCGACATCGGCGTGGTGGCTGCCGATCGCAAAGGTGCCGCCGCATGAGCGCGTCCGCTGTCAACCCGACCTTGCTCGACCGGGTGCGCGGCGCACTCGCCTCCGACGCCGCCCCACCGACACCCGCACGGGTGGTGTCGGCTCTGCGTGCGGAGGGGCACCTGTTGGGAGACGCCGCGGTGTTGCGCATCGGCGCGGAACTCAGCCGCGACATCGCCGGTGCCGGCCCTCTCGATGATCTCCTCGCCGAACCCGGTGTCACCGACGTCCTCGTGCACGGGCCGCATCAGGTCTGGGTCGATCGCGGTGCCGGTCTCGAGCTCTGCCGGATCGGCTTCGCCGACGACGCAGCCGTCCGCCGGCTCGCCCAGCGACTGGCCTCCGCCGCCGGTCGGCGACTCGATGACGCCACTCCGTTCGTCGACGCCCGCCTGGGCGACGGGACCCGCTTCCACGCCGTCCTCGCACCGGTGTCAGCAGGGGGCACCTGCATCTCGTTGCGCGTACCGAGGCGAAGGGTCTTCACGCTCGACGAACTCGTCACCGAAGGATCCTTGCCGTCAGAGGGCGCCGACCTGCTGGACCTGATCGTCAAGGAGCGGTTGGCCTACCTGATCTCCGGCGGCACAGGCGTGGGCAAGACGACTCTGCTTGCGACGCTGTTGTCACACGTGTCCTCCCACGAACGCCTCGTCCTGGTCGAGGAGGCGAGCGAACTCGCGCCCGACCATCCGCACGTCGTACGCCTCGAAGCGCGGCCACCCAATCTCGAGGGCGCGGGCGAGATCACCGTCCGCACACTCGTACGGCAGGCCCTGCGGATGCGCCCTGACCGCCTTGTGGTGGGCGAGGTGCGCGGGCCGGAGATCATCGATCTGCTGGCCGCGCTCAACACCGGCCACGAGGGTGGTTGTGGCACGCTGCACGCCAACTCGGCAGGGGAGGTACCTGCGCGGGTGGAGGCCCTGGGTGTCGCGGCGGGGCTGGATCGGGCAGCCGTGCACAGCCAACTTGCCGCTGCCGTCGATGCTGTCGTCCATCTCGTCCGTGGTCGCGATGGGCGCCGCCGGGTCGCGGGGATCTCCGTCTTCGCCCGCGCCGCCGACGGCATGGTGCACGCGTTGCCCGCGGTGGAGTTCGGCGCTTCCGGAACCGTCGTGCCCGGCGCTGGCCTCCCGAGTCTGCGCGCGGCTCTGCGTCGGCACGGGGAACGCGAGGCGCAGGGCCCATCAGCCCGGGCAGAGACGCAGGAGGACCTGACACCCGTGCGTGCGACGCGAGAGCGTTCGGCATGAGCGTCGCCGGGTGGTGGTGTCTCGCGCTCGCCGCCGCGGCCGGTGCGCTGCTGGTGCCCGACCGATCGGCCGGGGTTCTGCTGCGACGGATCCTTCCGCCAGCTGACCAGGGGCAGTCGGTGATGGTGCGCATCTGGGAGAGGGCGCGCTCCCGGATCGGTCGGGTGGGCGGCGATCGCCGGGACATCGAAGAGCGGCGCGCGCTCGTACGCGAGGCATGCGAGGTCATCGCAACGGAGTTGCGTGCCGGCCGGGCACCCGTCGCCGCTCTGGAGGCGGCGGCTGAGACATGTCCCGCACTCGCGCCAGTCGTCGCCGTCAGCCGAATGGGTGGCGATGTCCCCACGTCGCTGCGGTCGATCCGGCTTCCAGGCGCCGAGGGATTGACGCGGCTCGCGGCGGCATGGACGGTCGCAGCGGCAACCGGGGCCGGCCTTGCCGACGTGCTCGACCGGGTGTCGGCCGGGCTGCGGGACGACGATGCGCTGCGCGACGAGGTGGCGGCACAGTTGGCGGCACCACGGGCCAGCGCGCGCCTGCTGGCTGCACTTCCCCTGCTGGGACTGGCGCTCGGTGTAGGTGCCGGCGCTGACCCGATCGGATTCCTGGCCCGAAGTCCCTACGGCCTGGTCTGCCTCGTCATGGGAAGCGCACTTGCCGTGACCGGCGTGAGCTGGGTCAACCGCCTCGCCCGACACGCGGAGCCCTTGCCATGAAGGCTTTCGCGGCGGTCCTCATCGGCCTGGCCGTCCTGTCTTGGTGGTGGCCGCCCGCGGGTGTGTCCCGGCTGGTGCAGGTGTCGGGTGGTGCTCACCGGTGGAGGAGTCCGCGGGCAGAACGGCAACGGCGGCCTGAGCGGCAGGCGGTGCCCGCGGGGACTGGGATGCCTCACGATCCCGAACGTCCACCTTCGCCACGTTTCGGGCAGCCGTCCGAACGCGAACCACCGCGCGAGTGGGCCGAGCGCGCGCGCCCTCGGACTGCGGCGGCGGTCTCGATGCTCGCGGGGTTGGCGACCGGATTCGTCGTCGGTGGGGGAGCCGGCATCGTCCTGGGGTTCGTGGTCGGCCTCGTTCTGCGTTCGATGCTGTTACGGATGCCGTCGCGAGCCGAGCGGCTCAGGCGCGAACGCCTCCTGCTCGACCTGCCGCTGGCGGCCGACCTGCTGGCGGCGTGTCTTCGTACCGGTCGCTCTCCGGGACCCTCGATCGAGGCGATTGCCGTAGCCGTCGGCGGTCCGCTCGGCGACGAGTTCGGCAAGGTCGCCGCGGCGCTCCGCCTTGGCAGCGATCCGCAGGCCGCGTGGGCGACCTTCCTCGCCGACCCGTCCTCGCCTCGTTCGGCCGGGCGATGGTACGCGTATGGGACTCCGGGGCGCCGCTCGCAGTGACGCTGGAACGGCTCGCCGCTGATGCGCGGCGGACCCGGCGCGCCAGGGCTGAACAGAAGGCGCGTGCCGTCGGGGTCCGGTCGGCGGTGCCGTTGGCCCTGTGTTTCCTTCCCGCGTTCGTGCTCGTGGGAGTCGTGCCCCTGGTCGCGGGCGCCGTCAGCGGGCTCTTGCGCTGATCCGAAATCGACGGTCAGTGGGCAGGCGGCCGCCTGCCGACCGACCCTCGTTTTTCGGATGAGAAGAGAGCAGAGCTTCTGCGACATGTGCCTCTGCCAGAAGTTGTCCACAGATCTCGGTTCGGCCGGGTTGTCCACAGGGCCGCGTTGGCCGTCGCTGGCTCAGCATCCGGTGCCGCATCGTCGTTGTACGCCCCACCGGGCAGCCGTTCCGGCCGGTCGCCGGACTCCACCAGGAGGTACGCCATGCACACAGCAGGCACTGCTCGTCGCGCCGACGAGCGTGGGATGACCACCGCGGAATACGCCATCGGCACCGTCGCGGCGGCGAGCTTCGCGGCGCTTCTCATCAAGCTGCTGACCAGCGAGCAGGTGCAGCGACTCCTGATGAGGGTCGTCACATCGGCACTCGACCTTGCGGCATGACAACGAACCGGCGGACACAAGAGGGCGAGCGCGGCATGGTGACCGCGGAGGCGGCGCTCGCCCTCATGGCGCTGGTCGTCGTGACGCTCGGCATGGTCTGGGCGGTCACCGTGGTCTCGCTGCAGGCTCGGTGCATGGACGCGGCTCGGGACACGGCGCGCGCTGTTGCCCGGGGCGAGACCGTGGTGGCGAGTCGATCCGAAGGACGCCGCAGCGCGCCTCGTGGAGCCTGGATCGACGTCCGCATCCGGGGTGGACTCGCCACCGTCGACGTCGTGGTTGACGCCCGGCCCCGGTGGCGGGTGTTGTCGCGCCTTCCTCCGGTACCTGTCTCCGCCCGGGCTGTGGTCGCTCTCGAGCCGGGGATGTCATGACCACTCTGGAGGGAGCCGCTCGCTCCACCCCGCGACGGCGACGCAGCGTCGCTCAGTTCGTCGAGGAGGTCCCCCGAGGATGGGATCGGCTGGAGGAGGCTCGGTCCGAGCGAGGTAGTGGCACGGTCTGGGTGCTCGCCGTCGCGGCGCTGGTGGTCATGGCGGGTGCCTTGGCGGCGAGCCTCGTCTCCGTCGTGTCAGCCGGCCGCCGCGCCGACAGCGCCGCCGATCTCGCCGCCTTGTCGGCGGCAGCCGTCAGTGGGGGTCTGGGAGATCGATGTGCTCTTGCCGCCCGGATCGCGCGCGGTCACCGTGTCCGGATGACCGCGTGTTCGGCCGCGCAGGACGTGGTTGAGGTCACCGTCGAGAGTCGCGTGCCGGGCTTCGCCGGCGAGTGGTTCGTCATCCGAGCCAGGGCGCGGGCAACACGTGCGTGGGACGGTGCCGCCGGGTCGCTACAGTCGCGCACCTTCGTCGATGTCCGAGACACCGGGACCGCCCTGATCCTCGTCGTACTCCCGTCGTTCGCGCCGGCGGGCAACGGAGCGTCTGATGCCGGCCACCACGCACCACAGCCCGAGCATCGTGGCCAGGGCGGTGCCTGCGCCGATGAGGAAGAAGGTCGCGGTTGTGCCGTGGATCAGGAGCCGGTCGATACCGACGGTCGTCTCCTGCGCTCCGCCCACCACGACACCGGCGCACACCGCGGCGACAGCCACGAGAACGACGAGTCCGATGACGATCATGACCCTGCGTCAGCTCCTTCGTCCGGCGGACCCCGTGTGCGTGACCTGGCCTGGGCCGCCCGCACCGGCAGCACGTCCAGCAGCCGAACCGATCTGTGCTTGTTGAGTGGTTTGTTCCTATTCCCCCACTTCGGAGAGAGTACGCATCAGGGGCACCCCTCCGGGCCCCGACAGCTAACGATCGCGTTCCGTGTCGCCCCAGCTGGGCGGCAGCCGCATCAAGCCCGCGCTCGGCGAAGCCCGCGCTGCCAGGATTTCCGTCGTACCAATTGTCGACAAACATGGGTGTCCCGGCCGGGGTCGGCGCGGCGGCATGCTCGGGCGCCGCCGACTTCCCCTCTGGCACGAAGAGCACTTCCGGCTTCCGGGCCGTCGGATGGAAGCCGCCGTGGCCCGCGGGAGGTCACGCCAGACACCGTCACACCCGGCTACCGCCAACCACCCGCTTGGGGAGTGCCGGGCGATAACCCTGCGCGGCTGCCCCCTTGCCCCATAACATCGCGCTGTCGCCTCGAATGGTTGAATTCCATAGGCCCAAGTCGGTGAAGTGCTGGAGGAGTTCGTGGACCTTTCCCTCTCGAACCGCCCCACAGGGAACCATATGGTGGTGGAGGTCGCCGGAGAGATCGACGTCTACACGGCGCCCAGGCTGCGGGAGAAGATGGTCGAGCTGGTCAACGCCGGCCACTATCACCTCGTCGTCGACATGGAGAGTGTGGACTTCCTCGACTCGACCGGGCTCGGTGTGCTGGTCGGTGGCCTCAAGCGGGTGCGGTCCCATGACGGCTCGCTGCGCATCGTCTGCACCCAGGAGCGGCTCCTCAAGATCTTCCGCATCACCGGCCTCACGAAGGTGTTCCCGATCCACGACTCGGTAGACGAGGCGGTTACGGCCTCGCCCGCGCCCGGCGAATGACGGATCAGCCGTACGGATCGTTCACGCCGCGCGAGTACCAGGCGTTCATCCGTACCGCGGCCGCTGAGCTGCAGGCGGCGGTACGGGTCGGGCCGGAGGACACGCCCGTTCCCACCTGCCCGGGCTGGACGCTCCGCGATCTGGTGGCTCATCTGGGCGCTGTCCACGAGTGGGCGGCGTCCATCGTCGCCAGCGGGGCTGCCGAACGGCCGGAGCGTGTGACCCCAGCCACGCCGCCAACCGGCGCGGAGCTGACCGAGTGGTACGACCAGCAGGTACGCCTGCTTCTCGAAACGCTCGCACGAACCGATCCGGCCCAGGCGTGCTGGACCCACCAGCGCGGCTACCGGGTCGCGGCGTACTGGTCCCGCCGGCAGGCGCACGAGCTTGCGATGCATCTGGTCGATGCGGAGTCCGCGCTCGGCCGTACGCCGCACTATGACGCCGGGCTCGCCGTGGACGGGATCGGTGAGGTGCTCGACGTGTGGCTGCCGCGGGTCGCGGCGTATACGAAGCGTCACCCCGACCTGGCGGGGCCGCTGGCGCTGAGGTGCACGGATCGGCCCGAGCTCTGGCTGCTCGCCCCCTGTCCGGACACCGCTCCGAAGATCACCGGACCGCATCTCGGCGGCGCGCCCCAGCCCGGCGCTGGCGGCCCGGTGGTGGCCGAGATCCGCGGCGGCGCGGTCGACCTGCTGCTGGCACTGTGGAAGCGCCTCGACCTTGATCAGCTCACGGTCGAGGGCGACGCCGACGTGGCCCGGCGGTTCCTGGCGTCCGCGCTCACCCCTTGATCAGAGCACTCGACCGGTCTGCGGTAACACGTCGTCCCTGGTAGCGGACCGTCACCCCCCGCAACACTCCCGACGGGGGTCAGGTCCATCCGGGGTGGTGCCGGCACGCTAGACTCCGGCCCGCCCCGGATTGAACTCCGGTGGCGCCAGCTGTCCATGTGCCTCCGACGCTGCTGGCCGGTGTTGAGCCTTACGGTACGGACGGAGCCTGAACCCCGAGGGCATGTCTGCGCCCGGCTGGGGCGGTGACGTGCAGGCGCGGCATCCGCGCGAAGTCCCGCCCCACCGGTCCGGAGCCGGTTCGCCCTCGGATCCGGTTGATCTGTCCGTACGGCCCGTACGTCGGGGCGCCACGAAGGGGACCGAGGAAGCCCCCGTCAAGGAGGACGAATGTCCGCGTTCCTACTCGCTGCCGAGGGGGACGCCGTCTCGCTCAGTGGCGGCAATCTCGGCTTGGTCGTGGCCGTCGCCTGCATAGGCGCGGTTGCACTCGTCATGGGTGCGGTCTTCCGGCGCGAGGTTCTCGCCGCCAGCGAAGGCACCGCGACGATGCAGACGATCGCCCGAGGTGTCCAGGAAGGTGCCTCCGCCTACCTGAACCGGCAGTTCAAGACGCTTGCCGGCTTTGCCGTTCTGGTGTTCCTCGTCCTGTTCCTGCTGCCTGGCGACTGGGACATCCGGATCGGACGGTCCCTCTTCTTCCTGGTGGGTGCGGGCTTCTCCGCCCTCATCGGTTATCTCGGGATGTGGCTGGCGGTCCGCGCCAACGTCCGGGTGGCCGCCGCCGCCCAGACGGAGGGGCGAGACCCGGCCATGCGGATCGCGTTCCGTACCGGCGGCACGGTCGGCATGGCGACGGTCGGCCTCGGTCTGGTCGGCGCCGCGATCGTCGTGCTGCTCTACCGCGGTGACGCACCGAGTGTGCTGGAGGGCTTCGGGTTCGGTGCCGCGCTGCTCGCGATGTTCATGCGGGTCGGCGGCGGCATCTTCACGAAGGCCGCTGACGTCGGCGCCGACCTGGTGGGCAAGGTCGAGCAGGGGATCCCCGAGGATGACCCGCGCAACGCCGCGACCATCGCCGACAATGTCGGGGACAACGTGGGCGACTGCGCGGGCATGGCCGCCGACCTGTTCGAGTCCTACGCCGTCATGCTCGTCGCGGCGCTCATCCTCGGCAAGGCAGCGTTCGGCGAGCACGGCCTGGTGTTCCCGCTGATCGTTCCCGCGCTCGGCGCGCTGACAGCGGTGCTGGGTGTCTACATCACCAAGCCGCGCCAGGGCGAGAACGGCCTGCGGACCATCAACCGGAGCTTCTACATCTCCGCGGTGGTCTCCGGTGTGTTGTGTGTGATCGCCGCGTTCCTGTATCTCCCGTCGTCGTTCGCGGCCCTGTCCGGCGTGTCGGAGGGCATCGCGGCACTCGACGGCAACCCGCGGCTCATCGCGGCGGGCGCGGTCGTCCTCGGCATCGTGCTGGCCGGCGTGATCCTCTCGCTCACGGGCTACTTCACCGGCACCGAGCACCGGCCGGTCAAGGATGTCGGCAAGACGTCGTTGACAGGTGCCGCCACGGTGATCCTTTCCGGCTTCGCGCTGGGACTGGAGTCCGCTGTCTACACCGCCCTGGTGATCGGTGGCGCGGTCTACGTCGCCTTCCTGCTCGGCGGCGGCTCGGTGATCGTCTCGCTGTTCGCGATCGCGCTCGCCGGCTGTGGCCTGCTGACGACGGTCGGCGTCATCGTCGCGATGGACACGTTCGGCCCGGTGAGTGACAACGCGCAGGGAATCGCCGAGATGTCGGGCGAAGTCGACGGCGAGGGCGCACGGACGCTGACCGAGCTCGACGCGGTGGGCAACACCACGAAGGCGATCACCAAAGGCATCGCGATCGCTACGGCCGTGCTGGCGGCGACGGCGCTGTTCGGGTCGTACAACGACGCGGTATCGACCACGCTGACCGCCGTCGGTGAGCAGGTCGGTGCGGGTGGCTCGGCGTTCCTACGTTCGGTCGACTCACCGAACGTCCTGGTCGGGCTCATCCTCGGTGCCGCCGTGGTGTTCCTGTTCTCCGGTCTGGCCATCAACGCGGTCGGCCGCGCGGCAGGTGCCGTCGTCTTCGAGGTGCGCCGGCAGTTCCGCGAGATCCCGGGGATCATGGACGGCACCGGCAAGCCCGAGTACGGCCGGGTGGTCGACATCTGCACCAAGGACTCGCTCAGCGAGCTGGCCACCCCGGGTCTGCTGGCGGCGATGGCGCCGATCGCGGTGGGCTTCGGCCTCGGTGTCGGCCCACTCGCCGGCTACCTCGCCGGTGCGATCGCGGCTGGCACCTTGATGGCGATCCTGCTCGCCAACTCCGGCGGGTCGTGGGACAACGCCAAGAAACTGGTCGAGGACGGTACGCACGGCGGCAAGGGTTCGGCCGCACACGAGGCGACGGTGATCGGCGACACCGTGGGTGACCCGTTCAAGGACACCGCGGGACCTGCGATCAACCCGCTGATCAAGGTGATGAACCTGGTCGCGGTCCTCATCGCGCCGGCCATCGTGCAGCTCTCGGTCGGCTCGGGCGCCAACACACCTCTGCGGGTGGGTATCGCGGTCGCGGCGGTGCTCGTCGTCGTCGCCGCGGTCACGGTCTCCAAGCGTCGGCCGATCGCGATCGGCGCGTCGGAGGAGAACGACAAGCACCCCGAACCGGTCGCCGGCCCTTGAGTGAGCTGCGCGGCTGACGCTCACCCAGTCGCGAGCGCGTTCAATGACCACGCTGAGCATGCCTGAGGACCAGGACCATGAGCCCATGCCTGTGCCTGGTACCAGGGACCTGCTCAGCGTGGTCATTTGCGTCCCGGGCGGCCGCCGCCCTGGCGCTCGGGTCGCCGCAGCAGTGGGTGGGGCCCAGGAGGACGCGGGCGTGAACCTCGGCGCAGGGCAGTTCTGATCAGCCCCGACGGCGGTCCGGACACTCGCGAGGCTGACCTGGCCGGGTACGTTTCCCTCGATGCGACCAATGGATGACCTGTCCTCGGATGTCGTGGCCCGGCTCCGGGAGCACCTGGCAGCCGTCGGCTACACCGTCGACGGCGTACACGACCTGCTCGGGCCGCTCGCCCTCGCCGCGCTGCACCGCAACGAGACCACACCGGGGCTCCGGGCGACCGCCGGCGGTGGACCACTCGCGACGCTGACAAGGCTGTGGCTGCTGCAGGTACCCGTGGCACGGACCCAGGCGGAGAGGGCGCTGCCGGAACTCCTCGCGCCGCTGGTCGCCGCCGGGATCCTGCATGCGTACGGCAGTGAGGTGTGCGCGCTCGTCGACATCCGGCCGTACGGAGCGACCGGTATCCCCGCCGGCACCTCCTCCGAGGCTCGCAGCTCCGGGGCGCGCGCCGTCCCGGGCGCGGCAGGCGCGGCCGGCGCCACCGATACGGACTGGTGGGTGGTCGCGGACCTCACACCGGGCATGGACGGCGCGCGGCCGGGCGTCCCACCGGACCACGTGCTCGGCGTCAACAGTGCCGGGACCACGCTGGCGCAGCTGACCGTACGCCGCCCGGTCGGCAGGGCGCTCGACCTCGGCACCGGCTGCGGCATCCAGGCGCTCCACCTCGCGAGCCACGTGGGCCGGATCGTCGCGACCGACGTCAACCCGCGTGCGCTCGCGATGGCCCGCCTGAGCGCGGGCCTGGCTGGGATCTCGGTGGCCGACCCGCAGGGCGGGGACGAGCGCGACGAAGATCCAGCCCAGCTGGAGTTCCGCCACGGCAACCTCTTCGAGCCGGTCGACGGTGAGCGGTTCGATCTCATCGTGTCGAACCCGCCGTTCGTCATCTCCCCGCGCGGCGGACTCGTCTACCGCGACAGCGGGCTCGCCGGCGACGAGGTGTGCCGGCGGATCGTCGCGGAGGCGCCGCGCTACCTCGCGCAGGGCGGTGTCTGCCAGATCCTCGCCAGCTGGATGCACGTCCGCGAGGAGGACTGGCGGGAGCGGCTGCTCAGCTGGCTGCGTACCGGCTGCGACGCGTGGGTCGTGCAGCGCGAGGTCACCGACCCGGCTGAGTACGTCGAGCTGTGGCTCAAGGACGCCGGCGGGCACGGAGCCCCCGGTTACCGCGAACGCTATGACGAGTGGCTCGCGTGGTTCGAGGCGCAGAACGTCGAGGCCATCGGGTACGGCTGGATCACCCTGCAGCGCGAGGGTTCCGGTGCCGCCTCCCTGGCGCCGTCCGCGGTCGACGAGGCGTTGGGCACGCACCTGCGCGCGAGTACGCCCGGCGCCCGCGAGACCTGGGTGGAGGAGTGGACGGGACCCGTCGCGCAACCGCTGGGCCAGGAGGTCACCCGATGGCTCGAGACGGTCGACCTGATGCGGGCGTACGACGACGATCTGCTGATGTCGGCCCGGTTGCGCGTCGCGGCCGACGTCGACCAGGAACAGTGGGGACGACCGGGTGCGGCGCATCCGGAGTATGTCGTACTCCGGCAGCGGTCGGGGCTGCGCCGGGCGGTACAGGTTGACACGGCCGAGGCGGGGTTCGTCGGCGCCTGTGACGGGTCGATGACCACCGGGCAGATCATCGGCGCACTGGCCACACTGCTGGAGGACGACGAGAGCGCGCTTTGTTCCCGGCTGGTGCCCCGGATCCGCCAGCTGATCCTCGAGGGCTATCTTTCGGTTTCGGTGGTGGTGGGCTAGACATCAGGCGTGCGACGGCGCGATTTCTGTACGACGTGGACGGCCTGGACCGCAGGGCTGCTCACGGTCGCCGTCGCCGGCTGCCGCGACGAGGGCACCGACGGACCGGGTGGAGACGCTGGCGGTCGGACAACGCCGAGGGGTTCCGGGACGCCGACGGCTACACGGAGTCCGTCGAGCGGCCGGCCGTCCCCGACCTCGCCGGACACCGCCGCCCCCACGACGCCGACCGCAGCGGTGTCGCCTACCGCGGCGACACCATCGGCTCCGGCGGTGTTCGATGCCGGTTCCGCGCGGGAGACCGTCCAGCTGCTGGCCGGTCGGATCGGCCCGCGCGAGGCCACGTCGGCCGCGTTCGGCCGGGCTGCCCAGGTGGTCGCCGATGCCCTGGGCGTCGCTGGCTATGACGTCGTACGCCAACCGCTCCGCGTACCTGCCGGAATCTCGTGGGGTATCCGTGTCCCGTCCGGGCGTACCCACAACGTCATCGCGGCGCTGCCCGGGTTCGACCCGCTCCGGCCGCACCGCGTGGTGGGGGCGCACCTGGACACCGTGCCCCAGGCGCCCGGGGCGGAGGACAACGCGTCCGGTGTCGCGGTCATGCTCGAGCTGGCCCGCCTGGCCGCGGTCGCGAGCGGCGGCACGGCACCACCAGGTAGAGGGGGAGCGGCCGGGGATGAACCGCGCGTGCCGGCGCTGCCGGTCCTCTTCGTCGCGTTCGGTGCGGAGGAGCCGCGTGGTCCCGGCGACGCGTGGCACCACTTCGGATCCCGCCACTACGTACGCACACTGCCCCTCGCGCAACGCCGTGCCATCCGCGAGATGGTGTCGCTGGACCGGGTGGGAGTCGGGGAGTCGGTGCGGATCCGTACCGGCGGTCGGGCCCCGTACACCGTCGCGCGGGCGCTCGTCGCGGCGTCGCGGCGGATCGGCGTACCGGTCACCCGAGGCACCAACCAGTCCAGCGACCACTGGTCGTTCGAGAAGGCGGGAATCGCGGCGGCCCGGGTCGGGGGTAACCCGTTCTCCGGCTACCACAGCGCGGCCGACCGACCGAGTGCCGTCAGCCGGTCATCGCTTGACCGCAGCGGGCGGTTGGTGTGGGAGTGGCTCCGCTCCCGGTGACAGCCAACCTCCCACAGGCGGCCTCCAGGGGCAGTTCAGCTGAGGTCTCCGACCTGCTCGGCGTACCACGGCGAAGCCACGTGCTCGGCGATCTGCCGGAGCGTCCAGTTCGGGTCACGCGGCTTGTCCCACTCGGCCGGTCCCGCCGCGGCCAGCCGGTGGACGTAGAGGTCGCCGAGGCGGCGCAGGCACTGCTCGGCCTCGTCCCGGTCGGCCTCGGTGAACACTGCCCAGTCACTTGCGACGGTGACGGTGCTGGCCCGCCATTCGTCGGTCCGGGTCGGGTGTCCGCCGAGCAGCGCCTCGATCTCGGCCAGGTGGTCGACCAGATGATGGGTGTGGCGGCGGATCGCCTTGTGCGGGGTGTAGAGGCGTTCCCCGCCTTCGGCGACGCGGGGCCGACCGTCCCACGCGAGCCAGGTGCGCGCGAAAGCGAGAGTGCGGTCGACTCCGGCGGCGACCGCCACGCCGGGATTGTCGGCGCCGATCCCGGTGGATGTGCCGGTGGATGTGCCGGTGGATGTGCCGGTGGATGTGCCGTGCTCGTTCGGCGAGGGTGGGGTGATCGGGTCCATGCCGGCAACCGTAAGGACACAACACTTCGGGACGGCCCGAACTGTCCTCGCACTACGCTGGACCGGATGGCGACAGACTTCGCGGCGGTGGCGCGACTGCTGGCCAACCCGGCACGGTCCGCCGTGGTCGATGCGTTGATGGAGGGCAGGCCACTGGCTGCGGGGGAGTTGGCCCGGCTGGCCGGCGTACGCCCATCCACGGTCAGCGAACATCTCGCCGCCCTCGTCGACGGTGGCCTGCTCGCCGTGGTCAACGCGGGCCGCCACCGGTACTTCCAACTGGCCGGGGCCCACGTGGCGGAGGCCCTCGAGGCGCTGGCGCTGATCTGTCCCACGACACCGGTGAAGTCGCTGCGCCAGGCCAACGGATCCCGGGCGTTCCGTACGGCCCGGTCCTGCTACGACCACCTGGCCGGGGCGCTTGGTGTCGCTGTCCTGGAGCGGATGGTCGGGCGCGAGTGGCTGGTGCCGGGTCTGCAGGGCAGCGGCGCCGGCTACGAGGTCGGTCCGGACGGGGATGCGGCGTTCGCCCGGTTGGGAGTCGACGTGCAAGCCTGCCGGAACGCCCGACGGCAGTTCGCCCGACCGTGTCTGGACTGGACGCAGCGCCGGAGCCACCTCGCCGGCGCGCTCGGGGCGGCTGTGCTGGCGGCCCTGTTGGACTGCGGTTGGGTCCGGCGTACGACCGCCGGCCGCGGACTCCTCATCACACCTGGTGGGGTGGCCGGCGTGCGCGAGATGTTCGCCATCGACGTCGCCGACCTCGACTCGTCCACCCTCGACGGTGCGGCGCCCCTCGACCCGGATGGAGTCGCCCCAGGACCTGGGTGAGGGTGCCCCTGTGGCGAGCGTGCTTTGAGTGAGGGTGCCCCTGCCACGAACCTATGGGGCGAGGGGTCCCCTCATCCGCGCGGCGCCAGGGCCCAGGTCGGCCAGGATCGCCCGCGCTCTGCCGCCTGACACCCACCGGGGAGCGAAGTCGGAGCCGATGACGTACGGAACGAACCGGGCCGACACGAGCCGCGCCCCCGCGAACGTCGCCTCGAGGACGACACCCTCCCGGACCTCGCTGTTCCAGTCCATGTCGAACACGAAGTTGCCCAGCGAATGGACGAGTGGCCGGCCGCGGTGGACTTCAGCGGTCTGAACCCAGTGCGGGTGCCCGCCCACCACCAGGTCGGCTCCGGCGTCGATGAGGGCGCGTCCGACCCGGCGTTGGTCGGGCACCGGTCGATGGGTGTACTGGTCGCCCCAGTGCGGGAGCACGACCACCACGTCGACCTCACGCCTCAACGTACGTACGGCCGACGTCGCCCGCGCCAGGTCGACGGCGCTCAGCGGTCCGGTTCGTGGCGCCATCGCGACGCTTGCCGCGCCTGGGGAGTCCGGCCCGGCACGGGGTGTCTCACCGATCGCGTTGAACGCAAGGAACCCGAAGGTCACCCCTTCGCGTTCGACGATCGCGGGACGCCACGCCTCGGCCACATTCGCACCCGCACCCACCGGCACGAACCCGCCCTCGCGGACCAGCCGGACCGTCTCCACCAACGACCGGGATCCGTAGTCACCCAGGTGGTTGTTGGCGAGCGACAGGACGTCGAAGCCGGCGAGTCGGAGCCCGGCCCGTACCCGCGGAGACGCCCCGAACGAGTCGCCGCCCTGGGTGGGCGACCCCAACCGGGACAGAGTGTTCTCCAGGTTGCCGACGGTGATGTCGGCGCGGGCGAGCCGGCGGGCGGTGGGACGCAACACGGCCGCGGGGTCACCGGCCTGCGCGAGCCGCTGTCCGACCCGACGCCCGAGCATGAGGTCGCCCGCGACCGCCACGGTGACGGTCGGTGGAGTCGGGTGCGGACTCGACGTAGGAGTCGACGTGGCGGGAGGTCGTGACCCGTCGCCCGACGCACGGCCCGAAGCACCACTCGACGTGCCGGCCGACGGGCGTCGCGATCCGTCGGCGGGCGTCGAGTCCGCCGCCGATGCCGACCCACCCGGCGTCCCTGCGCGGTCACCAGTCGGCTCTGACAACCCCGCCGAACAACTCGCCAGCATCGTCGCAAAAAGCCACAGACTTCCCACGAAGAGGACAGCGAGTGTGCGTGGGGTTGCGGCCCGACGTACCCTCACTCTTCGCATGGTAGGTCGTGGGATCCTGGTTGGCCGCATTCGCGTGGTACGTCGTACTCGGTCGTACTCCGGGGTGTGAAAAAGGGGCTCTGACGTGGGTAAGCGTGGGGTCTCGATATTCAGGTCGCCACGAAACGGGCAACTACGAAAGAGGCACCCGCGCAACGTTGCCGGCCGCCGTACGGTTACCGTCTAGCGGGCCGCGCCACGGCACGACCCGTACGAAGCACCATTGCCCGGACGCACAGATAGGGACATAAGAGAGGTATAACGTGCCCGCCAAGAAGACTTCCGCGTCGACCGAGGACGGTCCCCGGCTCGTGATTGTCGAGTCGCCTGCCAAGGCGAAGACGATCGCCGGTTACCTCGGCCGGGGCTATGTCGTGGAGTCGAGCGTGGGCCACATCCGCGATCTGCCGGGCGGCGCGTCCGAGGTACCCGCGAAGTACAAAGGGGAGTCGTGGGCCCGGCTCGGCGTCAACGTCGACCAGGGGTTCGCACCCCTCTATGTCGTACCGCGGGACAAGAAGCCCACGCTCAAGCGCCTGAAGGACCTCGTCTCCGACGCCGGTGCCGTCTACCTCGCGACAGACGAGGACCGCGAGGGCGAGGCGATCGCGTGGCACCTGCTCGACGAGCTCAAGCCGAAGGTGCCCGTCCACCGCATGGTCTTCCACGAGATCACGCGGGAGGCGATCAACCAGGCCGTCGAGAACCCGCGTTCGATCAACGACCATCTGGTGGACGCGCAGGAGACCCGCCGGATCCTCGACCGCCTCTACGGCTACGAAGTGTCTCCCGTGCTGTGGAAGAAGGTCATGCCGCGCCTGTCGGCCGGCCGGGTGCAGAGTGTCGCGACCCGGCTGGTGGTCGATCGCGAGCGTGACCGGATGGCGTTCCGGGCGGCGGCGTACTGGGACATCGTGGCCGACCTCGACGCGGGCGAGACGAAGGACCCGCGCGCGCTGGCGGTCCGGTTGGTCAGCGTCGACGGGCGCCGGGTGGCGGTCGGCCGCGACTTCGGTTCCGACGGCGGCCTCAAGGACTCCTCGCGCGACACGGTGGTCCACCTCGACGAGGCCCGGGCGACCGCGCTGGCAAGCGGGCTGGGGTCCTCGACGTTCACGGTCCGCGGGGTGGAGTCCAAGCCCTACACCCGCAAGCCGTACGCACCTTTCCGTACGACCACGCTGCAGCAGGAGGCCGCCCGCAAGCTCGGCTTCGGCGCCGCCCGCACCATGCAGGTGGCGCAGCGGTTGTACGAGAACGGCCACATCACCTACATGCGTACCGACTCCATCACGCTGTCCGAGACCGCGATCTCGGCGGCACGAGCACAGGTGCGGCAGCTCTTCGGCAACGACTACCTGCCTGACGCGCCGCGGGTCTACCGCAGCAAGGTGAAGAACGCGCAGGAGGCGCACGAGGCGATCCGGCCCTCCGGTGACCGCTTCCGCACACCGGCCGAGACCGGGCTTCGAGGCGATGAGTTCCGGCTGTACGAACTGATCTGGATGCGCACCGTCGCCTCGCAGATGCGCGACGCCCAGGGCCGCAGCGTGACGATCCGGGTGGGTGCACAGGCCGAGGCTCCAGCCGGTCCGACCACCTCAGCCGGCACTGTGGCGGGGGCGGGCCCCATCTTTGATGGGGGCCGGTCCGTTGATACCGAGTTCAGCGCGTCCGGCAAGGTCATCACGTTCCACGGCTTCTTGAAGGCCTACGTCGAAGGCGTCGACGAACCCACCGCCGAGACCGACTCCGCCGAGCGGCGGCTGCCGAACGTCGTCGAGGGTGACACGCTCGTGCCGACCCGGGTCGCTCCCGAGGGACACGAGACCCGGCCGCCGGCCCGCTACACCGAGGCCACCCTCGTGCGCGAGCTGGAGGAACGCGAGATCGGCCGGCCGTCCACCTACGCCTCGATCATCGGCACGATCCTCGACCGCGGCTACATCTACAAGAAGGGCACCGCGCTGGTGCCGACGTGGTTGGCGTTCGCGGTCGTACGGCTGCTGGAGCAGCACTTCGCCCACCTCGTCGACTACAACTTCACCGCCAGCATGGAGGACGCGCTCGACGAGATCGCCCGTGGCGGGTCGGACATGCAGACCTGGCTGGCCCGTTTCTACTTCGGCAACGGCGAGGACGGGCTGAAGCACCTCGTCACCGAGCTCGGCGAGATCGACGCGCGGGAGATCTCGACGTTCCGGCTCTTCGTCGCCGACGGAGACGGTGACGGCGGCAGCACCAACGGGATCGCGGTGCGCGTCGGCCGGTACGGTCCGTACGTCGAGGACGGCGAAGGCAAGCGGGCGAACGTCCCCGACGACCTGCCGCCGGACGAGCTGACCCTCGAACGTGCCCGCGAACTACTGAGCCAGCCGGCCGGCGCCGAGCACGAACTGGGTGTCGAACCCGACAGCGGACGCACCATCGTCGCCAAGGCGGGCCGCTTCGGGCCGTACGTCACCGAGGTCCTGCCGGAGGACGTCCCCAAGGGGACGAAGCCGCGCACGGCGTCGCTGTTCCAGTCGATGAGCCTCGACACGGTGACGATCGACGACGCACTGCGGCTGTTGTCGTTGCCGCGGTCGCTCGGCAAGGACCCGGACAGCGGCGAGGAGATCACCGCGCAGAACGGCCGCTACGGCCCGTACGTCAAGAAGGGCAGCGACTCCCGCTCGCTCGGTGCGGAGGAGGAGCTGTTCACGGTCACGCTGGACGGTGCCCTCGAGCTGTTCAAGCAGCCGAAGACGCGCGGGCGGCGTGGAGCGGCGAGCGCGCCCTTGCGGGAGCTGGGCGACGACCCCGAGACCGGCAAGCCGGTGGTGATCAAGGACGGCCGATTCGGTCCGTACGTCACCGACGGGGAGACCAACGCGACCCTGCGCCGGGACGACGAGGTGGAGTCCGTCACCCTCGAACGCGCGGCCGACCTGCTGGCGGAGAAGCGGGCCAAGGGTCCGAGCCCGCGTCGGCGTACGGCCAAGAAGGCCACGAAGCGGAGCGCGTCGAAGAAGGTGGCGACGAAGAAGTCCTCGACCAAGAAGTCCTCCACGACCAAGAAGGCCGCGGCGCCGAAGAAGTCGGCAGCGAAGAAGACCACTGCCAAGAAGTCGGCGACGAAGAAGGCCGCGGCGAAGAAGCGCTGACGGCTTCGGCGAAGCCAGGTCAAGCCTCCTGAGCCGGACGTCGCCGAAGTGGGCTGGACGTGGGTTGTCAGACATTGCCCGACTCGTCGACCGAAAACACGCAGGGTGGTCGGTGGGCGGGGCTACGTTGGTGTCGAGTAGCAGGTCGTCACACCCTGGTTAGGCTGGCCGAGTGTCTGAGCGAGAGCGATCCACCGGCCGAGGCGCGCACGGCACCTCGGGGTCCATGCAGGACCTGCGCGCGGTTCTTCGGATCGCCCCGTTCCGCACGTTGTGGATCGCTTTGGGCCTGTCCAGCCTCGGTGACTGGTTGGGTCTGCTCGCGCTCACGGCGATGGCCGGCCAGCTCGCCGAGGGCGACTACCGCGCGGAAAACTTCGCGATCGCCGGTGTCCTGCTGCTGCGCCTGCTGCCGGCCGTCATTGTCGGACCGCTCGGCGGCTACATCGCCGACCGGCTCGACCGGCGCTGGACGCTGGTCGTCGGTGACGTCATCCGGTTCGCGCTGTTCGCGTCGATCCCCGTCGTCGGCACCCTGTGGTGGCTGTTCGTCGCGACCGTCCTGATCGAAGCGGTCAGCCTCGTGTGGCTTCCGGCAAAGGACGCCGCCGTCCCCAACCTCGTACCCCGCGAACGACTCGCCGCCGCCAACCAGATCTCCCTTGCCACCACGTACGGTTCCGCCCTGCCGGCCGCACTGCTGTTCACGGTCCTGGCGCTGGTGAGCAGCTCACTGTCCGCGACGCTGGGAATCTTCACCGACTCGGTCGACCTCGCGTTGTACTTCAACGCAGCGACCTTCCTCGTCGGTGCCATCGTCGTCGCCCGGCTCCGGGAAGTGTCCGGCCGGCCGACGACGCACGAGGCCGAGGAGCAGCCGTCCGTCATCCGTGCCGTGGTCGAGGGCTGGCAGTTCGTCGCCAACAACCGGCTCATCCGCGGACTCGTCATCGGCGTCGTCGGCGCGTTCGCCGCCGCTGGCGTGGTCATCGGGCTCGGTCGTACCTATGTCTCCGACCTCGGCGGTGCCGAAGCCGGCTACGGCGTCCTGTTCGGTGCGCTCTTCCTCGGCCTCTCCGCCGGGATGGCGATCGGGCCGCGGCTGTTGCCGAGCCTGTCGCGGCGGCGGATGTTCGGCCTCTCCCTCACGGCGGCAGGCATCGCGCTCACGGCCGTCGCGGTGCTGCCCAACCTCGTGCTCGTGGCGTTCCTGACCGTGCTCCTCGGTCTGTTCGCCGGAATCAGTTGGATCAACGGCTACACCCTGCTCGGGCTGGAGGTCGAGGACTCGATTCGCGGGCGGACCTTCGCGTTCGTCCAGAGCCTCACCAAGATCGCGCTCGCCGCCGTACTCGCCGCCGCCCCGGCGATCGCCGGTTCGATCGGTGCCCATCGGGTGGAGTTGCCGGGCGGGGCCAGCCTGACCTACAACGGCGCGGCCATCACGTTCCTCCTCGCGGGCATCGCCGCCACCGTCATCGGCGTCGTGTCGTACCGACAGATGGACGACCGCGCCGGCGTCCCCCTCACACGCGAGGTCCGGGCGGTGTTCTCCGGCTACGACCGGGGCGTGTCCTCCGACGTCGGGCTCTTCATCGCGCTCGAGGGCGGCGAAGGCGGAGGCAAGTCGACCCAGGCGCGGCTGCTCGCCGACTGGCTGCAACCCCAGGGGTTCGGCGTCGTCGTGACGTACGAACCAGGCGCCACGGACGTCGGGCGTGACCTGCGCCAGCTGCTCCTGCACAGCGGCCACATCTCCGCGCGGGCCGAAGCGCTGCTCTATGCCGCCGACAAGGCCGAGCATGTCGACACGATGATCCGCCCGGCGCTGCAGGAGGGATCGGTCGTCATCACCGACCGGTACGTCGACACGATGCTCGCCTACCAGGGAGCCGGGCGGGACCTCAGCCAACAGCAGGTGCTGCGGCTCTGCCGCTGGGCCACCGAGGGCCTACGCCCACATCTGACCGTCCTGCTCGACGTGCCGCCCGAGGTGGGGCTGACCCGCGGCGACGGGCCGCCGGACCGGCTCGAACGCGAACCGCTGGAGTTCCATCAGCGCGCCCGCCAGCACTTCCTCGACCTCGCCGCACTCGACCCCGACCGGTACCTCGTCCTCGACGCGACCGCGCCACCCGACCAGATAGCGGCCCGGATCAGAGAACGGGTCGAGCCGCTGCTGGTCGATCTCCGCGTACGAGAGACCACCGGTTCGGCCACGGCCGAGGGCGCGGGCGTGCCCGAGGTGAGTGCGACAGCGGCCGGCGACGCGCGTACGACCGGTTCGAACGGCGGGTCCGCTGCAGATGGTGCACAGCCCGAGGATGGCGCGCCGGCTGAGGGCGGTGCCCCCGCCCAGGATGGTGCGCCGGCCGAGGCCGGCGGAGAGGGTGGTACGGAGGGCGAGGGTTCGCCCGGCAAGCGCAACGACCTGCTTCGTACCCGCAGCCGGATCGCTCAGGAGCGCGCGTCGAGCGGCCGAGAGGCACAGACATGACCGAACCACGTGCGGTCACCCAACAGTCAGCCGGTCTAGCCTGCTCGGTGTCCGGGTCCGAGGATCCGCACTGCACCTTGGGCATGAAGCCGACGAAGGAGGTCCCATGAGCGGGCCGGTGCCCGAAGCAGGCCCGCTGACCGACGCTGCCGACGTGGTGGCTGCCGGTGAGGGAGTGTGGGCCGACCTCGTGGGCCAGGAGCCGACGATCGCCGCGCTACGCGCCGCCACGCAGGCGGCCGCTGCCCGGATCGCCGGCCGTTCGGCGGATTCCGACACGGGCCGGGCTGGCTCGGCGGCGGGGATGTCACACGCGTGGCTCATCACCGGCCCGCCAGGATCCGGCCGGTCCAACGCCGCGCGGGCGTTCGCGGCAGCCCTTGAGTGTGAACGCCAGGGGTGCGGCGAGTGTTCTGCCTGTCGTACGGCCCTGGCTGGTACGCATCCCGACGTCACCCTGATTCGCACCGACCAGCTGTCGCTGCGGGTCGACGAGATCCGCGAGCTGGTCCGCAAGTCGGCGATGTCTCCGGTCGGGCGGCGTTGGCAGATCCTCGTCGTCGAGGATGCCGACCGGCTCACCGAACAGGCGGCCGACGCCCTGCTCAAGAGCCTCGAGGAGCCGGCCGCGCGTACCGTCTGGCTGCTGTGCGCCCCCACCGTCGAGGACGCCGTACCCACCATCCGCTCGCGGTGCCGGCTGCTCGTCCTGCGTACTCCTCCGACCGAGGCGGTCGCCGAGGTCCTGCGGCGTCGGTATGACGTCGACGCCGAGCTCGCCAGCTTTGCCGCCCGCGCCTCCCAGGGCCACATCGGCCGCGCCAGGGCGCTCGCCACCAAGCCGGAGGTTCGCGAACTCCGGGCCCAGGTCCTCGCCGTTCCCCGCCAACTCGGCGACCTCGCCGGCTGCATGAACGCGGCCGCGAGCCTGGTGCGGCTGGCCGCCGACGAGGCCCGCGCAGCGACCACCGAGCTCGACGCCGCCGAGAAGGCCGAGCGGGAACATGCGTACGGCATGTCCACAGGAAACCGCGGCGGGCGGGGCAGGTCGCGCCAGTTGCAGTCGGTGCAGAAGGAGCTGGACGACCAGCAGAAGGTACGCGCCAAACGGTTCCAGCGCGACTCGCTCGACCGGGCGCTGCTCGACCTCGTGGCGTACTACCGCGACGTCCTGGTCGTGGCGATGCAGGCCGGTGCCCCGCTCGTCAACGAGGAGTTGCGCGCCGAGATCGAGGCGCGCGCTGCCACGACGCCGCCGGAGGAGGTCCTCCGGCACATCGACGCGATCCTCGCGTGTCGAGAGGCGATCACGGCCAACGTCGCACCTCTCCTCGCCATGGAGTCGATGCTCATCTCCCTCCGGCAGAGTTCCCTCCGGCAGAGTTCAAGCCGGCAGAGTTCAAGCCGGCAGGGCCCGTAGGGTTGCCGGCAGACAGACCAGCCGACCAGGGCGACACATGCCGTCGACCAGGGGCGACAATGCAGCCGACCAGGCAGCCGCCAGCCGCGGCAGAAGGGTGACGTGAGTGCGACGTACGCGGAGTGCAGGTGCCGTCGCGGCTCTGGTGGGCTTGATCGTCTACGCGCTGTTGGCAGGATGCGCCCTGGCACCCAAGGCGGCAGACGCCGGACGTGAAGGGTCAGCGGGCTCGGGCGCGGGACCCGCGGAGCCCACGGTTGCTCCCCGCGACGACCAGCCCGCGCCGGTGCCGTCGGGCGTACCCGCTGATCTGATGCGCTTCTACGAACAGCGGCTCGACTGGCAGTCGTGTGCTTCCGGCGAGTCGTTCGAGTGCGCGACGCTCGAGGTCCCACTCGACTACGCCGAGCCGGAGGGCGACTCGATCGAGTTGGCGGTCCTGCGGGTCCGAGCCCGGGACAACGACAACCGGCTCGGCTCCCTGGTCGTGAACCCCGGCGGCCCGGGCGGGTCGGGGATCGAGTACGCAGCGGCGGCGCCGTTCGTGATCAGCCGCCCCGTGCTCGACCGCTACGACATCGTGGGCTTCGATCCGCGCGGCGTCGGACAGAGCACGCCGGTCGACTGCGTGAGCGACAAGGAGATGGACACCTACCTCGCCGCTGACGGTTCGCCCGACACCGCCGCGGAGCAGCAGAACCTGCTCTCCATCGCCCGCCGCTTCGCCGCCGGGTGCGAGACCCGCAGTGGAGAACTCCTGCCGCACGTGTCGACCGTCGACGCCGCCCGCGACATGGACATCCTGCGCAGCGCCCTCGGCGACGAGGAGCTCACCTATCTCGGCAAGTCCTACGGCACGTTCCTCGGCGCGACCTACGCCGGGCTGTTCCCGTCGCGGGCCGGGCGGCTGGTGCTGGACGGCGCCATCGACCCCACGCTGACCGCACGCGACCTCGGACTGGAGCAGGCCAAGGGGTTCGAGGTGGCGCTGCGTGCGTTCATCACCGACTGCGTACGCCGGTCCGGCTGTCCGCTCGGCACCACGACCGAAGAGGCCTACCGCACACTCGACGACTTGCTCGCCCGGACCGATCGGTCACCGCTGCCGACGGGGGAGTCCCGCCAGCTCACCCAGGCGCTCGCGACCACCGGGATCGTGATGCCGTTGTACGTGAAGGAGTACTGGCCCCGGCTGCGTACCGCCCTCGGCTCCGCCCTCGACGGCGACGGCAGCCGGCTCCTCGCGCTGGCAGACGAGTACGCCGAACGTGGGCCAGACGGTCGATACCGGTCCAACTCCGGCGAGGCGATCCTCGCGGTCAACTGCCTCGACCGGCCCGACCTGACATCCGTCGCGGAGGCCCGGGCCGAGGAGCCGGCGTTCGAGAAGGCGTCGCCCCGGTTTGGTTCGTTCATCCTGTGGGGCTCCCTGACCTGCGCCGAATGGCCCGTCAAGCCGACGGGCAAACCCGCGGCGATCAAGGCGACCGGGACCCGCCCCATCCTGGTGGTGGGCACGACCCGAGACCCGGCCACGCCGTACGAATGGTCCGAACGCCTGGCTGAGCAGCTCGACGCCGGCGTCCTGCTGAGCCGCGACGGCGACGGGCACACCGCGTACATGCAGGGCAACACCTGCATCGACCGGGCCGTGGAGGCGTTCCTCCTCGACGGTAAGCCGCCCAGGAACGGCACCCACTGCCCGGCCTGACCAGGCGGCACGGCGGGGTGAATCCGTGATCACTTCGCCCGCCAGGTATGCTCAACGGCCGTGCCTTCGGGTGCAAGCCGCCTTAGCTCAGTCGGCCAGAGCGACGCACTCGTAATGCGTAGGTCGTGGGTTCGATTCCCACAGGCGGCTCCCACTATCAGCCCAGGTCAGACGGCCTAGACCCTCCCAAGTCACACGCGGTCGGCGTGTCGCGTGGCATGGTTCGTGGCATAAGTGTGCTTAGACTGCGCGCCATGGCACGGACGAACGGTCGTCAGCGACGCCAGCGGGGGAACATCGAGGAGCTCCCCAGCGGCGGCTACCGCGTGCGCGTCTACGCCGGTGTTGACCCAGTGACGAAGCGGCCGTACTACCTGCGCCGGACCATCGCAGCGGGTCGAGATGCGGCCAAGCGGGCGGAGAGGGAACGCACCAAGTTGCTCGCGCAGCTCGACGAGCGACGGAACCCCCGAACCCGGGCGACGGTCAACCAGCTTCTCGACCGCTGGCTGGAGATGGTGGAGCTCGAGCGGACGACGCGTGCCGGCTACGTCGGGAAGATAGAGAAGCACATCCGCCCAACGATCGGGAAGGTCGAGGTCGGCAAGCTCGACGCCGAGACGATCGACTCGCTGTATGCCCAGCTTCGCCGATGCCGGGAGCACTGCCACGGCCGGAAGTACACGGAGCATCGGACTAGTGGACGTCACGAGTGCGACGAGCGGTGCCGACCACATTCGTGCACGCCGTTGTCGGCCGGGAGCATTCGTGTCGTCCATTCGATTCTGAGCGGCTCTCTGAAGCGGGCCGTGCGGTGGGGCTGGATCTCGGTCAACCCCGTGGACCAGGCCGAGCCGCCCGCGGTTCCGAAGCCCGACCCGCACCCGCCGTCCGCCGAGGAAGCGGCCAGGGTCGTGAACGAGGCGTGGAAGGACCCCGACTGGGGCGTGCTCGTGTGGCTGGCCATGATGACCGGAGCACGCCGGGGAGAGATGAGCGGGCTCCGGTGGCGTGACCTTGATATGCCAGGTGCTGTGGTGACGCTGCACCGCAGCATCGCCCAGCTTGGTGGTCAGATGTACGAGAAGGACACCAAGACCCACCAACGCCGCCGTCTCGCGCTGGACTCAGCGACCGTGGAGATCCTCAAGGCACATCGGGCGCGGTGCGAGGAGCGGGCGGCGGCCCTGGACCTGTCTATCCCAGCGGACGCCTTCGTCTTCTCGCTCTCAGCAGACTGCTCGACCCAGATCCGCCCGGACAGCGTGACGCAGCGGTATGGCCGCCTGACCAAGAGGCTCGGTATCGAGACCCACTTCCATGCCCTGAGGCACTACTCGGCCACAGAGCTCATCGCTGCCGGCGTCGACCCACGGACCGTCGCCGGCCGCCTCGGTCACGCCGGCGGCGGCTCGACGACGCTGCGCTTCTACTCCGCCTGGCGAGACGAGTCCGACCAGCGCGCCGCCGAGGCTCTAGCCGCTCGCGCTCCACGCCTTACATTCGAAGAGTCGCCTCCGCCAACTGGTTTGAAGAACAAGGCTCTGCGGAGCGGAGAGTGAACAGATGCCGATGGCGAACAGCAGGCCCTGCATCGATGCGGCGAGCAAGCCGACCAACCCGACACCACACCTGCCCAGCAGCACAGCCGGCCAGCGAGGCTGGCCTTACTGAACCGGTTCGAAGCGGGAGCTGATGGGCTTGTCCAGCGCGTTGCGTATGCGCAATAATCGTACCGCGGCCGCACCGCCGCCAGCGCTTAGATGGATCGCTAGAACGGGTTGTTGATCAGATAGCTAGCTGGGCGTAACTGGCTGCTACCGTAGCCGAGCGGACCCGCCAGGCCCGGCTTCGGGGCTCGCCGTTGTCCGTCAAGTAGGACCGTCGCGGAGGAACCGATGGATGAACGGCGCTGGGTTCAGTGCACTCCCTCGGAGTTCGCTTGGGAGCGGGCCGCTCTCACATACCTCCGCACGCTCCTCCCGGACGGCGAGCCATACCGCGCCTGGGCGAACGCCGAGTTCATCGGCACTGACGGTTCGGTCAACGAGATCGACCTGCTGCTCGTCACACCCAGCCAGTTGATCGTGCTTGAGGTCAAGTCGTGGTCGGGCATCCTGATCGGCGACGCCGGCACGTGGCAACAGACCCACCGCTCCCCGGTCGACAACCCCGTCATCCTCGCGACCCGGAAGGCGAAGAAGCTCAAGTCCCTCCTCGCCTCCCAGCGCGCGCTCCGGGGGAAGCGAGTGCCGTGGATCGAGGGGGCGGTATTCCTCTCCGAGGCAGGCCTCGATGTAAGCAGACTGACGTCGGAGGGTCGCGCACACGTCTACGGCCGACACGGCGACAAGGCGTTGCCGAGCATCTTCGAGCACGTCAAGCGCCCAGGCAGCGTGGACGCCGGCTTCTCCCGCGAGATCGCCAAGGCCGTGGACCAAGCCGGCATCCGCCAGTCTCAGCGCGGACGCAAGGTCGGCAGCCTTCGGCTCGAGATGCCAGCGTTCCAGGAGGGCCCCGGCTGGCAGGACTTCCTGGCGACCCACGAGCGCTTCCCCGATGATCCGCCGCGTCGCGTACGTATCTACCTCGCCGGCCAGGCCGAGGCAGGGGACCGACGTGCGCAACTCATCCGCGCGGCGGAGCGGGAGTACCGCGCCTTGCGCGGCATCGACTACAACGGAATCGCGAGTCCGTCGGACATTGTCGAGCATGATCTCGGCCCAGCGCTCGTGTTCCGACACGACCCGACGTTGGTCAGGCTCGATCACTTCCTCCAGCAGGAGGAGGGGCGTCTCGATCTCGAAGCCTGTCTGACTCTGCTCCGGTCCCTTGCGGAGACGATCGCCTACGCTCACCGCCGGGTGCTCACCCATCGTGGCCTGAGCCCTCAGTGTGTCTGGGTACGGCGAGATGGGGACGGCTTCGTCGTCCAGGTCACCGACTGGCAGACGGCGGGTCGCGGATCGGGGACGACGACGGGAGCCTCCGTCACCTCCACCCAGACCTTCGCCGAACTCGCCGACCAGGGCGCCACGTCCTACTTCGCGCCCGAGTGGCGGTGGGGAACCCAGAACGGCATGGCTCTGGATGTCTTCGGGCTCGGTGCAATCGCCTACCGGATCTTCGCAGGGCACTCGCCCGCTTCGTCCTACAGTGCGTTGACCAAGCGACTGGAGGCGCACGGGTGCCTGGTCCTGGCGGAGCAGGCCGACAACATCATCGAGCCTCTCAGCACGCTCGTGGCCCGTGCCACCGCCGCAGACGCGGCCACGCGTACACCGGACGTCGCCGCATTCCTCCTCGACCTCGACAGTCTGCGCGAGCAGTTGGCGGAAGCGGCCGAGCAGCAACCGGTCGCCATCGACCCGCTCACGGCCGAGGCAGGCGCTGAGCTCGAGGACGGCTTCCGCGTGGTGGGCCGTCTGGGGCGGGGATCGACGGCGCTCGCGTTGTTGGTCGAACGGGACGACAGAGAGGCGGTGCTCAAGGTCTCGCTCGATCCCGAGAAGGACGGGCGCCTTCGGGCGGAGGCGGCAGCGCTCGCACTCCTGGGCGAACATCCGGGCATCGTTCAGCTCCTCGACAGCGAGCCGCTACGGATCGGTGGGCGCACGGCGATTCTCCTGTCGTACGCCGGCCGGGGAACGCTCGCCCAGGTCCTCCAGGAGCGTGGCCGCCTTCAGCCCGAGTGGTTGCACGACTGGGGTGCCGATCTCCTGGAGATCGTCCACCACCTCGAACGCACCGGCGTCGCCCATCGCGACATCAAGCCCGACAACCTGGGCATCGCCGAACGCGGTGGCAAGGGCAAGAAGCGGCGCGTCGTTCTCTTCGACTTCTCGCTGTCGAAGGAACCGCTGGAGGCGGTCGACGCCGGCACTCCGCCCTATCTGGATCCGTTCCTCGGCCGGGGTGACCGACGTCGGTGGGACACCGCGGCCGAGCGGTACGCCGCGGCGGTAACCCTCTATGAGATGGCCACGGCGCGACGGCCCACCTATGGCGACGCGGGCGGCCACCCTGGCTTCGGCGACGCGGACGTCACCATCGACGCGGAACTCTTCGATCGGTCGCTCGCGGCAGGCCTCGCGGATTTCTTCTGCCGGGCGCTGCACCGCGACGCGGGCCAGCGGTTCGATACGGCCGAGGACATGCGCCGGGGCTGGGACGCGGTATTCGCGCAGCCCGCGACGGTGCCGGCCGAGCAGCCGACCTCCCAGCGCATCAGTCGGGCGACGCCGGTCGGCGCCGTTGGCCTGTCACCCCAGGTCCTCGCCGTCCTGGAGCGCCTTGGTGTGACGGACGTGGGCGCAGCGATCGACCTTTCACCGGCCCAGGTGACCTGGCTCCCCGGCATCGGGACCAAGACCCGCGAGCGACTTGTTCGGGAGCTCGGCGACCTCCTCGGGCGTATCGCATCGTCCTCGGAGGAACGGGCAACCGAGCCGACGCTTCTGGACAAGGTGGCAGCGGACCTGGTGCCAGTCTCGGCCGACCGCTCGGTGGCGGAGGCGTTGCTTGGGCTCGGCGACGCTGGTGGCAGCGCCTGGAAAAGCACGCGCGACGTATCCAAGGCACTTGGCCGTGATCAGCGGGTGGTCCGCAAGGCGGTCGAACGGTTGGAGGGCCACTGGGTCGAGCTGGACGGCATGCGCGTGCTCCGGGACGTCGTCGTCGAGGTCGTCGAGTCTGTCGGCGGTGTCGCTTCCGCCGCATACTGCGCGACCACCCTGCTAGACCGCCTGGGCAGTACGGTGGCCGATCCGCTGCAGTCGCGTCTGGCGGAGGCGCTTGTCCGCGCCGCGATCGATGCTGAGCTGGCGGACGAGGCTTTGGACGGCGATCCGCGGCTGGTCTACAGCCGGCAGCGGCGCGGCATTCTCGTGGCGGCCGGACCGCTCGAGCCGGGTGAGGGTGCCTCCACGGCGGACCGGCTTGACTGGGCGTCGAGGCTCGGCAAGGCGGCGGATGCGATGGCGTCCGCGGATCCGCTTCCAGTTCCCGCGCGGGTCGTCGAGACCCTGCGCGAGGTCGAGCCGCCGGATGGCACGGATCCCGGCCTGCTGCCATCGGACCGGCTGGTCGAGGTGGCGGTGCTTGCCGCTGACCGGGCGGCCGCCACGTCCCGGCTCGAGGTCTATCCTCGCGGGCTCGATGCTGGCCGGGCGGTGCGGCTGGCCGCAGGAGCCCTGTATGGCGTGAGCGAGTTGTCCCCTGCTCAGGTCGTCGAGCGGGTCATGGCGCGGTTCCCGTACTCCGCACCACTGCCCGGTCGGCCGGATCTCGACGCGCTTCTCGACGGTGCGGGTGTCCCGCTCGTGTGGAGCGAGGAGCGGTCGGTCTACGTCGCACCCAAGCCGGCCGTGGCTGGGTTGACGTCGTTCGCGACCCCTCGCTCGACTCCGCCGAGGACTACCGGCGGCACAGTGACAAAGGCCGACTGGCGTCGAGTCGAGAGCGTGGTCGTGGAGGTCGACGACCGGCTGGCGCGGTCGCTCGAGGACGGTGGCTGGATCGTGCTGTCCGTACGGCCGGGCCGGCTGGCTCGGGCCGAACGCTGCCTCTCTGCACAGGACGTGACGACGGTCGATGTGGAGCGAGAGTTCCTGGCCGGGCTGCGCAACTACTGCGGGGAACGCCGGGTGCGGTGGGATGTCGTGCTCGCTGCCGATGCGGCCGACCGGTCGTCCCAGGCGTGGGCCCGGCTGACGAGCGTCGTGCAGGCTGGTGGGTTGGCCCGCGTCCGTACGGCGATCCGGGAGGCCGGCCCCTGCGTGCTGCTCACGAATGCTGGTGTGCTCGCCCGCTACGACCCGAGCCTCACCGTGCTGGACGAACTGCGGGACGAGGTCTTCCGGGCCACGGCGGACTCGCCGGTACGCACCGTGTGGTTGGTTGTCCCGTGGGCGGACACGGAGAAGCCTCCGAAGCTCGACGGCGCTGTGGTCCCGGCGCTCGGACCGCAGTGGGTGCGGTTGCCGGAGGAGTGGATCGGCAAGCATGAGGCGGCATTGTCAGAGGGTGGGGCGGCGTGATTGATGCGAAGCGGTTGTTGGCGGATCTGCGGGAGCAGGTCCGCTTGGTGGAGGTTGACCTGCTGCGGATCGTGGACCAGGACGCAGGCGCGGCATCCAGGCTCAGACTGCGCTATCAGGCGGCGTCGAGTGGCAGTCGGACGGGTCTGCCGTTTGAGACGTGGCGTGGTCAGCAGGTGACGCAGGTCGCAGCTGGCTGGGTGCTGGCGTGCGTCTTCACTCGGTTCTGTGAGGACAATCGGCTGTTGGAGCAGGCGATGCTGGCCGGTCCTAGCGAGCGGCTTGTTGAGGCGCGGGAACGCCAGAATGCCTACTTCGGCGACAATCCGGCCGACTCCGACCTGGACTACCTGCGCACGGCGGTCTTCCGGCTGATGGATTCGGAGGTGACCCGAGCGCTAGTGGATAAGCAGAACCCGCTGCACCTGCTTGAACCATCACCGGACGTGGCCACCCAGTTGTTGGACTTCTGGCGGCGGATTGACCCCGAGACAGGTGCACTCGTCCACGACTTCACCGATCCGGAGTTGTCGACGCGGTTCCTCGGTGACCTCTACCAGGACCTGTCGGAGCAGGCCCGCAAAGACTACGCGCTGTTGCAGACGCCGGAGTTCGTGGAGGAGTTCATACTTGACCGGACGCTCGACCCGGCGGTCGAGGAGTTCGGCCTGGCGGACGTGCGCATGATCGACCCAGCGTGTGGGTCGGGCCACTTCGTGCTCGGCGCGTTCGCCCGGTTGCTGCGGCGGTGGAGGCAAGTGGAGCCGGGTGTGGACGTGCGGGTGCATGTCGAGCGTGTGTTGCGGCAGGTCAATGGTGTCGACATCAATCCGTACGCGGCGGCGATCGCCCGGTTCCGACTCCTCGTCGCCGCGCTGACGAGCTGTGGGATTGAACGGTTGAAGGACGCTCCGAACTGGCGGGTCCGGGTGGCGATCGGCGATTCGCTGCTGTTCGGTGTGCGGCACGGTCAGGCTGCGCTGGATGGTGTGACCGAGGCCGTGATGGCCGGCCAGTGTGGTGAAGGCGAGTTCGTCTATGAGTACGAAGACGCCGCCGAACTGGAAGACATCCTCGGCGACCGCTACCACGCCGTCGTCGCCAACCCGCCGTACATCACGGTCAAGGATCCGCTGCTGAACGGCCTCTACCGCAAGGCATGGAGCGCCTGCGCAGGTAGGTACGCGCTCTCGGTTCCATTCGCGCAGCGACTCTTCGACTTGGCCCAGCCCGGCGGCTTCACCGGTCAGATCACAGCCAACTCTTTCATGACTCGGGAATTCGGCAAGCGCCTCATCGAGGAATTCTTCCCGATGGTCGATCTTACTGCTGTTATAGACACATCTCGAGCATTTATACCCGGTCACGCTACGAGCACAGTGATCCTCTTTGGCCGGAACCGTCGGCCAAACAGGATGTCGCTCTTGGCAGTAATGGGCGTACGAGGCGAATCGACCGAGCCGACTAACCCTGCAAGTGGTCGAGTGTGGCGGTCAATTCTGAATGAGATAAGCCGTGGGCCAACGGATAACGACTATGTCTCGTTAGTTGACCTACCGAGAGTTCATCTTTCTTCGCATCCGTGGTCGCTTGCTGGTGGAGGCGCTTCCGCACTCACCAACACGGTGGAGCAGTCGGCGGCGGGGTTGTTGGCGGCGAGGATCGTTGGCTCTATTGGATTCGCCAGCTTCCCCGGGATCGACGACGTCTATATTCTTCCGCGCGACTGTGGGAAGAGGCATCGATTGCCGTGTTCGCTCCTTCGGCCACTTGTTGCAGGCGAGGTCGTTCGGGATTGGTCGCTCAGTATGAGCGATATCGCCCTTGCTCCTTACACGAATTTGCAGGAAGCGATGGACCTTGATAGTTCAAGCTCCTGGGCGCAGTACCTGTGGCCGTATAAGGTGACTCTGGAAAATGTTCGCGGGTTCTCGGGCGAGACGAGGTCGGAGGCTGGTGAACCATGGTGGACCTGGTATCGATGGATTTCTGAACGGTATGATGGCGGTTTGTCTGGTGTATTCGCTGAGGTTGCGACACATAATCACTTCGTAATTGATCGCGGCTGCAACGTATTCAAGCAGACTGCGCCCATGTTCAAGTTGAGGGGCAATCCTTCGGAAGAGGATTACCTTGGCGTAATTGGGTTGTTGAATTCTTCAACCGGTAATTTTTGGATAACCCAGAAGTGTCACGACAAGGGGTCCGGCGGAAATGGTCGTGGACTGGCAACCGAGCAGTGGGAGCATATGTATCAGCGTGCCGGCACGCGAGTATCGCAGTTTCCCTTGCCGGAAGGCGCACCACTCGCATTGGCCGCTAAGCTCAACTCGTTGGCCTCGGACCTCCAGTCGGTGACCCCGGGCGCCGTGGCGGAGAACGGGGTGCCCACTCGAGAGGCTCTGGCTGCCGCACGGTTTGAGTGGTCGCAAATTCGGGCCGAGATGATCTCCGCGCAGGAAGAGCTTGATTGGGAGGTCTACGGCCTCTATGGTCTGCTCGGCGAAAACGTGGGTCTGCTCGTCGGCGAGAACATCAGCAAGCCACCTATACAACTCGGTGAACGTGCATTCGAAATAGCGCTTACTCGTCAGGTTGACACAGGCGACGTCGCGACGCAGTGGTTTGCAAGGCACGGCTCGACACCGATCACTGAGCTTCCCGCGCATTGGTCGGCGGACTATCGGGCGTTGGTGGAGCGGCGGTTGGTAAAGATCGCTGAGGACCCCCACCTGCACTTGATAGAGCGTCCGGAGTGTAAGCGGCGCTGGGCCGCCAAGTCGTGGGAGGAGATGGAGTCCGAAGCGCTGCGCAGTTGGTTGCTGGACCGGTTGGAGGATCGGGCACCCTGGTTCCGTCCCCATCCGACCCTGCGCACGGTTGCGCAGCTGGCGGATGAGTTGCGGGCGGACGTGGACTTCGTGTCGGTGGCGCAGCTGTACGCCCGTGACAAGGATCTGGTGGATGTGGTCCGCGATCTGGTGCGTGACCAGCACGTTCCGGGTGTGGCTGCGTGGCGGCACACGGACACGGGGATGTGGACCCGCGCGGCGTGGGAACGGACGTGGGATCTACAGCGGCGCGAGGACGCGGGCGAGAAGGTCGGCGAGATCCCGGTGCCGCCGAAGTACAAGCAGGGCGACTTCCGCGACCAGTCCTACTGGCGGAAACGTGGCAAGCTCGACGTGCCGAAGGAGCGGTTCACCTCCTACCCGGATGCATCTCGCGACGGCACCCTGCTGCTCTCCTGGGCCGGCTTCGACCACCTGCAGCAGGCGCAGGCACTGGCCACCTACATCTCGGAACGGGTGGAGTTGGACGCCTGGGGCGTCGAGCAACTCACCCCGCTGATGGCTGGGCTGGCTGAGTTGTTGCCGTGGATCCGGCAGTGGCACACCGAGGTCGACCCGGAGTTCGGAGAACGCCCTGCCGACGCCTACGGCCGGTTCCTCGAGGAGCTACTCCTCCAGCTCGGCCTGACCCGAAACGACCTCTATGTGTGGCGACCCCCAAGTCCCACTCGCGGCCGCCGCCGACGCACAACCACCTGAGAGTAGCCGCTATGACGCTGATCTCCGAAGTCATCCAGGTTCCCGATGCCGTCCACAAGGGCGACTTCGTGTTGGACCTCGCCCAGGGTGTGGACAACGCCGAACGGACCCTTCGCGACTACGTTGTTACACCCGAGCTGGCACATCGGTTCGACCAGGCCCTGTCCCTCATCAAGAGTGGCCTCGACGACCGGAGCAGCAAGGCGGCCTACCTCGACGGCTCGTTCGGCTCCGGCAAGAGCCACTTCATGGCCGTCCTCCACGCCTTGCTGCAGAACCACCCGAAGGCCCGGGCGATCGACGACCTCGCCGTGGTGGTTCAGAAGTACGACGCCCTGATTAGCACGAAGAAGTTCCTGCTCGTGCCGTACCACCTGGTCGGCAAGGAGTCTGTCGAAGACGGCGTGCTCGGGGGATACCTCGCCCACGTCCGCACGGTGCATCCGGGGGCGCCGCTCCCTGCGGTCCTCCTCGACGCCCCGCTCCTCGACAGCGCCCGAGCACTTCGGGCGCGTATGGGCGACGAGGCGTTCTTCCCACTGCTAGGCGGCGAGGAAGGGGATGACGGCTGGGGCGACGTCGCCGCCGGATGGGATGCCGCCCGGTTCGACGCCGCTCTCCGCGCTGGCCCCGACCACCCCGACCGGACGGCACTGGTCACGACACTGCAGGCCGTGCTGCCCGGCTTCGCCGACCTCGCACGCGGTGCTCGCTCGGCGTACGTCAACATCGACGACGGGCTGGCCGCGATCAGCCAGCATGCGGCGCAGCTCGGCTACGACGGCCTGGTGCTCTTCCTCGACGAGCTCATCCTGTGGTTCGCCACCAGGATGGGCGACCACACGTGGGTCGCCCGCGAGGCGCCCAAGGTCGGCAAGCTCGTCGAGGCGGCGAATGCCAACCGCCCCGCGCCGATCATCAGCTTCATCGCCCGCCAGCGTGACCTTCGCGAACTCGTCGGCACCAACCTTCCAGGCACCGAACATCTCGCGTTCGCCGACAGCCTCAAGTGGTGGGAGGGCAGGTTCGGCAGTGTCTCGCTCTCCGACAACAACCTTCCCGTCATCGCATCCCGACGGGTCCTCAGGCCGCGCCACGACACTGCCCGCGCGCAGATCCACGCGGCGTTCGCGGCGACCGAACAGGTACGCCAGGACATCCGCTCGGCCCTGATGACGGGGAAAGCAGGGCGGGACGAGTTCCGACTCACCTATCCGTTCAGCCCGGCCTTCGTCGAGACGCTCATCGCGCTGTCAGGAGCGCTCCAGCGGGAACGTACCGCGCTGCGGGTCATGCAGCAGATCCTGGTCGAGCAGCGCGAGACCCTCGAACTCGGCCAGCTCGTTCCCATCGCCGATCTCTTCGACGTTCTCGTCGCCGGCGACGACCCGCTGACCGGAGAGCTGGGGAACCTCTGGCGCAGTGCCCAGAAGGTGTACGGCGACCTGCGCCGGCTCATTCTCGAGATTCACGGACTCAGCGAGGACGAGGTCGCGAGGCAGCCGGCGTCGCACGCGGTCTATCGCGACGACAAGATCGCCAAGACGCTGGTCCTCGCCGCTCTCATGCCTGAGGTGGAGTCGCTTCGCGACCTCACCGCGCGGAGGATCGTCGCGCTCAACCACGGCTACATTCGGTCGATGGTGCCCGGCCAGGAAGCCGGGATCGTGCTCCAGGCCGTACGCCAGTGGGCCGCCCGACTCGGCACCGTCCAGCTCACCGGTGACGCGGCGAACCCGCTGATCTCCGTCCGGCTCGAAGGCGTCGATATTGAGGGCATCCTCGACAATGCCAAGACCGCCGACTCCGCAGGCGCCCGCCGGCAGGTGCTCCGTACGCTGCTCTTTGAGATGCTCGGTGCCCGCGACAACGTTGGACTCGATGGCGTCACGGTCTACACCACCACGTGGCGCGGCACGAAGCGGAACGTTGAACTTCTCTACGGCAACGTCCGTGACCCTGCAGACCTGGGCGACAGCGCGTTCCAGCCGAGCCACGACGGGTGGCGGGCGATCTTCGATTACCCCTTCGATGAAGAGGGGCACTCGCCCGTCGAGGATCTCGAGCGGGTCCGAACGTTGCGCGACCGGCGTCCCGCGCACACCGTGTGCTGGGTGCCACGGCACCTCACGTCCCAGGCGGTGAGCGACCTAGGCCGCTACGTGCGGCTGCAGTACGCACTCGGGCCGAGCTTCGACCAGCTCGCTGGCCACCTGTCCGACAATGACCGAGCGATCGCTCGGCAACAGATGATTGCCCAACGCGACCAGCTGCGGAGCCGGCTGGAGAACGCGTTGCTCCAAGCGTACGGTCTCGGCACCGCCGACGAGACGCTCGTCGACACGGCTCACGGTGGGATCGACATGTTCGCCACTGTGGATCCCAGCTTCACGCCCAAGGTGCCGGCGGGCGCCAGCCTCCAACAGGCGTTCGAGAACCTCATCAACCAGATGCTCACCTTCGACTTCCCTGCCCACCCCATGTTCGGCACGGCGGAGGTACGGGCGGCCGAGCTGCGCAAGGTGCACGCACAGGTGCGGCGGGCGATCGAGGATCCCGGGCACCGCATCATGGTCGAGTCCACCGAACGTGCCGCCATGAATCGAGTCGCCGGCCCCCTTCGGCTTGGGGACCAGCATGCCCAGCATTTCGTGCTCGGTCACCACTGGGACCAGCACCTCACCCGCAAGATCGCCGAGGCCGACCGGGCCGGAAAGCCGGTCACTGTCGGCCAGTTGCGTGCTTGGCTCGACGAACCGAAACGGATGGGTCTGCCGCAGGAGATCGCCGATCTCGTCGTCCTCGTCTTCGCCGAGCAGACCAACCGCAGCGTCCTCGCCCACTCCCGACCGATCGACGTGGGCACGCTCCAGGCACTCCCCGCCGATGCCAGCGTCGTCGAGCAGGCGCTGCCGAGCGAGGAAGCGTGGAAGGAAGCGCGGGAACGCGCACAGGCGATCTTCGGCGTCGGCGACGTCACGGAACTACTGACCGCGCGGAACGTCAGCCTGCTTGCCGAGCGCGTCCGAGCGAAGGTTGCGTCCTACTCGTCCGCCGCCCATGAGTACCTCGCCGAGCTCACCGACAAGGGACCGACGGTGCTCGGCGGCGACGACGCAACAGCCACCGAGCGTTACCGCCTCGCAGATGGCGGGACCCGGCTCTGCGAGGAGATCACTGGTACGAGCGGCGACGTCGCCCTGGTCGAGCGCCTCGCCACTGTCACGTTGCCTGCGGCCGGACTCCACGTGGGCAAGAGCCTGGCCGCGGCGGCGGACCTCGTGACCGCGGTGCGACGAGTGGACTGGAACATGCTCACGACGGTGGCGAGCTGGGGACCGGAGCATCCATTCGGCCTGCGCGCGGCCGAGATCGTCAGGGCACTTGCCGAGGTCTGGAGAACGAACGAATTCGTCAAGCACCTCCAGCCGGCACTGGGCCTGGCGGACCGTAGCGCGCGCCAACTGGTGCTTGAAGCGACCAAGAAGGCAGACCCAACACCCCACCACCCTGTCGATGTTCCAGATGAGCCCGCGCCAACGGAGGGCGAGCTGACGGCTTCGGATCCCGCCGGTGCGCAAAGGATCGCATCGGCCATTGACGCGCTCATCCGGGACGGCAAGCGAGTACACGTGACGTGGAAGGTGATCGGGTGACGCTGCTTGCCACACCTGCGCTCGTGCGTTCGAAGGTGTCCGACGTCCTCCGGCTTGACTCCTCGGCGCGGGTGGTCGCGCTACTCGCCAACCCTTCCTGGAGTTACCCAGAGCACATCGACCTGCCCGGCGGTCGTGGCGCAGTCGTTCGTCCGTGCGTCTCCACCTTGGCGGTCCGCGACGCGCTGAGCGCGCTCGAGGATCTCGCTCCGGCCGATGTTCTCGTGCTGCTGACCGAGGAGGAGAGCGCGGCACTCGGTGACAGCATCAACGCTCGCCTCGCAGGGCAGCGGATCCTCCCGCTCGACCGCTGGCAGCATCTCATGAGTCTGTTTCGGGCCAAGGAAATCCATCCTGGCCTTACCCGGGAGTCCTGGGCGGTCGATGCGCTTCTTGCGTTGACCCCTTCTGACGGGTACCCGGCGGTCCGTAGCGGGTATCTCGACCGCGAAACTGCCCTGGGTGAACTGGCGGCGCGCTCGGCAGGGCTCGGGGAGCTCTACCTCGACCTCGCCGGACTCCTGCAGTGGACGCTCGACCCCGATAACCTCGAACGCTGGAAGACTCTCGATACCGATGTGCGGTCAGGACTGACCTCATGGCTGACCGAGCGTGGAGGTGACGGACGCGTCATCGACGCCGTCCTGCGGTGCATGGGTGGTGACTACGGCGCCGACACGGTTAGCGTGGGGCTGGCGCTCTCCGCGTTGGTAAATCCCAGTGTTCGGGACGAGGCGAAGGTGCCTCGCACGATGCTGGAGACACGCGCCGTCGGGGCGGCGCTCGATGACGATGTCTCCCGAGCGTGGGGCGAGACCGCCGACGCGCTCGTTCAGCGCAGCATCGCGGCCCAGGGGCGTACGGGCGTTGGTGCGGTGCTCCGCAGGGCGGAAGAACTTCTCGCCGAACAGAACGCGGTCGACTTCGCATGCGCGAGCAATGTCCTGGAGGTCTCGCTCGCTCAGCGCACTGTGCGTCTGGGGGAGGAGATCGACAGGCTGCTGCGCAAGCGGTCACTCGCCCCGGCGCACCTCGCTCCCCTCGAGGAAGCGCTAGCGGCCGTCGAGTCGCATGCCCTGGCCGATGATCACGCGGAACGCGTCCGCCGGGCAAGCATGGCAGTCCGGCTCGTCCGATGGGTCGTACGTCAGAAGAGGACGGCTTCGAAGCCGGCACTCGACCTGGCGGAAGCTGCCCGTCGCCAACAGGATATCGACGCCTGGGTGGACGTCGCCCGCGCGCGAGTGTGGGAAGGAGACGTCGACGCGACAGTGGGCTCGGCCTATGGCACGCTCTGCAGCATCGTCGACGGAATCCGAGCCGAGCATGAGGAACGCTTCGCTCGATTGCTAGCCGATCACGCGAAGACTGGCTCGACGCGCACGGACCTTCTCCCGGTCGAGGACGTGCTTGGTGAGATCTTGCTCCCGCTCGCGAAGGTTGAGCGCGTCCTCCTGCTGGTCCTCGACGGCATGTCGACAGGTGTCGCCCGCGAACTCTTTGCTGATTTGACCACGCGAGGCTGGGTCGAGCACGGTGTCGAGCCTGCCCGCCCGGTGCTGTCAGTCCTTCCGTCCATCACGCGGTTCTCTCGGACCAGCTTGATGACAGGTCGACTCATGGACGGGTCGGCGGCAACGGAGAAGTCGGCGTTCGCCGAACGGAAGTGGCCGCTCTTTCACAAGAGCGACCTGACCTCTGCTGGGCCAGGCGACGCACTCACGACTGCGGTGCTCAACGCGGTCAACGGGAATGCTCCGTTGGTTGGGGTCGTGGTGAACACCGTCGACGACGCCCTGGACAAGGGCGGCCGCACACCCTGGTCAGCGGAGTCGGTCGACCGGCTTCTCGACCTGCTCACAGCCGCTGAGCAGAGTCACCGAGTCGTCGTACTGGTGAGTGACCATGGCCATGTTCACGAGCGCGGATCGCGGCTCGAATCGGATGACAGTGCCGGCGCGCGCTTCCGTACGTCCATCCGGCCGATTGACAAGGATGAGGTTGAACTCACGGGTCCCCGTGTTCTCGCCGGGGAGGGCCGAATCGTCGCGGCGTGGAATGAGAAGCTCCGCTTCGGCAAGCAACGGAACGGCTATCACGGCGGCGCCAGCGCACAGGAGGTGGTCATCCCGCTCGCGCTGCTTGCGCGGAGCACACTCGACGTCGTGGGATGGCGCCCTCGTTACCACCCCCAACCCGACTGGTGGGCTGCCTCGGCGCCGGTAGAGGAGCCAAGCACTGCTCGTCCCGCGACGAAGGGGAAGCGTCCTCGCACCTCAGAGCCGGTGATCCGGGACGAAGATGCGCTGTTCGCCGCCGACGAGGTCGAGGCAGCCGGCTGGATCGACCGGGCACTTGCGAGCGACGTGATCCAGGACCAGCTACGTAGGGTCCGCCGTGGAGGCATGCCGGCTGACCGGCTCTGCATTCTGCTCGGGGTCCTGGATGCGCAAGGGGGAGCCGCCACCCGATCGGCGATCGCGCGTGCTCTGGACATCCCGGAAGGACGTGTGCCCGCTCAGGTCGCGGCAGCGCAACGAGTCGTGAACCTTGACGGGTATGAGGTCCTCAAGATGGAGGGCGAGACGATCCGGCTCAATGCCCCCATCCTCAGGACGCAGGTAGGGCAGGCATGAGTATCAGCGAGCAACGGCGACGTGAGGTGATAGACGCCCTCCGCCGCGGGACCGTCCCGAGGCAAGGGCTCGACGTCCTGGCTGTTGGGCTTAGTCGCTTCGAAGCTGCGGTCGATGATGATCTCGACCGCGTCGCCGCGGGGCAAGCCGTGTTCAAGGCCGTACGTGGTGAGTACGGTGCGGGAAAGACGTTCTTTAGCCGTTGGCTGGCCGAGCGGGCCAAACGCAAAGGGCTTGCCACGACGGAGGTGCAGATCTCGGAGAACGAGACGCCTCTCCATAGGCTGCAGACGGTCTTCCGCCGCCTTACTGAGCATCTCTCGACCGCTGAATTCGCGCCGAGCGCTTTCCGACCGGTCGTCGACTCGTGGTTCTTCGCGCTAGAAGAAGATGTGCTTGCCGCCGGGGACGTGCCCGAGGACGAGCTGGAACGGCGGGTCACCAAGCTTCTCGAGGAGCGGCTTGCGGTCGTCAGTCGGGTAGCGCCGTCGTTCGCAGCCGCGCTTCGTGGCTATCGGCGGGCAAGCGTCGATGGTGACTCTGGCGCGGCCGAAGGGTTGCTGGCCTGGCTCGGCGGACAGCCACATGTGGGCGCCTCGGTGAAGCATCGTGCCGGTATCCGAGGCGACCTAGATCACGACGGTGCGCTGGGCTTCCTCCAGGGCCTGTTGGCCGTCCTGCGCGATGGTGGACACACAGGCCTGTTGGTCGTCCTGGATGAAGTGGAGACGCTCCAACGCGTTCGTTCCGACGTACGCGACAAGGCGCTGAACGCCCTGCGGCAACTCGTGGACGACGTCGACTCCGGACGCTTTCCAGGGTTGATGCTCGTCGTTACGGGCACTCCGGCGTTCTTCGACGGTCCGCAGGGAATGCAGCGGTTGGCTCCGCTTGCACAGCGGCTACACGTTGACTTCTCCACCAGTGCCGTATTCGATAACCCCCGCGCTGTACAGATCCGACTCCCGGGCTTTGACAAGAACTCACTGTTGGAGCTCGGATCGAAAGTCCGCGACCTCTACATGCAAGGTTCACCTGACCGCCAGCGGCTCGCCGTGAGCGTAGACGACGGCTATGTCGCCGACCTGGCACGAGCGGTGACGGGCCACCTCGGAAACAAGGTTGGCGTGGCTCCACGCATCTTCGTGAAGAAGGTCGTCGATGTTCTAGACCGCGTCGATCAGCATCCCACCTTCGATCCGCGCCGGGACTACGCACTTCGCGTCACCGGAAACGAGCTGACTGAAGCCGAACGAGGCTCGATGCCAGCGCCGCCCCCACTCGCGCCGGCGGCATCTGTCGACGAGATCGATCTGCAGCTGTGACTGGCTTCGACGATCTTCACCCGGCTGTTCAGCACCACGTGGTGAACAGCCTTCGGTGGTCCTCGTTGCGACCGCTCCAGGAGGCGGCGGTCGAGCCAGTGCTTGCCGGCGATGATGCACTGCTCCTTGCCCCTACAGCCGGCGGCAAGACCGAGGCAGCGCTACTTCCTCTGCTATCGCGCATGGCCGACAAAGACTGGCGCGGCCTGAGCGTTCTATACGTCTGCCCACTTCGGGCGTTGCTGAACAACCTCGAACCGCGGGCATCCGCTATGGCGGGATGGCTGGGACGACGTGCGGCTGTCTGGCATGGAGACGTGACCGACTCCGTGAAGCGCCGGATCGCTAAGGACCCACCAGACATCCTGCTCACGACACCTGAGTCACTGGAAGCCATGCTCATGTCAGCCCGGGTGGACCATCAGTGGCTGTTTGCTGACCTGCGAGCCATCGTGATCGATGAGCTCCATGCCTTCGGGGGAGACGATCGGGGTTGGCACCTACTTGGAGTGCTGTCACGTCTCACCCGACTGGCCGGCCGGCAGGTCCAGCGGATCGGACTGTCGGCGACGGTGGGCAATCCCGAGGCGCTACTGGAGTGGTTGACGAGCGGGTCATCGACTGCACGTCAGGTAGTCAATCCGGAGGTTGACACGTCAGGGGCATCAGTGGATGTCGGTCTCGACTATGTGGGCTCGATCTCGAATGCCGCCAAGGTCATCGCCCGCCTCCACCAAGGCGAGAAGCGACTCGCGTTCTGCGACTCCCGTACGCAAGTGGAGGAGCTGGCGGTCGCGCTGCGCGCCAACGGGGTACGGACCTTTGTCTCCCACTCGTCCCTGTCCTCGGACGAGCGCCGGCAGGCGGAAGCAGGGTTTGCGTCAGAGTCCAACTGCGTCATCGTCGCAACGTCGACGCTCGAACTGGGGGTGGATATCGGCGACCTCGATCGAGTGATCCAGATCGACGCACCTACAACGGTCGCGTCGTTTCTGCAACGGATGGGCCGGACGGGACGGCGCGCCGGGACGACCCGCAACACCCTCTTTCTCGCCACGCGGACGAGCTCGCTCTGGTTGGCGGCAGCGATCCTGCTGCTGTGGGAGAGGGGGTACGTCGAGCCCGTCCAACCGCCCGTTCTTCCGCGCCATATCGTCGCTCAACAGATCCTCGGCCTGGTTCTGCAGGAGCGTCGCATCGTCCGCCACGATCTCTGGGAATGGCTCGACGGCCTTGCCGCAGTGCCAGGGGCCGAAGACGTCCTGGCACATCTCGTGGCGGAGGGGTTCGTGATCGACGATGGCGGACTGGTGTCGATCGGACCGCGCGCCGAGCAGGAGTTTGGCCGCCGCTACTTCATCGAACTCACGTCGGCCTTCACCAGTGAGCCGCTCCTCCAGGTGTTGTGGGGCCGCCAGCTGCTGGGATCGCTGTCGACCCTCTCAGTTGTGACCCGCCCGGACAAGGGGCCGACGCTGGTACTCCTTGGCGGCCGCTCTTGGGTGGTCACGCACATCGACTGGCGTAAGCGGCGGGTGTTCGTCGAACCGAGCGACCAGCGCGGACGATCGCGCTGGAGTGGCGGAGGCCGGAGCCTCTCGTATGCCTTGGCACGGGCACAGCATGATGTCGCCGCAGGTGAGACACCCGCGACTGTGTCGGTCTCTCGGCGGGCCGCCCAGGAGCTGAGCCAGATCCGGGAAGACCATGACTTCGTGTCTGCCGGCGACCGGACCTACGTCGTGCGTGATGCGGCAGGCCTCGTCCGGTGGTGGACCTTCGCCGGTCTCGCGGCCAACTCGATGCTCGCCGATGGGATAGCCGATCTAGTCGATGACCGCTCAGCTGCTGGCGATATGCGAATCAGGCTCAAGCCTCACGTCGGCTCCGCTGAAGTGCGGGAGGCCCTCGATCTGCGAGGGGAGGCAGTCCTCGCCGAGCAGCCGGCCATCGACGACGCGGCGCTTGACGGTCTGAAGTTCTCAGTGGCAGTTCCGGCGGGTCTGGGCAAGGCCACGCTGGCAGCACGTCTCAGAGATGACGCCGGAACGTACGCAACGCTGAACGCACCTTTACGTGATGCGAGCTACTGATCGGCGTACATGTTGCCAACGTAGGGGAGCGGCTACTTTGTATGCCAATGCGTGTCGGTTGAGAGCGAAAGGATGTGCCTCAAGCGTGAGAGATGATCTTCGCCAGTCGCGCCGGGTTGTGGCGACTTCCGGCAGTCGGGTGAGCGTTCAGCCATTGTGATGATCGACTCAGAGCTCGCCGAACTTGCTCGTTTGCTCAGAGGGCGCAACACCATCGATGTCCGCATTGGGCAGCTCATCAACCGACCCATGACCTCCGGGCATGCCGGCGAGTGGATCGCGTCGCGTATCTTCGACATCCAGCTTGAGCCAAGTGCCGTGGCCAGGGCCATCGACGGCCGCTTCCGCACGGGCCCGTTGGCAGGCAGGAGCGTCAACGTCAAGTGGTACCTCAAGCGCGAGAACATCCTCGACATGACCGAGTCGACCGTCGTCGACTACTATCTGGTGCTGACTGGGCCCAAGGCGTCTGCGAAGGACGCCAAGACTCTTCGACCGTGGTGCATTGACTCGGTGTACTTGTTCGATGCCCAGAAAGTGTCAGCCCACCAGCGGGTGCGCGGCGTAAAGAGCGGGATAGCCGCGAGTATCCCGGAAGCACAATGGCGAGCAGCCGAAATCTACCCCAATCCAACATGCGAATCCCTCCCGCTGACCATTGAGCAACGCAGGTGGGTCGCGCTGTTCGCCAATTGACTGTTCCATATTGATCAGCAAACATCGGCCGTTCAGTCGCACGGTGAGATACCGTCACGCCCGTCCAATGTCTCCACGGTCACCGCCCCTCGGGAGACGTCGCTGAAGCGGGCCGTGGGTGCCCCCACCGGGGAAAGATCGGTTAGCGGGCCACTACTGGCGCCACGCTTGCGGCGAGACGTGCAAAGCGGCGTCCGCGATCCGTTGCGCAGTCTTGGTCTGAAGGGCGGCTCGAGACGAGTCGATCCAAGCTTGGACATCTTGGTAGCCCGCATCGCGGTACTCGAGCGCTTGGACGAGGCACTCGAGCTTGTCGGCATCGTATGCGCAGCGCGCCTCAAGCGTCTCACGCGCTTCGTACTCCGCCACGGCGTCCTGGACGGTGCTCGCTGCTGGCCCGGGTAACGTGTCGGTCTGATCGGCTGTGATCTTCTCTGCTGCCTGAATCTGCAGGTACTTCTTCCCGGTGTGCGGGATGTCTCCCGTGCGCGTTTCCTGGGAGTCGTGCCAAACGCCGAGGTACGCGGCACGTGCGGGATCAGCGCCTTCCGCGGCTGCGATTAGGCCGGCGAGCTGAGCTACGCGCAGCGAGTGCTCTGCGACTGACTCCGGATCGCGAACTCCGACGTGCCACCAACCCGCCCGACGGAGTCGCTTGAGGACACCCATCTCGAACGCGAAGCTTGCCAGCGCACCGGCATCCTCAACGGTTGCTCTCTCGTGCCGATTCACTGTCCCTACTCTCTTTCCGCGATCCTCAGCGCATATTGTACGCTACGCAATTTTTCCTTTGTTTGGGCGCACAGGTCATCATCGACCAACTTCGATACTGCCGATTGGGCTGCATTTCGTACACTGGAGTGCTGCCGTGCCAATGTTGGCCTCACCAGTAGCAGCGTCCACAGTGAGTGAATGTTGAGTTCTTGATTGACTGGATCGTCAAGATGGGTGGCAAGGTGCGTGAACATGCGCGTGCCGCTCCATGCCGTGGCGTCCATCGAGAAAACGAATGAATCATCGGTTTGTAGCTCTTCGGATTCGCCAAGATAATAGGCCCAGTAGTTGAGGTTGGCGAGGACCTCACGATCTCCAGCCGTGTGGTAACGAATGAAGTGTTGCAGTGGCTCGGGATCGCCGGCCCTTGACAGCGCGATGGCTGACGACCTGGCGGCAAGCCACGCGGCCGGGTCGCCGAGTGCGCCCGTCACCGGACGATGCTCGTCAAGCAGCATCCGCTTGGTCGACGGTCGCCGATCGAATCCCAGCAGGAACGTAGCCTGGCGCCGTAACAGGAGGTCACCTGCGGAACGCTCTACCCCGCCCCGTAGGTTGTCGAAGAACTGGAGTTGCAACTCAGAGCTGAGGGTCGGGGCCTTGGCGACGGGTCCCCGCCGGCGACGTGCCCTGGGGAGGCTCCTGAGCTCCGGTGGCATGACGTTCGTTAGTGGCCACGCGATCAGCTTTGTAATCCTACGCTGATGTACTACACCAGCGAGCGGATGATCCGAGCCCACTCCAGAGTCGCCGCCAAGGACTGTCGCTGTGATGGCGAGGTCGGCTTCGATGGCGTCGGTCAGCAAGTGCACCGGGCCTGGCTTGGCACCAAGTCTGATGAGGCGACGCTTGAGCCTGGACAGTTCCGAGGTGCGGACGGCGGACAAGGGACGACGCCCAGTTTCCCAGCCCTGGACGGTGGCTACGTCGACGTCGAGCTGTTCGGCAAGGGAGACTTGTGTCGCCGGTAGGCTCTCGCGGACGACCTTGAGCACGTGTCCAGACACGATGCCGAGCGTGCTCGGCGAACTCCGACCGGCGTGCAGGGTTTCCAGGGAGCCCGACAAATGATCACCCCGTTGAGTCGTCGTTACCTGCGCATTGAACTTGTACTGCTGGTGAGTTCGTTCCGACGGCGTACAGCAATAGCGTCGATGACATGACTGAGAGACCGATTGGCGAAGGGGTGGACCACCAGCCCGAAGAATGTGCTGTGGGACGACTGGGCAGGAGGGTGGCGGCGCCAGCCCGCGCGGCAACTACGACAGCACGCGCCTCGGCGTTGGTCGAGGCGCGATTCCAGAACCGCGAGCACATAGTCATCGGGTTGTTGAAGTCTACTCAAGATGATGATGCTGGTAAGCCCGGCGGTGACGACTTGAGTGTCGTGTGCGCGCGGATCGACGTCATCTCAGCCCGTTTGGAGCGGGCTGAGGGGCGTGTTAGCGCGCTGATGGCCGAGGCTTCTTCGTGCCCTTCCGGAGAGCCTCAACCTGCTCCTCAAGCTGCTCGAGACGGTCAAGCATCTCGTCGAGGCGCCGCATGATTGCCGCGACATCGGACTGTTGGCTGCGGGCGGGGACTGGCTGTCGACTGCGTACGAACGTTCCGCGCCCCTGCCACGTGGTGATGAGGCCGTCCTCACGGAGTACGCGTAGAGCCTGTTGCACGGTTCCTGTCGAGACGCCGTACTCGCCTGCAAGGTCACGCACGGAGCTGAGCTGGTCGCCGACGGGGATCGAGCCCGACGTGATGGCGACCCTGATGCTGGCCGCGACCTGCTGGTACGGCTGCTGGGGGTCCTCGACATCGAGCGGCTTGCGGCTCACATCTAGAGGTTAAGGGAGCGGGCTTGTGCCTAGAGACGCGCCTCACATCACTATGTCGATAATGTCATCACTGTTGATACAGTGGCGATCGTTGACTGCCGAGTCTTCTGGAGGAGCATCGTGACTGCAGTGCTACGTGGTAAGGGAGAGGCGGCTGCCGCGGAGCCGCGCAGGTTCTTCAGCGTCGCTGAGGTGGCGCGGATGCTCGGCATGTCCGAGATGACGCTGTACCGGGCGATCCACGCTGGGGAGTTCCCGGCCATTCGGATCCGCGGCCGGCTGATCGTGCCGGCGAAGGCGCTCGACGAGATCGTCGACCAGGCGCTGAACCAGCGGGCAGTCGTCGACGCCGCGGACTGGGCTCCAGCAAGTGGTGTTGCGGGATGACTGGCACCCGGCTGGACCTCCAGGAGCAGCACCGCGCAGTCGACGCGATCGCGGCGGTGGCAGGTGAGCTGCGTCGGATGGCGGCACGCCGTGAAGAGCGTGCCCGGGACCTGTTCGCGCGTGCCGGGTATTGGCGGGCAGATCCTGACGCCGTCGAGCACTCGGCGGTGGCACGAGCTCTGCGCGCCGAGGCAGATGCGATCGAGGCGCGTGGGTCGGTTGAGGGAGGTCCGGCCTGATGGGGGTCGTTTACTGCGGTGCGTACGCCGACCTGATCGGTGATGAGCACGAAGGTTACGCCGCTCGACGTCTGGCGGACGGGACGCTGACAGGCACCTGGACGGCAGCAACGGCGGAGTTCAATGCGTATGTCGGCGCCTGCGGGTGTGGCTGGCGCGCGCCTGTTGAGCGCGAACCGAATGAGGCCGGGGAGGCCGCCGCACTCGAGGACTGGGACCGGGAGCACCTGCAGCTGCTGATCGCGCAAGCCCGTCGCGCCTGGTTGCCGTGGGCTGAACGGGTCGGATCGCGCGCGAGAACCGTCGCCGGCCACGTCGCTGAGGGCCGCCTTGATCTCGCTGTCTCGGTCGCCGAACGGCTGGAGGCCGACATCGCCTTCTGGCGGCGCATCGCCGAGGGGCTGGTCGAGGAGGCGCGGCGGTGAGCGTTGTGGCTCTGAGCACCGAGGTCGTGTTCGACGGCGTCGCGGTCGAGGCCGAACGGCGGGCGCTGGTGGCCGAGCTGGCTGCCGAGAGGTTCGGATCGATTCACCTGCACCGCGACGGCCGGCCCTACGCCAAGGAGGTCGAGGCTGCCCGGCACCTGGAGCGGGCGGCCGAGTTCGCTCGCGAGGTCGCAGAGCATGAGCGCCGACGCTGCGCTGCTGAACACGCCTCACGCCGGGACGAGGCGCGAGGGGAGGGCATGGCGTGACCTCCACGTCCACCGACTTCAGCACTCGCGTGAGCGCCAGCCATACGCCGGTCCGCCCGGGAGGGCGGTACCGGGCGTACGTCGCCGCGCTCGGCATCGTCGCCCTCGGCGCCGGCGTTTTCTCGTGGGACGGCTGGCTGAGCCTGATGACCGCAGCCGACCTGTCGCTGCCGTGGCTCGCGGCAATTGTCCTGGACGTCTACATCTTCGTTGGCATGGCTAAGGCTCTCGATCCGACCGCCGGGCCCCGCCTCCGCCGGTACGCGTGGTGGACATCGCTGTTGACGATGGCGGTGTCGGCTGCTGGCTCCGCCATCGGGCACTTCATCCAGGCCCAGCACATCGACCAGATCGGATGGATGGCGGCCGTCGTGGTTCCGGTCGTGCTTACCGCGTTGTTTGCCGCCTCGGCGCACCTGATCAGCCTGATCCGCTCCGACACCGGCAACCACGACGCAGGAACCCAGGATGGTCGTGTTCGGCGGGTCGGCAAGGCCCGCTCGCCCGGACGTACCACCGGGACCGCCCGGCAATCCTCGGCAGCCATTGCTAAGGACGCAGATGGCCCTGCCGACTCTGTCCCCTCGACTGCCGGTGGTCGCTCCCGGCAGTCGAGGGCTCCACATGGCGACGTCACCAGCGACGTCGCCGCCGGCGAGGTCGTACAGATTGGCAGGCACCGCGGTCGCGGCAACCGTTCGGTGCGGGGCGAAAAGGCTCCGCTGGTGAAGGCGTACCGCGATCGGGTGATTGCCGCCGAAGGCCGGGAGCCCGGCACAGCGGAGATCTCCCGTGAGACCGGCGTCTCTGACCGCACTGTCCGCGACGTCGTAGCGAAGCTGCGGGCCGACGACGACCCGGCGGAGGGCCGGACCTCGGATGAGACCGCTGCTACTGCGGGCGACCAGACCGGCTCGGCGCGCCGCGAGGTGAGCACATGACAAGTCCTCTGACGGCGGGCGCCGGTCGTGACACGACGTGTGGGTGCCGGGTGGGGAGCGGCAAGGTACGGGCGGGCACCGGGCGGAGGCGGCGCTGGTCTTCGCCGGCAGCCGTCCGCACGGCCGCCGCCGGCAACGCCGGTGCTGTCGGTGCTGTCGGTGCCGGGCGGCAGGACGGCGACCGGCAATACGCCGCTATCGCCGTGGCACATGCCGGCGCGGAAGGACCGGCAACCAGCTGTGACTGCCAGTCCGGTGTGCGGCTGACGACTTGGCGTGCCGGCTACTCCACGGCCGGCACCAAGGCAGACGCGTTCGCGACGGGGGAGGGCAGCTGATGGCAGGTCGGCGAAACAGCCGGGACGCAAGGGAGGCGCTGGTGGCGCGCCACCGAGCGCGGTCGATGGCGCTCGAGCGCAGGCTCGGAGGTCTGGCGGGCCATCCAACCGGACAGGTCTCTGCGGCCGCGGACTACCTGCGAGGGGCGATCACAAGGACAAGCCGCGATGTTCCGTCCGAGGCCGCCGCAACTGCTCGGGAGGCCGTGGCGCTGCTCACCGAGCTCGGAGATCAGCTGTTCAAGGCCGCGATCCAGAAGAGGAGGTCAACGCGATGAGGACCACACCGAGCGGAAGCGCCCGGACGGGCGACGAGGAACGTCCCATGTTGCGAGCCGTGCATGAGCAGGCGCCTTCGAGCCAGCGACATCCAGCGACAGACGGTGAGGTTCCGATCGGAACTTCCGATGGTGCCCGTGTGTCGGAAGACCGCCCGACGCGGGGAACACGCGTATACGCGCACGCGAGGAACGCGGTTTCGGCGGCCAGCTCACGGGTCACAGATCGTGACTTGTGGCTGCGAGTGGCGCGGTGGCTGTGGGGAGAGGCGAGTCCCAACGGCGACCCGGGGGTCGGCGGGTTGTTCCGTCCCCCGGATGTCTGGTCGAAGGACCGACCGAGCCTGCGTCGGCTCTTCGCGTACGCCCGCTGGGGCGTCCAGCACCCAGCCAATGGCCCCCTGCGCGGGCTCAGTATCACGTACGCGGTCGTTGGTTTCGTTGTTCAGGCCGGCCTGTATTACGCCGCCTGGCTTGTCGAGCGGCCAGCCCGCCTGGTCGCGGGCTACGTACTGGTTGCCCTGCTGATGCAGATACCGCCAGTCCGCGACGTCGCAATCGCCGTGGTCGCCGTTCTGATCGCCCCACTGACCTGGCTTGCCTGAGCAAAGCAGAGAGGAGACACGCACATGTCATTGACATTGGGTGCCGCCGCGGCAATCGGGTTCGCGCTGGCACTCCTCTTGATGCGGAAGAAGGCGTGGCCGCGGGCAGTGCCGTGGTTGATGTTGATTGCCGGCCTGGGTGTTGCCGGCCTCCTCGGCAACCTGCTGCACCGGTTTGCCGGGGCGGCGGAACGCGTGACTGGTGCCGGCACTGCCGCCGTGTTTGGTGTCGCGGTGCCGGTCCTCCTTGCCGTGGTGATGGGTGCCTACCTGTTCATCCACCTCAAGCCGAAGGGTGCCCCACCCACGCGGGTGACTGCGTGGACGGCATTGCTGTTCCCCGCGGTGCTTACTGCCGTCGGCGGAGCGTTTGCCGGCGTTGCCGCAGTTGCCGAGGGAGCTCTCGGCACTGTCGGGCAAACCGTCGGCTCGCTCTTCAACGACGTGATCTCCGGACTGGGGGCCTGATGGAAACCGTCATGTTGTGCCTGCTGATCTCTGCGGTCGTGATGCGCAAGTCGGTCGCGGACATTCCGTTCATGGTCCGCGGAAAGACTCCGCCCTCACACGAGCTGCGGATGGCCGAACTCCGGCGCCGCGAGGGCCTCGAGGAGCGGCGTACGGCCGTACGCGCAGCGAAGGCCGAGGCTCGCCGGGCTCGCGGCCGTCCGGGACGGGACTACCTCCGGGCGCTGTACGACCACTCGATGACTCAGGCGATGCGGCGCCGGAAAGCCAAGTGGCTGGCTATCGATCCCGTGAAAGCGGAGCGGTACGAACGAAGGATGGCGGACCGCGCCACCCGGATGCGCGACGCCGCAGCAGCTCGGGAACGCGGCGAGAGAGTCGGCCTCTCCAGGAAAGCCGCTGCGTTCCGATCCGCTTCGAAGGGTTGGCTGCAGCGGCACAACTTCGTCGCCGGTCCAGCGTCGCCGGAGCGGGCACCTGTGACGGAGGCGTCGGTCGACGATGCAGCCCCGCAGGAGACCACCACGACGACGGACGACTTGGGTGACGGTCGCGACAACAGGCCGACGTGTGACGAGCGACGCGTCGACGATGACGAGGAAGTGCAGGAGCCCGAGCCGGTGATGTCCGCCGCCGAGTGGTTGTGGCAACACGCCTTCGCCCACGCGAAGTCGGCAACAGATGACGCGAAATTCGCCTACCGCTACGCGTCCGGATACGTCGATCGCTACGCAGATACGCCGCTGACGGAGCGGCCGGCGCACGACGCAGTCTGCCTCGGCGAGTGGCTCGAATACCTCCGGGACCGCAGCCGCACAAGCATGGGCCAGGCACCTGAACAGAAGACGGACGCTGCACTTGGCGCCATGAAAGGCACCGCCCCTGGTGCCGACCAACACATCCCCACCCAGGAAGGAAACCGTATGTCTGCTGCAACTGGTGAGACGACGACCCTGAGTCAGACCATCGCCTCGATCGAGGCGTGGGAGAAGGAGACCCAGAACGCCATTGGCAGCTTGGAGATGTCTATGGCAAGCCTGGAAGGGGCTGAGGTCGGCCCGTCTGTGACAGGGGCGATCGCCGAGGCCCGGGAGGCGTTCGCGACCGCGGCAGCGGCATTCGCGAAGGCAAAGGGAGCGCTGGAGCCGTCGCAGCAGATCGGCGACCTGTACAACTCCGCGCCCGATGCGGGCTCGAAGGAGTTCGTGAAGAACTAACCCACAGTCGCCCGGTCGGCGGAAGTGCTGGCCGGCCGGGCGACCCATCCGCCTCACCAACGACGAAGGGAAGGACGTACGTGATGCCGCGGAAAGCCATCAACGCCAGATTCGACGAGTCAGGCGTGCGGATCTCCCGGCAGGCAGTGGACCGCCGTGTCCCTGCCAGCCTGAAGTGGCGCGGTCACGGACGACGAGGCGGTTCCAGCCTGGACCAAGTAGTGGAACGTCTGCGCGCCGAGCACGAGGCCGGACGATCCACTGCGTTCCGCAACCGCCGCCAGCTTGTTCCGCACCTGATCGCCGCCGGACTGTTCGCTGTCAACGCCGTCCTGCAGCTCCTCGTCTGGCTGACGCAGAGCGATACCTGGGCGTCCTCGATCGTCTTCTACGCCACCATGGCGGGCCTCGCCGGCGTCGGCCTGGTGGCTGTCTTCGCGGCGGTACCGGAGAGGTGGCGGACCCGGGCGGGCGTCGCGACGCTCGCCAGTACGGCCTGGCTGACCTGGGCCGCACAGGCAGGCATCGGCTGGGTCACGACGGCGGTATTGATGTGCGGCTACTACCTGCTCGCAGCCAGGTGGTGGCAGTACTGCCGACCCGACTATCCCGACGGGCCCCAGACCGCCACCCCCGTACCAGTAACGAAGCCGTCGACAGGCCCGGACCGGCACGACATCGCCGGCCTATGGCAGGCGTACATCGGCAGCAAGAACGGACCGCTGCCCGGCTCCTCGCTGCACAGCCGAGTGATCGACGAGCATCGCGAGTCGTGGACGGTCGAACTCGTGCCCGGCCAACAGTCCCTCGACAAGGCGCTGGCCGCCCTCGACCGGATCCAGACCGGCCTACGCCGCGCCCAGGAGGAGATCATCATCGAAACGCATCAGTCGCGAGACTCCGCCCAGCTGACGTTGACCGTCATCACCCGCTCGCCGATCAAAGACACGGTCAGCTTCGACGGCCCGCAGTACTTCTGGGACGCCGAGCGGGAAGAGGGCTGGATCGAGCCCGGCTGGTACGCCGACGGCGAAGGCCGGGTCCGGGTTGGCCTGTACGCTCCGAACTCCGCCCGCCACCTGGTCATCTTCGGCGGCCAGGGCTCGGGCAAGACCGCACTACTGAACTCACTCGCATTGTCGGCGAAGGCCTCCGGGCACACGGTCGTCTGGTACCTCGACGGCCAGGACGGCACCAGTTCGCCACAGTTGCTCCGCTACGCCGACTGGGCACCCACCGGAGTCGATCGCGGTGAGCAGATGCTGGCTGCGCTGGAGCGGGTGTTCGCGATCCGCGGCAAGATCATGCAGGCGCGTCGGGTCGCCGGTCTCACACCGAGCCCTGAACTGCCCGGCCTGATGGTCGTCATCGACGAGTGTCACCTGATCTTCGACCACGCCCGGCCCGACCTGGTGCGCCGTTGGGTGAACCTCGCCAGCCTGGCCCGCAAGCTGTGCGTGTCGTTCGTAGCGGCGACGCAGCATCCGGAGCTCAAGTCGTTCGGTGACTCCGACAAGCTCCGGTCACTGCTGCAGCAGTACACGACCTTGGTGCTGCGTACGACCAGCGGTGTAGCGAACAACATCCTGCGCCTGCAGGTCGACCCGTCCAAGCTGCCCTCCCTTCCCGGTTACGGCTACCTCGTCGCGGGCGACCAGGCCAGGGGAGTGCGGTCTGCGCCGTTCCGTGCCGACTTCCTGGACGACCGCAACGGCGCCGCCGATACCTGGTTCGAAGCGCATCCCGGCGTCGCGCTCGACAAGCCGTCCGCGAAGGCCGCAGGACCGGTTTACCACGACCGTGCCGCTATCGCGGAGCAACACCATCGTGACCTCGAGAACGACCTCGCCTCTTGGCTGGCCGACGTCGATCTCGACGACGAGGCCTTCGCCGCCCTCGTTCCTACGCAACGCCACGCGGATAGTGACACTGGCATCGCGGACGGGCCGCTCGAGCTCGCTCCTGTTGTCGCGTTCCCTACAGCGATTGTTGCGCCCGGCAAGTTCGGGCACGAATCGAACCGACACGACGGCGAAGCACCGGTTGTTCCCGACGGCCTCACCGAATCCCAGCTGGCGGCATACGTCGCGATCTGCAACGGCAACGACCGGGCCACTGACGTAGCTGCCGCAATCGATCTTGGCCCGTCCCAGACGTACAAGCTGCTCGGCGAGCTCGTCGACGCCGGACACATCTCCAAGGCCCGCCACGGCCGCTACCAAACCAATGCCCGTATAGGTCAGGAGGAACCGGCCAGATCGTTCTGAACGCCCGTGGGGCGCGGCACCAGCCGCCAAGCAAGTCCGCGCTCCACGGCGAATCGCCCCCGCGATGAAAGGAAGGCACTACCAGTGAACCGCAACCGAACCCGACGACCGCGCGTCCCCTGGCACGCCCGCGTGGCACACCTCCCGATGACTTGGACACCGCCGACCGTGTACGCCCGAGACATCTGCCACCACCTGAACCACGGACGTCAGGAGGTGGAGTCCTGATGGCCTCCGAGCCGCTCACCCTGACCGATCTGTTCGGCGACATGAAGCCGAGCGCCATCGTCGAGGACATCTACGGCGACGGCACCGAACTGCTCATCGGCCACCTGGACGTCGCGGAGATCAACGCGCGGACCCGGGACCAGGAATGGTGGCGTCCGTGCCTGGCGGTCGACGAACTCACCATCGACCACACATGGGTGACGTTCGACGTCCATTCGCCGTACTGCGACGCTCCGGACCCCGCGAACCCCGGCAGCGACTGCGACTGCTCATGGGAGCCATGGATCGTCTACCACTGGCGCGACGCCACACCAACAACGCCCGGGGCCGTCGCCGTCACCTTCGTACGCGTCGACCAGGCGGCCCCGGCTATGCAGTACCGAGAGGGGGCAGCGGCGTGACATCCGTTCCAGGTGTCGGTTCCCTGTTTGATAGCGCAGCATGGACCGTCGACGCGGTATGTGGGCAAACGGACCCTGAGGCGTTCTTTCCGGAGAAGGGCAATTCGGTCAGGGAGGCGAAGGCGCTCTGCCGACGCTGTGTAGTCCGTGCAGAGTGCCTTGAGACCGCGCTCGCCAACAACGAGCGGTTCGGGATCTGGGGCGGCCTGTCAGAGGTTGAACGACGCCGCTTCAGGCGTCTGCACATCATCGAGATCCAGGGCCAGAAGGGAACGGCGGCGTGAGCACGCATCGCACAGAGGTGAATACCGACGAACTGACCGCTCTCAAGCTCCTGGCGGCCGGACACAGCATCGGATTCACGGCCGCAGCGAGCGGCCTGTCCGAAGACGCGATTGCTGCCGCCGTACGTCGAGTCGACCACCGCGGCATGGAGGCGCTTGCTGAGGCAGCGCAGGCGCTCCAGGAACACCTCGAACGGGCCTTGGTCGACGAGCCGTCTGACTCGGGGTTGGAACGCCCTGACCATAAGGCTGACCGGCTGGCCACCATCTGATCCCGGGAGACAAGACGGATGCCCTGGTTCAACGTGTGCGACACCTTCGCGTTCGACGAGAAAGCCGTCGCCGCAGGCAATGCGGCGATCGGCCTCTGGACTCGCGCTGGGTCGTGGAGCGCGCAGCAGCTTACCGACGGCTTCGTCCCCCGACACATGGTGGCGGCTCTCGGCGGAAGCACCAGCCAGGTCCGCAAGCTCGTCGACGTCGGCTTGTGGGAGAAGGCTGACGGCGGATACCGCTTCGTCGGCTGGGATGGCGTCCAGTCCACGCGGAAGGAGGTTGAGCAGCAACGCGCCGCGGCGCGTGAACGGATGCGGCGGATGCGAGCTGGCAGACGTTCGGACGAACGGCAGGGACCCGTTCAGGACGAAGTTCGCGCGAACATCTCAAGCGCGGAAAGAGGAGCGAAGAAAAACTCCCAAGAGCCGCCGACAAGTGACACGACCGTGACCACTGATGCTCATCCGACTGCATCAGAACCTCGAACGCTATCTGCGCAGGTCACAGACTTGCGTTCGGGTGGGGTTCGGCCGAACACCTCGCGAACGTCGCCTGCAGCGACACCAACCCCTACCAGACCTAGTCCTACCTCCTCCCCCTCCCCTCCTGAGCCCGACGGCGCGTCCGCAAATGAAGACGGAGGAGGAGGCTCGAGTGGACGCAACGCCCCGCCGCTGTCCCCGGCGGCCGCGGAGGTACTCGACGCACTCGGACCGCCATGGCGCATCGGCCCGCAGGCGGCTGAAAGGTTGAAGCCCGCCGTGGCCGCAGCGCTCGATGGCGGGTGGGCTCCGGGGGACCTCGCTGCCCACCTGCGGGCCAGCCCTGATGGTGTTCGCAACTCCTACGCAGTTCTGGCGGCGCGTCTCGCGGACCTTCCGCGGCCGCCGACGCTACGACCTGGGCGACCCGTGTGGTGCGGGGACTGCGACGAGACAACTCGCATGCGCGAGGCGGACGACAATCGTCCGTACCGATGCCCTGCCTGCCATCCCGCGATCGCCAACGTCGATCCATCCCTAGGACGCGATACGAAACCGGGCGCAGCGTGAACGGCATCGAATCCTCGGGCCCCGTGGCCATCAGGGCTGCTTGTTCCACCTATCTTCAGGCAGTTCAGTGGGCAGCCACTAAGGCTCACGTACCTGTGGATTTCGTACGCAGCAAGACTCGCGATACGGCACACTTGATGCCCTGGCTCGGTGGGATCACGCCGGATGCGCCCGTCAAGCGCCCCACATCGAGGGATCCGGGGACCGCCCCGGCGAAGGTCACCGAGCCCACAACGTCTGTAGTCCAAAGATGCGCACCGCCGCCCGCTGGTGGGCTGCGAACGCCGCGGTCACGCGTGATGTGGCCCTACCAGGGATCCTCCGACACACCAGAAACCGTGAACTCCAGCCAACCGCGCTCCAGCGACTTCACCTCGAGCTCGTACTCGCCCAACCAGCGGCGGGACGTGTCCTTGTTAGCCCAGGAGCGGGCGAGTTGCTCGAGATGCGTCAACAGGGCAGGGACGTCGTCGGGGTCGGCGTGGATCCGGTACGGCTCGGACCGCGCCCCGTTCTCCCGCCACTTCACCCTGACCTCGAGGTTCTCCTCAGCCACCTGCATCCTCCGTTCGAGCAGCCGTCATCGCCCTGATGATTCACCTCCCTGGCGCCGTGGAGCAACGTCTTCCATGATCGGCAGAGGTTGGTGATGTGACTTGTCACACATGCTAGGCTGCGAGCCCGCGCGGGCTCATCTTCACGGCGCCAAATGCGCTGGTGGCAGACCATGTTCAGGCCCAGCTAACGTGCGGCGGCATGGTCGAACGCGTGATTGCGGCAACGGATGGATCTGCCCAACCAAATCCGGGCCCGACGGGATGGGCATGGGTGCTCGCCGACGCGGAAGGGACCCCGTGTCAGGGGGCGTCGGGGTTTCTGGGCGACGCGACGAATAACGTCGGCGAGCTCACCGCTGTAGCCGAACTGCTCAAGGCGACGGCCCCGGTGGTGCCGCTGGAGATCCGCATCGATTCACAGTACGCCATGAATGTCGTGACCGGGGGCTACCGAGCGGCCAAGAACCGGGAGTTGGTCGCGCGCATCAGGCGGATGGTGTCGGGCCGCGACGTGGTCTTCACCTGGGTGCGAGCACACCAAGACGACGGGGACATGCTCAACGCGATCGCCGACCAGACCGCCGATCAAGCCGTCGCCAACCGGCACGGCCAGACCTGGACCGGTTCGCCGCCGAGTATGTCCACAACACCGAGCCTGCCAGCAACACCGCGCCCGACCGATTCACCCGACATACGGTCTATACGGGTCGCGGCAACTACACCTGCTCGATGCCGCGCCACTACCAAGACCGGGAAACCCTGCACGATCGACCCGCGCCCCTCCGAGCTGTGCCACGTGCACGACCCGCAGGTGCAGTGCCAAGCGATCACCAGGACCGGACGTCGGTGCACTGTGGCCACGGGTGGGGGACGCTGCCCCCGGCACCGCGACCAACTCCTATAGGCCTCTACTGCGGCAAGTTGTCGAGTGATGCCGGATTCACGCGGTGTCGTGGACGCTCGTTCACAACACACACGCCAACAGCCCGCAGACGGCCACAGAATCACCGGGCCTTTGCGCGCTGCGCGATAGGTGTTTCTATCGACGTTCGTTCAAAGCCTGCTCAGCGGCAGTCGCTGATGCTTCAACATGTGCGAGGTAGTCCCGCCACCAGGCTTCCTCGGACCAATCGGGTACACAGGGGTTGTTGTCCTTCGAGCCGCCGATCGAACCGTCGATGAGTTCGCGCACGATGTCAGCGTGCCCGGCGTGACGACTGGTCTCATGAATCATGACCACGAGTGCTTGCCGGAGAGTGGTCTTCCCCTCTGTGTCAAGCTCAGGTGAGGCCAGATCAGGTCCTGAAACTCTGTCCTGAGGGCGAGCGAGGAGTTCATCTCTACTACAAGAACCTCCTCGAAGCCGAGCGCGGCTTCCGCGACCTGAAATCCAGCCTGCTGCTGCGGCCGATCTTCCACCGCCTCGAACACCGCATCCGCGCCCACGTCCTACTGTGCTGGCTCGCCCTGCTGCTCACCCGCGCCGCATAACGCCGAACCGGCTTGACCTGGCGCCGCATCGCGACCGAACTCCAACGAGTCCACGCCGTCGCCCTCACCGGCAGCGCCGGCACCGTCGTACACACCACCCCGCTCAGCACCGCCCAGGCCGGCATTTATCGCGAGTCCCCGCACCACCCGCGATCACCGCTCTAGACCCGGCCTGACCTGGCAATACACCGCCAAACCCAGCCCGAGAACGCGTAGGCAACCCCACTTCTCCGCTGTCTCCCGCTGAGTGGCCAGCTGAGTCAGAACCTGCACGAACACTTCATACTTCTCCGACGGGGCCAGCCGCTTACGCGACTCCGGCCCGGCCTCGGCTGGGACACTGCAACCTCGTGAACGGGTGATCAACTTACCCGTCCAGTGGCTGGGTATTGAAACCCCGATTCTGGTGCAAAGACTCAGACGCGGAAGGAGAAATGCGTAGGTCGTGGGTTCCGTTCCCACCGGCGGCTCCCGTCGTCACCAGGTCAGACGGTAGGAACTCTCTCTTGTAACAGGGAACTCTGCCCGGTAGCGGGGGCCGTTGCTGGAGGAGCTAGCGCTGGCGTCGCGGACCGGCCGGCGCGGCAGTTGAGTCGACCGGCTCAGCGAGTGAGCGCCCAGATGGCCGCGGCTGGTGCTCAGGGATCGGCTTCCCGGTCTCGATCACCACCTGCACCGCCTCAGCCACGAACTGCGGGTTGAACAGCCAGCGTTTCTCAGAAATGGACTGACATCCTCTCCGACAGGAGCTCTGTCCTCGATTTTCGTACATCCACCGACCGATGTCCCGCACCATGCGCGCCTCCGCAAGTAACGACAACCCTGCCCGCGATGCCCTTGTCCAACTCTGCCCAAGGAAAATCTGTCATGCCGGCTGGGCGTGATGTCGGATCAAGACGAATCGGGCGACCGCGGACTAGGAATTAGAGGCCTCGGGGGCCCAAGTTCATGGAGCCAGGTACGCCTCAATCGTCTCCTGAGCCACTCCTCGTTGCTATTCGTCAATGTGTTGAGGATCGACACGTTACCGAGGCCATTGGGGAAGTCGCGCCGAAGTTGTCCTTCGACAAGGGTCGTGAATCCCTCCACTCTGTGCAGGCACCGAAGGTCAGGATCTACCGCAATCCATTCGGATGGATGGTCGAGGTCACACTCGGGATCTGTGACAAGCCTGCCGATGTGCTTGACCGCCGTCGCCGCCGCCGCATCGTGGGATGGGCAGGCTTCTTCATGACACTCGACATTCTTCACGGCATACAGGCAGACTCTGTTGTACTTCTCCTGCCACGAGACGGGATCGCGACCAGCAAGCCACGCGAGGAGTCGCTGATCGGCTCGGGGCCGCATGTCCGGTTCGGCCTCTGGCATCAGTGTGCTCGAGCATGTAGGGCATCCCTGAGAGGACGGCGTAGGCCCGCCAGCGCACCAGTGAGGACCGACGAGTCGAGCCTGCACGATTTGGATTGCAAGCCTGGCGAGATGTCGACGATCCCATCGCTCGAGAATGGCGCACGGCGTCACTCCAATGGTTCCTCGTAAGTCGGAGCGCCACTCTCGGCGCGTCAAGTTCACCCATACGCGACGCCGCCACCTTGTGAAGTCGCGATACCTGCCCAACTCAATCTGTGCCATCTGAAGCAGCTCAAGCCTTACCTCGTCGATATTTCGAGGATTAACCAAATCGCGTCCCTCGAACTGCTTCGTTAACATCCCCGCATTCGACAGGTATTGAAACATGTCGGAGCGAATGCGCTCGGCCGTCTCGGGACCTGCCTCAGACGCCGTTGACCCTTGCCATTTTTCTTGGAACCATCTGTTAGCCAGCATCGAGAGACTCATGCCGAGCCTACAGGGTGTGCGGGTGCCGAAGGATCGATCTATCCCTTTCGCCAGATTCTGCGAGACGCCGGCGTGCGCCCGAGTCAGAGCATGCAAGCGGACGGCGTCGAGTTCTTCACCTTCCAGTTCATGAAGGGAAGCCAACTCGTATCTAGCGACGTCTGCAGCGGGTCCGTCGGTCGCATACGGCTTGAGTAGCTCGATCCTATCCCGCCGATTCTGGAGCATTGCCTCGTACGTCAACTCGAGGCGACGTGGCCGCAGACTGAGCAGATACGCAGTGAGATCGTCACCGTCCCATCTTCCTCTGGTTACCCATTTCGGCTTGGACGGATCATTGGAGAACAGCCTACTGGCCACGAAACCGGCCGCGCGGTCGGCGGCTTGCCCGAAGGGTACTGGTGGAAAGGCCTTTACTGCCAGGCTGTCGCCGGAGCCCTTGTCGCGGAGATCGACAATGAGGTCAATGGGCGTGTCATCGCGTAGTGGTCCGGATTTGGTGGGCTCGGCGCGCAGACGTGCGATGTACGTGGGCGGCGACGGTGTGATCCACTCGGATAGCCGCATGACCGCAGCCATTACTCGGCCGCCAGTTACATCGCTCGCTTCGACCACGGTCGCCAGATGTGCGCGGTGTGATCCGCCTGGCATCGTCGGCGGTGCGGGAACGGCGATCGCGGGCAGCTTTACCTTCAATCTATTGAGTAGGCGTCGTGTTGCCGGTGTGTCATTCCTGTCTGGACCGTCGACGTTGACGCGCGGTGTTTCACGACGAGCTGCGGCAACTTCAAGGCGCCAATACACTATTCCAAATATTAGTAAGAACGCAATCGAGGCTGATCGACTGTGTGGTACGTCGTGAAGCTCGTATAGCGGAGAGAACAGTCGCGATGCGATCTCGTCGTACGCGCTAACGGTGCGGCGCTCCAGCGTCTCTGTTCCTGCAGTCGCACCCGCCGGCGAAGATCCTAAGTTTAGGCCGACGCCGATACCTATCGCGGCTAGAACCACGACGAAAGTCGTCAGACGCAACGTCCATCGGCTGAAGTTGCGGGCAATGGAATACAAAAACCCGATGATGAGCGCCGTCACAAGGATGGTTACGATCGCTACAGTCATGATTCTCTGCTTTTAGCCCACAGCTGGTACTGGACTCCTACCTCACCAAGAGGTCCTCTTCGGGTGCCGAATATGGCCCTAAGCAGAGGAAGCGACAACGGTTGAGCCTCGAGGCCGCGCTCTGGTCGTGATCTCCACGGCACTGGCCTCCGCTCGCTTCGGCTCGACATCTCTCGATACAGGATGCATCAGACCGATCAAGTCCCTAGTGTCCTCCGCCTGAAATTCGTCGGGTAAGTGTAGGTTTGGTGGATGGCGAGGACTGGGCGGCCGAAGGCTGAGCTTGTGTTGAGCGATGAGGAGTGCCAGACGTTGACGCGGTGGTCGCGTCGGGCGAAGTCGTCGCAGGCGTTGGCGTTGCGATCGCGGATTGTGCTGGCGTGTGGTGAGGGGGCGAACAACGTTGAGGTCGCTGCCCGGCTCGGGGTGAATCCGGCGACGGTGAGTAAGTGGCGTCGTCGCTTTGTGGACAAGCGTCTTGATGGTTTGGTCGATGAGCCGCGGCCGGGTCGGCCGCCGTCGATCCTGTTGGACAAGGTTGAGGAGGTTATTACCGCGACGTTGGAGGAGACGCCGAAGAGTGCGACGCATTGGTCGCGGGCGTCGATGGCTGCCCGTTCGGGGTTGTCGGAGTCGACGATCGGGCGGATCTGGCGGAAGTTTGAGCTCAAGCCGCACCTGAGTGATGGGTTCAAGCTTTCCACCGATCCGATGTTCGTCGAGAAGGTGGTCGACGTGATCGGCCTGTACCACAACCCGCCGGAGAAGGCGGTGGTGTTGTGTGTGGATGAGAAGTCCGGCGTGCAGGCCCTGGACCGGTCCCAGCCGGTGCTGCCCGCGATGCCTGGGATGCCGGAGCGATGCAGCCACGATTACGTCCGCCACGGGGTGACCAGCCTGATCGCCGCGTTCAACATCGCCGACGGCACGGTCATCTCCCAAACCCACCGACGACGCCGCGCGAGTGAGTTCAAGAAATTCCTCGTCGGGATCGACAAAGCAGTACCGGACCAGCTCGACGTCTACCTCGTCTGCGACAACCTGTCCACCCACAAGACCCCCGCCATCAACGACTGGCTCGCCCGCCACCCACGCTTCCACATGCACTTCACCCCAACCGGATCCAGCTGGATCAACCAAGTGGAGCGCTGGTTCGCCCTCCTCACCGACCAACTCCTACGCCGCGGCGTCCACAAAAGCGTCCAAGCGCTGGAGAAAGACGTCCGCGAGTGGATCAACAACTGGAACGAAAACCCCAAGCCCTTCATCTGGAAGAAGACAGCCGAGGAGATCCTCGACTCCCTCGCCCGATATATCGCACGAATGTCAGGCGGAGGACACTAGCTGCTCGTCGGTGATCTCTGTCGCACCAGCTGCCGATTCGCCGATTGCGCTGCCGGGTGCAGCCAAGATGCCCAGCCGACCGTAGCGATGGATCATTGTGCCAGCCGTCCACCCCCGAGGTGCTGGGATCGCATGCCTGCTAGACGGCCGTACACCGTCCAGCTCGACCAGTTCCCTAACGCCAAGGTCGCCTGCCATTTCACACCTCACAGAACTCGGTACTTCCTAGATGCTGCGAACGAACTACTAGCGCTCGCGGGCAGGCGGATCGGGAGGACGGCGGCCGGGCGCATCCCACGGGAGGCCCTCCCCCGGCCGGGCCTTGGGCTGCCCCCGCGCTACCCACGCTGCGACAAACAGATGCTCCTCGGGCGTCAAGTCCGAAGGGAGCTCGCCAGGGGAGTCCTCGTGGATACCAAGCACACCCTCGATCCGAGCGGCACGTGCCGTAGTCTCCCGATCCGCTCGGACCAGTGCCATCCGTGGCGTGAGGACTTGCGTGACACGGGCGATGGCTCGCAACTGAGAGAGCGCGCTATCGGCACTTCTCGGCTCCAGTAGGACGAGAATCTCACGTTCCGGATCGGGCATCGACATGCACTTCCGACTCAGAGTGCCTGCACGGCGAGTCCACCTGGTCGCTGTGGCGAACGCCTCGGACAGAGACATCGAAGTCCTGCCCCAAGCGCATTCAACGTCTCTGGTGCTGAGTCCCGCCGGAACAGGTTGGCGGCACTGCCGCACCGTCAGGTGTCCAATTAGGGTTGAGCAGGTGCATTCCTGTCAGCTCGGTTCACGTGTCTCGAACGACAACTGGAGTCGCCGCCGATGTTCGCGCATACCAGCTTACTGTTCAGGTAACCCGTGGTACCGAGCACTGTCAAGTGGAACCTTGTGCCCTTTTCTGAGATGCGGTCTGGATCTGCGTGGAGTGGTGAGCGTGGGGTCGGCAGTCGAGCAGCTTCCTGACGGGCTCGCCGCACAGGTCGCCCACCGGCTACACGTTGACGTACGGGCGCGCCGACCGCGACGCTGACGGACACACCGACCCCACACACACGCCGTCGTCGTGGGCAGCCACTCACACCGCTCGAGCAGGTCGGCACTTGGCCTACGAACTTGCCCACATCGCTCGAGCTACTCGTGTGCGAGCCGCTCGAGCAGGCCGCTGTAGGTCACCACGAATCGGGTATGGGCACTGGGCGAAATGCGTACCGCGATAGGTGAACGTCGGCCCTCGCACTGTCGCACTGTTATACGAGGCGAAAGTCCGCGTTCTGAAGACAACGGCCCTGCTATGAGTGAAGATGGAAATATTGTCTGGTCGGGACATGAACTGGGGGACCGCGCATGGCACCGACCCCATCCGGCTCGGCGGCTCTCGCCTCACTGCCTCCAGGACCCAACGACGAGCCAGCCCGGTTTGCGCTGGAACTCAGTGCCGACCAGGAACCAGTCGCGGCCGTCGCGACGGCACTTGGGGACGTTGGCGCGCGGGTCGCTCCTCTGTCAGCACTCGAGCAGCGCGTTCTCGTCGTAGGGGCGCCGGGGCGGACGCTCGACACGGCAGGGCTGCCGGTGGCGTTCGAGACCGGCCATGTGCTGGCCAGCGAGTTCGATGCCGAGACCGGTGAGCCTAACGTCCCGACGCCCTTTTTCCTCCAAGAGCCGCCGGGTGGCGTCCGTGGCTTGGCAGCGGAGACCGCCAGCGGTGGCCTACCGGGCAGTTGGGTGCCGAGCGAAGCTGGGCTGGAGGCATGCCCGCGGTGGGCGCTCGAGACGATCCGTGCCCCTGAGGCGTGGAAATTCTCGACGCAGGAGGCGCGGCCGAGCGGGGGAGTAGGCGTCATAATCGCGCAACCCGACACCGGAGTGACGCAACACGCTGAACTGGATGGGTCGTCAGCGCCAATGGCGCCGACATCCTGGATATGGCGATTGGGGCCCGACCGACCTACTGCAGGGGGCAACGTCGGGCACGGGACAGGAACTGCAGCGTCGTCGTGTCGCCCGAGAACCGAATCGTCGTGGGGTCGGCACCCTTCGCGGCGCACATGCCGATCCGCGCGATCAAGAGCGTGATCCGGATGCGGCAGGTGTCGGTAGTGGCGAATACGGTCTTGCTTGGGACACCTGCTTGTCGACATCCCGCTTGTTGGCATGTCGACGGCGAACTCATATCTGGTCGCATGAGCGCTCCGCTTACGAAACCTGTCGCCGCTGTAACGGTAGCGTCTGCCGAACGAAAGGACAGTTGTCATGGCCAGAGAAGTCGATGTTCGCACCGAGGCGGCCAGAGAGCGCACGGTCCCCGCAGAGCGCCGTGCGGAACTGCATGCGGCGGCCGAAGCGGCGTCTGAGGAACTGCCGGGCGATCACGACGTCCAGATCGTCAGCTTCGACGCGAGCACCGGCAACCCCGCTGTGGTCGTGTCACGGGACGCTCCGCCCTCGGACGGCAACTATGTGCGTCGAGCCTTGGCACACGTGCAGGAGGTCGGATCGGTGCTAGGTCTGGCTCCGCAGCAGGCACCGGAGTACCTCGTCGACCCTGGCTATCAGATCACTTCCTCCGACGGGGTCGCCGTGCACCTGAGGCAGCAGTACAAGGGCATCAGCGTGTACGACGCGAGCGAAACGGTCCGCTTCGACCCGAGCGGTCAATTGTTAGAGGTGGCCGGGCGGTCGTACACGATTGCGGAAGATCTCGCCGTCGAACCGTCGATCCCGGCGTCGCGGGCCGTTGAAGTGGCGGCAGCGCATCTCGCGGCAGGCGGTGACGAGGTGGAGCCTGATCCATTCAATCAGACTGTCGCCGAGCCGGTTTCGGATGTCCATTCCATGACGGTGCGGCTCGTCACTGCGCCGATCGACCGACTGGACCGCGCCACGGTCTTCGAGGTGAGCGGTTTCGCCCAGCCGGTGACAGTGTCGCTGATGTGGTTCCCTCTGGACGGAGGGTTGCGGCTCGCGTGGCATCTACGGGTTCAGATGCCGGATGCACCGGAGTACCGGTTCCTGATCGACGCCGCAGATGCACGAATCCTGCTGTGCCTGCGGCTGGTGCATGGGCTGGGCGGACATGCCCAAGTGGTACTGCGTTCCGGAGAGGGACGCCAGAAGGTCGATTTCCCGCTGCCGTTGACGACGTACGGTCTGCCTACGCCAGCCGGGCTACCGGCAGGATTCCCGGATCCCTGGCTGCTCGACGAGACCACTGTTGGCGCTTTGGTGCGTGCGATCGACGCCACTACGGGCCGCCCAGTCTTGGGTGCGCGCAACGCAGACGGCGTGGTGTTCGCGACGCCCGTTCAGCAAGATGCGCCAGAGCAGCTCGTCTTGAACGTGTTCTCGTACTGTGCCTCGATGCATGACGCCCTGTACTTGCTGGGGTTCCGGGAGGCCGATGGCAACTTCCAACGCAACAATCTCGGGCGCGGCGGCCGGTCAGGAGACGCTGTACTCGCTCTGGTGCACCCAGGCGTGGTTTGGGGTACGGCGAACATGGCTACGCCGGCCGATGGATCGGCGCCGAGGATGAACATGGGACTGGTCGCGTCCACCCAGCGACACACCGCGCTGGATTCGGACGTGGTCTACCACGAGTACACCCACGGGCTGTCGAACCGCCTCGTCGGCGGGCCGATGGACGACACCTCGCTCGACGCCATCCAGTCGGGCGGGATGGGCGAAGGTTGGAGCGACTTCGTGGCGTGCTCGTTGCTCGGGAAAACCGTCGTCGGCGACTGGGTGGTCGACCGCGCCACTGGGATCCGCCGCCACCCTTACACCGAGGACTATCCCGGCACGTACGCTGAGCTCGGTTCTCCGCGGTACATCCAGGTACACGACATCGGGGAGCTGTGGTGCGCGGTCTTGATGTCGCTCGCCCGGCGTCTCGGCCGAGCCGAGACGCTGCAGATCGTCGTTGACGGCCTCAAGCTCACGGCCGCCAACCCGAGCATGCTCGCCGCGCGTGACGCGACTCTGCTCGCGGCGCGCCAGTTATCGGTTGCACGGGGGGACAACGACGAGGCCGCCGCCGGCTTGGTGCACTCTGCCTGGGAAGTGTTCGCCCGTTATGGGATGGGGCCGGGCGCGAGGACCGACGGCCCGCAGCTGACGGGCATCGTCGCGGACTTCGAGCCCCCGCCGGGCCCGTCGAGGGACGCCAAGTGAGGGCCGCCGACCCACAGCGTTCGCCTGGTGTTAGGGACCAGGCATCACAGCTCAGCGCTCACTCTCGCAGTCCAACGATTCAACTACCCAAGGGCGGCGGCGCCATCCGAGGCATGGGCGAGAAGTTCGCCGCTAACCCCGTCACAGGCACCGGCTCGCTGACCGTGCCGATCCCCACTAGTCCCAGCCGCGCGGGGTTCGGCCCACAGCTCTCGCTCTCGTACGACTCGGGGTCGGGCAACGGCCCCTTCGGGTTCGGGTGGTCGCTCTCCCTCCCGTCCATGACGCGCAAGACCGACAAGGGGCTGCCTCAGTACGACGACGCCGGCGAGTCGGATGTATACGTCCTATCCGGTGCAGAAGACCTCGTGCCCGTCCTCGATGCGGACGGCAGCAGAGCCAAAGACGACGTCAGCGCTCCGGGCTTCACGATTCATCGCTACCGCCCGCGCGTGGAGGGACTCTTCGCGCGCATCGAGCGATGGACCAACCGAGCCACCGGAGAGATCCACTGGCGATCGATCACGCGCGAGAACGTCACGACCCTCTACGGGCGCGACAACAACTCTCGCATCTTCGATCCAGCGGATCCGGATCCAACGCATCCGACGCGGGTCTTCACCTGGCTCATTTGCGCCAGCTATGACGACAAGGGCAACGCGATCGTCTACGAGTACGCGGCTGAGAACGATGCTGCAGTCGACCGGACGCTGGCCAACGAGCGCAATCGAACCCGCACGGCCAATCGTTACCTGAAGCGGGTCAAGTACGGCAATCGCGTCTCGCGCCTCGTTCAGCCGGACCTCTCGCTTGGGACTTGGCTCTTCGAGGTGGTATTCGATTACGACGAAGGCCACTACGAGGAGGGTCCTCTCGCCCAGGGGCAACCTACAGACGAACAGCACAAGTTCGTTCGCGCCTCGTGGAAGACAGACGGCACGTGGACAGCACGACCGGATGCGTTCTCATCGCATCGAGCTGGCTTCGAGGTCCGCTCGTACCGCCGTTGCCGTCGCGCGCTGATGTTCCATCGCTTCCCGGAGCTGAACCAGGACCGCCTTGCGGAGCTCGGCAACGAGCCCTGTCTCGTTCGCTCGATCGACTTCGAGTACAAAGATCTCGACTACTCGAAGTCTCCAGTGATCGACATCGAACTCAGCCACCAGGGCAGCACGCGATTCGCGTCGTTCATTCAATCCATCACGCAGTCCGGGTTCGTGCGCGACGACGGCCAAGCGGTCGTCGAACGCGGCGGCGTCAAGTACATCACCTATCTGAGGCGGACTTTGCCGCCGCTCGAGTTCGAGTACAGCAAGGCAAAGATCCAAGACGAGATCCGGCACGTCGATGCCACGGCAGCCGAGAATCTCCCCGTAGGCGTCGATGGCTCCGCTTACCAATGGGTCGATCTCGACGGAGAAGGCCTTTCGGGAATCCTGACAGAGCAGGCTGGTGCGTGGTTCTACAAGCCAAATTTTGGAGAAGGTCGTTTCGGAGCGCTGCAGGTCGCTCGCACCAAGCCGTCACTGTTCGCGATGGCGAATGGGGGGACGCAGATCCTCGACCTATCGGGTGACGGCCAGCTCGACGTCGTCTCGTTCAGTGGACCAACCCCGGGCTTCTACGAACGGACTCTGGAGGAGAGCTGGGAGACCTTCCGCACGTTCCGCAAGCTGCCGAACCTCAACTGGAACGAGCCCAACCTTCGTTTTGTCGACCTCGACGGTGACGGCCATGCGGACATCCTCATCACCGAGAACGACGTCTTCGCCTGGCATCAATCGCTCGCGGAGGATGGATTCGGTCCTGCGCGGCGGGTGCATCAGTCGCGCGATGAGGAGCGCGGTCCTCGCTTGGTGCTCTCCGACCAAACGCAATCCATCTATCTCGCCGACCTCTGCGGCGACGGCCTCACCGACCTGGTGCGGATTCGGAACAGCGAGGTCTGCTACTGGCCGAACCTCGGCTATGGCCGCTTCGGCGCCAAGGTCACCATGGACAACGAACCATGGTTCGACAACCCCGACCAGTTCGAGCAGCGGCGCATTCGGCTGGCCGACATCGACGGCTCGGGAACGACCGACATCATCTACCTGCACCGCGACAGCGTGCGCGTTTACTTCAACCAGTCGGGCAACCGCTGGAGCAAGGCGCGCCATCTTCCGACCTTCCCGCGCATCGACAACCTATCGTCGGTATCGACAGCCGACCTGCACGGAAACGGAACCGCCTGCTTGGTCTGGTCGTCGTCCCTGCCTGCCGACTCGCGACGTCCGCTCCGATACATCGACCTGATGGGGCAGAAACCCCACCTGCTCATCCGCTCAACGAACAACCTCGGCGCCGAGACGAAGGTCGATTACGCATCCTCGACGAAGTTCTATCTAGAGGACAAGGCTGCGGGCAGACCGTGGATCACGCGTCTGCCGTTCCCGGTGCACGTCGTCGAGCGCATGACGACGTTCGACCGCATCAGTGGAAATCGCTTCGTCACCTCGTACAAGTACCACCACGGCCATTTCGACGGCGTCGAGCGCGACTTCCGCGGCTTCGGAATGGTCGAGCAACGGGACACCGAGGAGTTTGCCGCATTCGCCGCAGCAGCACCGCCCGGGGCCGCCGCCATCGATGCGGCATCACACGTGCCGCCGGTGCTGACGAAGACCTGGTTTCATACGGGCATCTACCTTGGTCGCAACCACGTCTCCGACTTCTTCGCCGGCCTCCTCGACGACAAGGACGTTGGCGAGTACTACCGGGAGCATGGGCTGATCGATGACCAGTCGAGGGAGCGGCTGCTTCCAGACACGGTTCTTTCGGACAATCTGACGCTCGAGGAGGAACGCGAGGCGTGCCGTGCGCTCAAAGGCATGATGCTGCGCCAGGAGGTGTACGCGCTCGACGCAACCGACACCTCTTCACCCGAGGAGAAGAAGCGCGCGGCCACGCCCTACACGGTCGTCGAGCAGAATTTCACGCTCGAGCGACTACAGCCGCGGCTGGGCAATCGCCATGCGGTCTTCTTCGCTCACACGCGCGAGGTGCTCAGCAGCCACTACGAGCGCAACCCGGCCGACCCGCGCGTCAGCCACGCGCTCACGCTGGACGTCGACCCCTTCGGCAACGTCTTGAAGTCTCTCGCTGTTGCTTATGGTCGTCGCACCCCTTCGACAGACTTGGCGCTAACAGCAGAAGACAAGGCGAAGCAATCTGCGCTGCTCATCACCTACACCGAGAGCAGCTACACGCAGAACGAGATTCCTCCGACTGTTCTAGCGGCCGGGCATCATCGCGCACCAATCCCAGCCGAGACTCGAACCTACGAGTTGACGGGGTTCGCGCCAGAGAAGGGTGCGCGGTTCAGCTTCGAGGAATTGTCTCGGAACACCTTTGCGCTGCTCGCGTCGGCTGCGGAGATTCCATACGAGCTCAAGGCCGACGTCACCAAGAAGCAGAAGCGCCTCATCGAGGATGTGCGCACGCTCTATCGTAAGAACGATCTGAGCGCCCTGTCGCCGCTCGGCAAGGTTGAGACTCAGGCGCTGCCAGGCGAGACCTACAAGCTGGCGCTGACGCCTTCGCTCCTCGCTCAAGTCTTCACGCGAAAGCAATCCGGTCAGCCCGACGAGCCGCTGCTACCCACCGCGAGCTCGCTGTTCGAAGGAAAGGGGAACGATCAAGGTGGGTACGTCGCTTGGGACGGCAACTGGTGGACACCGTCCGGCAAGGTCTTCTTCGATTCCGCAGCGAACACGAGCAGTCCGGCGCTCACGGCCGCCATCGAGCTGAGCACCGCGCGCCAGCACTTCTTTGTTCCGCGGAAGGTCGCCGATGCCTTCGATCAGACAACGGCTGTCGATTACGACGCCTACGATCTGCTCGTCACGCGGACCACCGACCCGGTCGGCAACTCCGTCTCGGCCGCGAACGACTATCGCGTGCTCCAGCCTCGAGAGGTCACGGATCCAAATCGCAATCGCTCGGCCTCGGCCTTCGACGCACACGGGATGGTGGTCGCAACCGCGGTGATGGGGAAGCAGGGGCAGCCGCTCGGCGACTTGCTGGAAGGCTTCAGTGCGGATCCGACACTCGCCAAGCTCCGCGCATTCATCGCCGATCCTCAAGGTGAAGCGGCATCCCTCCTGGGCAAGGCGACGACGCGAATCGTGTGCGATCTCGATCGCTACACGCGAGTGGGGCAGCCACCGTTCGCCGCCACGCTGGCTCGCGAGACGCACTTCGGTCCGGCACGCGACGGTCAGACCAAGATCCGGCTCAGCTTCTCTTTCTCGGACGGGTTCGGTCGCGAGATCCAGAAAAAGATTCAGGCAGAGCCGGGGACAGCCCGTAAGCGTCACAGTCACGTGGCGTTGCCCTCAGGCGACATTGAGCCCGGCAAGCTCGAACCAGGAGAAGCAAATGCTCCCCGCCGCTGGGTCGGCTCAGGTCGGACGATCTTCAACAACAAGGGCAAGCCCGTCAAGCAGTACGAGCCCTTCTTCAGCGCGACGCACCTCTACGAGAGCGAGCCCGAGGTTACGGATACCGGCGTCAGTCCTGTGCTCTTCTACGACCCGGTCGAGCGCGTTGTCGCCACGCTGCATCCCAATCACACATACGAGAAGGTCCTCTTCGATCCCTGGACGCAAACGACCGTCGATGTGAACGATACGGTCGCCGCAGCGCAGGGCCGGCCCGAACTCGCAACTCGAAACCAGACCGGCGATCCGCGGACTGATCCCGATGTTGCGGGTTATGTCCGCGAGTACTTCAAGAGCCAGCCGGTGAACTGGGAGACCTGGCACGCGCAGCGAATCGGCAACGCCATGGGCGCGGCGGAGCGAGACGCGGCCCGAAAGGCCGAAGCACACGCGAACACACCGACCACGGCACACCTCGATGTCCTCGGCCGTGTGTTTCTTACGCTCGCGCACAACAAGGTGGTCTGTCCCGGCCACGCACTGGATGGCAGCGTCGACCGATTCGCGACCCGTGTAGACCTCGACATCGAGGCTAACCAGCGAGCGGTGCGCGACGCCGCCAAGAATGGGCTCGACGCGCAAGGCAACGCGATCGTCGACGAGCTCGGGCGCATCGTCACGCGCTACGACTACGACCTCCTCGGCAACCGCATTCACCAAGCCAGCATGGAGGCCGGTGAGCGCTGGATGCTAAGCGATGCGGTCGGAAGGGTCATTCGTGCTTGGGACAGCCGGCTCTTTTTGCGTCGCATGACCTACGACGAACTTCGCCGTCCCACGGACCTCTTCGTGACGGGGAACGGCGCCGAGCGGCTTGCAGAGCGCACGGTCTACGGCGAGGGCCAAGGCGATGCCGCCAACCACCGCGGCCAGATCTTTCGACGCTACGACGGCGCGGGCAAGGTCACCAACGTCGCCTACGACTTCAAAGGGAATCTGCGGGAGCACAAGCGGGAGTTGCTGCCGACCTACAAGGTCGCGGTGAACTGGCTGCAGAACCCCGCGACCACGGACGGTACCTTTACGAGCAGCACGACATTCGATGCGCTGAACCGCACGCTCACGGTCACCTCACCGGACGGCAGCCTCTATCGGCCAACCTTCAACGAGGCCAACCTCCTCGATACGGTCGAAGTAGAGCTTCGCGGCACTGGCGTAGCCACGGCCTTCGTGACGAACATCGACTACAACGCCAAGGGGCAGCGCGAGAAGATCGACTACAGGAACGGCGCCACCACGACGTACGAATACGATCAGCTCACCTTTCGCCTCTCGCGTCTGAAGACGACCCGGCCCGCCAACTCCGACGCGACCGCATCACAGCTCTTTAAAGACCCCTCGGTGGTGCAGGACCTGCGCTACTCGTACGACCCGGTCGGTAACATCACGCGGATCGAAGACGTCGCGCTCAAGACCATCATCCGGAACGGGCAGAACGTCGAGCCCGTGGGCGCGTACACGTACGACGCCATCTACCGGCTCATCGAAGCCGTGGGGCGCGAGCACATCGGACAGAACGCGTTCGACTTCGATCCGCCGAACGGCGACTACCGCAACTACCCATTCCTCGGCCATCGCGCAAATCCCAACGACCTGCAGGCGCTGCGCAACTACACCGAGCGATACGAGTACGATCCGGTCGGCAATTTCGCGGCGCTCGCACACCGCTTCAACGGTGCCGGTTGGACGCGTCGCTACGAGTACCAGGAGAACAGCCTGCTCGAGGCCGGCAAGAAGAGCAACCGGCTGACCAGAACCACCGTGGGCAACGGGCTCAACCAGGTCGAGCACTACACGCACGACGCCCACGGCAACATGACCTCGATGCCGCATCTCGCGGCGATGGTCTGGGACTTCAAGGACGAGCTGCAGCAGGCCGATCTCGGAGGCGGCGGCACGGCTTACTACGTCTACGACGGCGCCGGACAGCGCGTACGCAAGGTCATCGAGTCGCAGAACGGCGCGCGACAGAAGGAGCGCCTGTACCTCGGTGGATTCGAGATCTATCGCGAGTACAACGGAGCCGCGATCAGTCTCGAACGCGAATCGCTGCATGTCTTGGACGACAAGCAACGAATCGCGCTGGTCGAGACCCAGACCATCCAGAGCGGAAACTCGGTCAACGTTCCGGTGCCGCTACAGCGGTGCCAACTCCGAAACCACCTTGGCTCCGCGAGTGTCGAGCTCGACAGCGATGGCGCGCTGATCGCGTACGAGGAGTGCCACCCGTACGGAACGACGTCGTTCCAGGCCGGCCGGAGCGCCGCCGAGGTGAGCCTCAAGCGATATCGATACACCGGTAAGGAGCGCGATGATGAAACGGGGTTCTGCTACTTCGGGGCGAGGTACTACGCGCCCTGGGTGGCGCGATGGACTACTTGTGACCCAGAACTCTGGAATACTGTAGGCGGGTCCATGTACGAAGCTGTCTCAAGCTGCCCAACCGTCTTGGTCGATCCCGACGGTCGGAAGCCGCTGATCGCAAATCAGTACAAGGATCTCGCAGCCCTCAAGAAGGACGTTGACATTTCATACGATCCGGGCGGTCGTTTAAGCTCGGCATCCGTCGCGGTTGCCGACAAGTCCAAGCCCGGCAAGGGCTTGAATACCTTATCGGCAAGCAACCCTGGGCAGTCGTCCCTCAAGGCAGCGGCTTCAGGGGGTATATTGGACAAGGCCGGTTTCGCGCTATCGAACCCTAGCATCGCTTTTCACAAGGGGGATCTTGAGGCAATCGAGAAACTGTCTTTCGTAAAAAAGAACACGTCTGGGACTGCGATCGGGCGCATCTCCGACGAGATGTTCAAGCACATGCGAGCATCTCCTGTGGGTCCCACTGTTTTCATCGGCAAGGACAAGGTTACGATGGCGGACGCGACGAAGAACATGCTTCTTCATGTCTTCGGGCAGGCTGTCATTACAACACTTCGAGGGCGAGCTGCGGCCGACTTGGCCGGAGACCTCCACGAGCGAGACCAAGCGTCGCTAATCACCGGATCGATTCCAAAAAGGGAGGAGAGACAGGCAATTGATAACTACGTCGACATGGTTAACAATCTCTACGGTCAGGATATCGGTGAGCGAGTTGCGCTCGGCGTCGGCCCAGGCACGGCGTGGACGCCGGCGATGACTGCCAAGTATCTGAACGCTGTTCAAGGCGAAATCGCAAAAGAGATGGGCTGGAAGGGGATGAGGTCCTTTGGCGCAACAGGTGCCGAGGTGAAGAAGTTTGCTGCCCTGTTGAATGAGGTACAAGGCACAACGCCACCTTCGACTCCGAGTTCGCCGGGTACTGCCACCAAGAAGACCGGCCAGGACCCAACGCGAATACACATCGGAAACAAGTTGTAGTGACGGGGCTCAGAGCAATGGGTGCGTCCAATCTCTTCTTCTTTTCCCTGCGCCTCGTTCACAGCCAGTCCACGACGGCGGCGTAGTCGCGGGCGAACTCCCGGCGAACATTTGTGAGATTCCCTTCGAAGTCGTACGCGACGTACGTCACGACCCCGCCTCGTCGCAGCTCTGGAAGAGGCGCCCACGGTGGTTCGCAGCATCCTCTGCGCCTCTCCCCACATGGTGAGCTCCGCGAGCCGCTCGACACCGCCGTCCGAGACGAAGACCCCGAGGGCCCGTCGAAGTGCGTCACAGGTGCCCCGGCGGACGAACCCGCGATCATCCCACGAGCGGATCGGTGAGCCGGCCGCATCCGCGAGCAGCCACTGATCGCCCGCGTCCATGCTCTGCTCGAGGAGCACATTGCCGAGAACGTCGTATGCGCAGCGCAGAACGGTGCGGCCACCCGTCCGCACGATCTCGGTGCCCGCTAGATCGTTGATCGGAAATTTTGACCAGGTCGGGACATGTGTGCGACACGCTGGGTCTGACCTGGGGTGATAGGGCGAAGGGTGTCCAGGATCGGCGTGTCTACACACGCCGACTTGGAGGTCTTCGTGATCGCCGACCTGGACACCCTTCTGATCGCACTTTACGTGGAACTGACCGACCGCATCATCCCTGCGCATC